>NZ_JBVVPY010000005.1:0-129581 GCF_055811335.1 Mesorhizobium sp. WSM4847 | reverse complement strand
CTTCGACAGGATTGAACGGTCCTCGGCGAGCCTGTTCATGTGATCGGAGATAAGGCCATTCACGCCCTGCAGGTCGGTTTCCAACGCTCGCGCCAGTTGACCACGATCTTCCGCCAGCTTTTCGGACTGGTCTGATAGAACGCTTTTGATCGTGTTGAGATCGGATTCGAGCGCGCGCTTGAGGATGTCGCGACCTTCGGCCAGTTTCTCGACCTGCCCGGTGACCAGCCCATCGATGCTCGACCGGCTTTCCGCCAGCTTGGCGAGATCGTCTTCGAGCGCCTTCGACAGGATTGAACGGTCCTCGGAGAGCCTGTTCATGTGATCAGAGATAAGGCCATTGACGCTCTGCAGGTCGGTTTCCAACGCCTTCGAGAGCTGACCACGGTCTTCCGCCAGCTTTTCGGACTGGCCTGATATGACCTCCTTGATCGTGTTGAGATCGGATTCGAGCGCGCGCTTGAGGATGTTGCGGCCTTCGGCCAGCTTCTCGACCTGACCGGCGACCAGCCCGTCGATGCTCGACCGGCTTTCCGCCAATTTGGCAAGGTCTGCCTCGAGCGTTTGCGAAAGCAGGCTGCGATCGTCGGCGAGCCTGCCCGAATGGTCCTCGATCAGGCCTCGGATGCCCGACAGGTCGTCTTGGAGCGAACGCGAAAGCTCGCTGCGGTCTTCCGCCAGTTTGGCGGAATGGGTCTCGATGAGACCCTTGATGCCGACAATGTCGGTTTCCAACGCCTTGGCGAGTAAGGCGCGACCTTCGGCGATCTTCTCGACCTGGCCAGCGACCAGGCCGTCGATGCTGGCGCGACTGTCGGCCAGCTTGCCGAGATCGGCATCGAGAGCGCGTGAAAGAATGCTGCGGCCTTCGGCGAGCTTTCCAACATGGCCGGCAACCATTTCGTCAATGATCGTGCGGGCTTGCACAAGTTTTCCGGAGTCTTCATTCAAGGCCTGCGAAAGCCTGCTGCGGCCCTCTTCGAGCCGTTCGAGATGGCTGCCGAGCGACGCATCGATGGCGGCGCGCGACTCGTTGACCTTGCGCAGATCCTCCTCCAGGGCGCGCGAGATCAGGTTGCGGCCTTCGGAAAGCTTTTGCACCTGGTCGGTGACAGCCGCGTCGATGCCGGCGCGGCTTTCGGCGAATTTCTCCAGATCGGCCTGCATGGCCGCCGTCATGTGTTCGCGGCTTTCGGAAAGCTTGCGGCTGTGGTTCTCGACAGCCTCCTCGATGCCGACGCGGGCATCGGCAAGCCGCTGGATGTCGGCGTCGAAGGCGCGCGACACCACATGACGGGCCGCTTCCATGCGGCCGGCGAAATCGCCGGCGCGTGCTTCGAGCATCGACGAGGTCGACGAAACGATGTCGGCCATGTCGGCGCCGATCTGGGTCTTGCCCTGATCGATCATCGCCGAAAGCGTCTCCTTGCTCTCCTGGAAGGTATGGGCGATTTCGCGCGCGCGCTCGACCAGGGTCTCGTTGATCTGGCGTGCGCGGGCCTCGAGCGCGGCGTTGAGCTTTTGGGTGCCGGTGTCCAGCGCTTCGGCGCGGGTCTGGAACTCACTGATCAGCACCTGGCCGCGTTCGGCCAGCGTCCGCTCGATGCCGTCAAGGCTGGCTTCAAATTCGGAGTTGAGCGTGCGTGCGGCGCCGCCGAGCAGCGACACCATGCCGGAGGTCCGATCGTCGAGCAGATCGGTCAGCGACCGGGTGAGGCCGTCGGTCGTCTCCGTCAGCTTGGCAATGCGTGTGTCGAGAAGGCTGGCGAAGGCCTCGCCGGAGGTCGACAGCCGGTCAGTGATGGATTCGAGCCGGCCTTCCACCGAATCGAAGATCGACAGCGAGCTTTGGTTGATCCTGTCGATCAGCGTGTCGCCGGAATTGGTGATGGTCATCGACAGGTTGGTCGAGGCGTTGAGGATGCTGTCGCGAATGATGTCGCTGGCAGCCCCGATTTCGTCCTTCAGCGTCTCATGCGCGCCGGTGATCGAGGCGCGCACGCGTTCGGCGTGGGTGACCACCGCTTCGCGCTCGCTGCCCAGCCCGTCGACAAGCGAGCGGATGCGGGATTCATTCTCCGAATAGGAGCGCTCGATCTGGTTGACCTCGCTGTGGACCAGGGTTTCGAGCTCGACGGCACGTGCAAGCGTGCGCTCGATGCCTTCACCCATGGCCGCAACCTCGCGGCGCACGGCTTGCCCGATCATCATGACGCGATCCTGGGCGATTTGCTCCGGCTCGGTCAGGCGGAAAGCCACTTCCGTCATCGACTGAGCGGCGATGCGCATCTCCTGCGCGCGGCGAATCATGGCTGCAAACGCCCAGAACAGGAGGACCGGCAGGATCGCAGCGATTGCCAGGCCAATCAGTTCGGGACGGGCGAAAAACTGGCCGGGCGTGCGGATTTGCCAAATGCCTGGGCCAAACAGCAGGTTTGCCAATGCACCGGCGCCCGCGACCCAGGCGAGCGAAACGAGCGCCACGACCCAGTAGATCGTGTTCGAGGCACGCCGATTGAGGGTGTGCAGCAGCGTCTTGTAATCTTTTTGACGAGGATCGTTGGCCGGCGTGAAGCCGGCCGACTGCGTGCCATTGCGCGTTTCGACAGGGCGCATTTCAACGGGGCGCGTTTCAACAGGGCGCAGCTCAGCAGGGCGCGGTTCAGCCTGCTTGGCGTTTGCCGCCTCTCTCTGGTCCTGGGCTTTCTGGTCCTGATTGGCGGCAAGCTCGGCATTCTGGCTCTGGTTGACGACAGGCTCGGCATCCTGATTCTGGTTGGCGACAGGCTCGGCATCCTGGTTCTGGTTGGCGACAGCCTCGGCATCCTGGTCACGGCCCTCGCGTGCCAACTCGTCGGCCGCCTGCGATATCTGCGCTTCCAGATCCTCCATCGACGCGGCGATGTCGAGGTCGCCGTCGGCATCGCTGTTCAGATCGATTTCAAGTGCTTTTTCGAGTTCCCTGGCTACGTCGTTGTCGAGCGTTCTTGTCGTCGTTGTTTTCTTCGCCATGCCTTCGCTACCCTGTACAAGCTGCCGCGGGACTTGTGATTTTGCTTTTCGTGTCCCACGCAAGAGGCTGAAAATGGACCTTTCGTATCGTAATGACACACCGGGGTAAAGAAAACACGCATTCGGTGCGATACGTAAAACTTTAAATATAAGGTTAACAGAACTGTGATTCCGGCGCCCCTATCGCAACATTTTTCCGGGCCAATCGTTAACCCGTCGTCCACAGGATGGGCCTATTTTTTGGCGGCTGCCTATTTTTGGCGGCTGGAAGAACGGAGTTGCAGAGTCATGCGTGGCGAAAACGGCATTGCCTTCTCGATGCCCGGCGGCGATGTGTCGGGAACGGCCGGGTCGCGGCCCGTGGACTTGGCGCATCTGGCGCGTCAGACGATGGGCGACCGCAGCCTCGAACAGGAGGTGCTGGCGCTGTTCGTGCAGCAGGCATTGTCGGTTCGCGACAGGATCGTCGACGCCGATGTGAAACAAAGACTGCTCCTGGCGCACGGGCTGAAAGGCTCGGCGCGCGGCGTCGGCGCCTTCGCTGTTGCCGATTGCGCCGGCGCGATCGAACTTCAACCTGAAGATACCAATACCCTCAAGCGGCTTGGCTCCCTGATCGAAGAAGTCCGCGATTTCGTCGCCGCCATCAGCCGTTAAACCCATTTCCGAAAAAAACGGCATGGAGCGCCGCTTTCGCGCCGCAGTTGACTTGTCTGCGGGAGTGATTATCTCGGCTGGGACTCCCTTCAGGTGACAAATGACCAAGCTGACCTTCATCGCCCATGACGGCACACATTTTGACGTGGATGCCGAAAACGGCTCGACCGTCATGGAGAACGCGATCCGCAACGCCGTGCCGGGGATCGAGGCCGAATGCGGCGGCGCTTGCGCCTGCGCGACCTGCCATGTCTATGTCGATGAGGCATGGACGGCGGAGGTCGGCGAGCCGGAAGCGATGGAAGAGGACATGCTGGACTTCGCCTACGACGTCCAGCCGAACTCACGGCTCTCCTGTCAGATCAAGGTGCGCGACGCTCTCGACGGCCTGGTTGTGCGCGTGCCCGCCCGCCAGGGCTGAAGCGTGGAGGCTTAAGCGGGGGATATAGCCGATTTTTCCGGCGCCGGCTTGGCAGCGGGCCAATGGTCATGCAGTGTCGCGCCGTTCTCTACAGCGCCGCACGTTCCCTGGACCACGCAAAGCACGCTGTAGCACGGTGATTTGGCGCAGGATCCCCGGCGAGAATCGATTCCGATTTTCGGGGTCATGCGCATCGAAGGCGCATTCATGACCGATATCATCAGGACGGACGTATTGATTGTCGGGGCGGGGCCCGTCGGCCTGTTCGCCGTGTTCGAGCTCGGCCTCTTCGACATGACATGCCATCTGATCGACATACTCGATCGGCCCGGCGGGCAATGCGCCGAACTCTATCCGGAAAAGCCGATCTACGACATTCCCGGCTGGCCATCGATCTCGGCCCAGGGCCTGGTCGACAGACTGCTTGAGCAGATCGCGCCGTTCAAGCCCGACTTCACCTTCAACCGCATGGTCTCGAGCCTCGAAAAGCTCGAGGACGGCAGCTTTCGCGTCATCACCGACGAGAACGAGGTGTTTGAAGCCAAGATTGTGGTTATCGCCGCCGGCGGCGGCTCTTTCCAGCCGAAGCGGCCGCCAATTCCGGGCATCGAGCTTTATGAGGGCAAGAGCGTCTTCTACTCGGTGCGCCGGATGGAGGAATTCCGCGGCCACGACCTGGTTATCGTCGGCGGCGGCGATTCGGCGCTCGACTGGACGCTGAACCTGCAGCCGGTGGCCAAGAGCGTGACGCTGGTCCACCGGCGGCCGGAGTTCCGCGCGGCGCCAGACAGCGTCAACAAGATGTACGCCATGCAGGAGATGAAGGAACTGGATTTCCATGTCGGGCAGGTGACCGGGTTGACCGGCACGGACGGCCATCTCTCGGCGGCGACCATCAAGGGACCCGACGGTGACACCGAGGTGCCGTGCACTCGGTTGCTGCCGTTCTTCGGGCTGACCATGAAGCTCGGACCGATCGCCGAGTGGGGGCTCAATCTTCACGAGAACCTGATCCCGGTCGACACCGAGAAATTCCAGACGTCGGTACCGGGCATCTTCGCCGTCGGCGACATCAACTGGTATCCCGGCAAGCTGAAGCTGATCCTGTCGGGCTTCCATGAGGTCGCGCTGATGGCGCAGGCGGCCAAGCGCATCGTCAGCCCCGGCGAGCGCATCGTATTCCAGTATACGACGTCATCGACCAGCCTGCAGAAGAAGCTCGGCGTCGCCGGCTGAGTCTCTTACTCGACGAGAATCGCCCTTACCGTCTGGCCGAAGCTAACCCGGCAGCCGGCCGTTTTCGATGCGCTTCATGCGATAGCGCAGCAGCCGCAGGATGCGGCTTTCGAAATTGATGGTTTCGACGCGATCGAACTGCATCTGAGCGCGGTCGTGCTTGGCAAGAATAGCGGCGGAGATCTCCGCTGCCTTGGCCTTGGCCTCCTGGCACGTCTTGCGCGGGTGGGTCGCCTTCAGCGCATCCTCGAGTTCGCCGGCATGGTTCTTGGCGATCTCGACATGGCGGTCCTCATGACGCTTAATGTCGGCCGACAATGTATCCCAAAACAGCCTTACGCCGGCATCAGCCTTGCGCGGGCGGCGCCACTCGGGAAGGATCACCTTGACCTTGACGGTGACATCGGCGTCGGCAATCGCGCAGGAGTTAGATCTTTCCGCATAGCTGACGCGGGTGGTGAACGCCATCTGCGTGGCGCCTGGATGCCGCATCCCGGTGCTTTTCACCCGAGGTCCAAGTTTCGTAAGCTGGGATCCGATATCATCGAGCGTTCTGCCGCCGATGCTGAAATAGCTATATGTCTTCACCAAATTCGCCGTGCCCGCCGGCAAGGCGGAACAAGCAAGCATCAGGGCGCAAAGCAGGGATCGTTTCATCATGTTGCCTCTTTGCCTACCTTGCGCTACGGCCGTTGCCGACGCAACGGAATTGATCTTTGGTGGATCACACATGGTTTATCGACAATGACGACAGGGCGATGGCAGCTGGCGCATGGGCGCCATCTCGACCTTGGCGGCAAGGCGGTGATCGTCGGTATCCTCAATGTCACGCCGGACAGTTTTTCTGACGGCGGACTGTTCGTCGCGCCCGAGCAGGCGATCGCCCAGGCGCGCCGGATGGTGGAAGAGGGGGCCTCCGTCATTGACGTCGGTGGGGAATCGACACGCCCCGGCGCATCTCCGGTAGCCTTCGAGGAAGAGCAGGCCCGCGTGCTGCCTGTCATCGAGGCGCTCGCCGGGCTCGGCGAGGCGCTGATTTCGGTCGACACCTATCGCGAGGACACCGCCCGGCTTGCCGTCGCCGCCGGCGCGCATATCCTCAACGACGTCTGGGGTCTGCAACGCGAACCGGGCATCGCGCGGGTCGCGGCCGAAACCGGCGCCGGGCTTGTCATCATGCACACCGGGCGTGACAGGCAAAAACTGCCCGACGTGATCGAGGATCAGTTTTTCTTCCTCGGGAAGTCCCTGGAAATCGCCCGGCGAAGCGGCGTTGCCGACGACCAGATCGTGCTCGATCCGGGCTTTGGCTTCGCCAAGGAAACCGCGGAGGAAAATCTCGACCTGATGGCACGGTTTTCCGAGCTCGATGTCTTGGGCTTTCCGCTGATGGCCGGTACATCGCGAAAGCGCTTCATCGGCGCCGTCACCGGCCGCGACGCCTCGGCCAGAGACGCCGGAACAGCGGCGACGAGCGTCATACTGAGGCTCAAGGGCGCGCGGCTTTTTCGCGTCCACGATGTCGCAATCAATGTGGATGCGCTGGCGGTTGCGGATGCTATGCTGGCGCGTGAAACCGCCGAATAGCCCGCAAATCGAAATGCGTAGATCAAAGGCCTTAGAGCGTAGTACCCAAGCGGGCGCGCATCGCTCCAATCGAGCAGGACGCTGAGCGATGTATATCATCCGCATGAAAAATTGCGCCTTCTTCGCTCGGCACGGCGTGCTGGATGAGGAGGAGACGCTCGGCCAGCGTTTCTATGTCGACGCTGCGCTCACCGTCGAACCCGGCCGCGCGCTGGTCGATGATTCCATTGAGGATACCGTCCACTATGGCATTGCCTTCGGGGTGATCGAAAAGATCATCACCGGGGAGAGGCGTTTTCTGATAGAAGCGCTGGCGCTGGAGGTGGCCCGGGCGCTGACAGCCCGCTTTCCCCAGATAAAAAAGGCCGAGATCACTGTGCGCAAGCCGAACGCGCCGGTGCCCGGCGTGCTCGATCATGTCGAGGTGACCGTTGCCTGGCCCCAATAACACGGTCTACCTCAGCCTTGGCGGCAATCTCGGCGACCCGGCAAGGTCGATGGGCGCGGCGCTGCGCATGCTGGACGCCGACGGGAACACGCGCGTCGTTGTCGTCTCCTCGCTTTACCGCACGCCGCCCTGGGGCAAGCTCGACCAGCCGGATTTTCTCAATGCGGCCGCCGAAATTTCGACCGTGCTCGCGCCACATGCATTGCTCGATCTCTGTCTCGACGTCGAGCGCAGGCTGAAGCGGGTGCGCGAGGAGCGCTGGGGTCCACGGCTGATCGACATCGACATTCTGGTGTTCGGCGATCGGATCATCCACGAAACCGGGCTGGAAGTGCCGCATCCACGCATGCTGGAGCGCGCCTTCGTTCTTGCGCCGCTGGCCGAGATCGCGCCTGACCTCACCGTCGACGGCAGAAGCGTGGCAGAGCGGCTTGCCGCTCTCGACAGCGCCGGCATCGAGCAATTGTCGTCCGGCCGGGATTGGTGGCTGACCTAAAGCATCGAACCAAAACCTCTAACCATTTTTGGCTCCGATGCACTGAGCTCAGCCGGAAAACCCGCCGCCGTCGAGGAACACCTGTTCCTCCGGCGTCGTCTCGCGGCCAAGCATCCTGTTTCGATGCGGAAAACGGCCGAAGCGCTGAATGATCTCCAGGTGCTCGACGGCATACTTCAGATAGGATTGGGCTTTGGCGGTGGTGAGGTCCACCGATTTGAGCTGGTCGGCGAGATGCTCCGAATGCTCATAAGGCAAATAGAGGAAGACGCGAAGCTCTTCGTCGAGCGCCAGATCCTGGCCGGCGGCGATCGCCTTTTCGGCAAAATGCCTTGCCAGCGGGTCGGTGGCATACATATGGCCGGTGCCGCGAAAGCAGTTTCGCGGGAACTGGTCGAGCAGGATCATCAGCGCCAGTGAGCCTTCGGCATGCTCCGACCATCCGTCGCATTCACGCCGCGCGGCAGCGTAATGCAGCTCGAGAAACCAGTTGCGGAACTCCGCGTCGAAGGCGTCATTCTTCTCGAACCATGCATCTTTCCCGGCGTCACGCCAGAATTTGGTGACGGAGAGCGCGCGCTCGTCCAGTTCGATCATCTGTTTGCTCTCCAATGTTTAGTCGGCAGGCTCGGATTTGTGCAGAACGCCGGCGGTTTCTTCATTGAGCGCCTGACCGGAGCGGCGCGGCTGGCTGAGCGGTGTCGGAATGGGTGTGCCGATATTGCCCTTGAGGAAGCGCGCTCCGGCGCGAACCCCTTCGGCGAGCTGCAACTCGAAACGGGCGGAATCGCGGTGGCGGACGTCCTCGATCACCTCGGCGACTTCCTCGGGGTCGACGCCCAGTGCTTCCAGCGTGGAGCCGCCGAAGACAAGCGCTGATTCGAAGGTTTCGCGAATCTGGAAATCGACGTCGGCACGTATCAACTGCAGTGCGGTTCCGCGGTCGAAAGCGCGTGCCAGCACGGTGAGCAGGGGAAACTCCGCCTTGATCAGCTTTGCGATGCGGACGGCGACATCGGGCTTGTCGACGCAGATCAACACGGCGCGCGCGCGGCCGGCGCCGGCGGCACGCAGAATGTCCAGCCGCGTGCCGTCGCCATAATAGACCTTGAAACCGAAATCGGCCGCCGCCTGGATCATCTCGACCTCATTGTCGATGATCGAAACGTCGATCCCGCGCAGCAGAAGCGGCTGGCTGGCGATTTGGCCGAAGCGGCCGAAGCCGATGATCAGCACGCTGCCGGTCAGGCCATCGGCGATGTCGACGCCTTCGAGCGACTGCTCGTCGCGTGGCGTCAGATACCGCAATGCCAGAATCGCCAGCGGCGTCAGCACCATGGAGATGATGACGATCGCCGTCAGCGTCGCGTTAGCCTGGCTGTCGATGATGCCGACCGCCGCCGCGGCGGAATAGAGAACGAAGGCGAATTCGCCGCCTTGCGCCATGAAGACGGCGCGCTCGAGCGCCTCCCGGTGGCCGGTCTTGAGGATGCGGGCGACGAGATAGATGCCGATCGCCTTTATCACCATGTAGGCGACGACGTAGATGACGACAAGCCGCCAGCTCTGGGCAACCACGTGCAGGTCGAGCGACATGCCGACAGCGAGGAAGAACAGCCCGAGCAGCACACCGCGGAAGGGTTCGATGTCGGCCTCGAGCTGATGGCGGAAGGTGGATTCCGACAACAGCACGCCGGCCAGGAAAGCGCCCATCGCCATCGACAGGCCGCTGAGCTGCATGGCAAGCGCCGACCCCAGAACGACCAGAAGGGCGGCGGCGGTCATCACTTCGCGGGCGCGGGCATCCGCCAGGATGCGGAAGAACGGATTGAGCAGGTAACGCCCGGCCAGCACCAGCCCGACGATGGCGGCAAGACCGATGCTCACCTCCGTCAGCCGCTGCGTCAAGCTCATATCGGCGCCGCCCGGTGCCAGGAAAGCGATCAGCGCCAGCAGCGGCACGATCGCCAGGTCTTCGAGCAGCAGGATGGAGACGATGCGCTGGCCTTTGGGCGCGGCCATCTCACCGCGTTCCTCCAGAAGCTGCATGACGATCGCCGTCGAGGTCAGCACGAAACCGGCGCCGGCGACGAAGGATTGCGAGACCGGAAAACCTCCCGCCAGTCCGACCCCGGTCAGCAACAGCGCGCACACGCCGACCTGCAATGCGCCAAGGCCAAAGATCTCTCGCCTGAGGCCCCACAGCCGTGACGGCTGCATCTCCAGCCCGATGATGAACAGGAACATGACGACGCCGAGCTCGGCGACGTGAAGAATGGCTTCCGATTCGGAAAAGATGCCGATGCCGAACGGGCCGATGACCACGCCGGCCGCCAGATAGCCGAGGATGGAGCCAAGCCCGATGCGCTTGAAGATCGGCACGGCGACAACACCTGCGGCGAGCAGCGCCACGACGTGGATCAAATCGCTGCCCGCTGCTTCTGCCGCCATGCCTGCCGTTCCGTTCTCTCTAGGGACCGCTGCACGTGCTGCGGCATCGAGCGGCAAAGATAGGGGCTTCGGTTGAGATCGAACAGTCCGAATCCGGAAACTGGTGCAGCAGTGTTGCAGGCGCGCTCCACAACTTTATCCACCGGCTGCGTTGTGTGTTGCAGAAATCGGGCGCTAAGGACGCCGCGGCCTTGGCCGTGAGGGGCGGATGACGATCAAGTCGGCCGCCTTTTTTTGAGGGAGACGACTGACATGAAGACATTTTTGCTTGTTGCCGTTGGCATCGCGGCGCTTGCCGGATCGGCCTGCTCGAAGGCGCCGGGCTGCACCACCGAAATGCTGACCAAGAAGGCCCAGGACATGACCGCAGCCCTTCAGGAGGCAATTACCAAGGATCCGGCCAAGGCAGCCGATCTCACCGCCAAGGTCCAGGCGGTCACAACCAAGTATCAGGGCGCGACGACGGCGGAGGAGGCCTGCAAGGCCTATGACGAGCTGACTGCCGCCATCAAGGCCTGAGAATCGATTTGAGTTTTGCTAAAAGAAGCGGTGGCCGTGGCTGCCGCTTTTTTTGGTGAATAGTGAATAGCGAATAGTGAATAGTGAATAGTGAATAGTGAGTAGTGATTAGTGAGTAGTGAGTAGTGAGTAGTGAGTAGTGAGTAGTGAGTAGTGAGTAGTGAGTAGTGAGTAGTGAGTAGTCAGTACTCAGTACTCAGTACTCAGTACTCAGTACTCAGTAGTCTGTAGTGAATATCTAATTCCATTCACCATTCACCATTCACTAAATTGCACAGCGCGTTGCATTTTCACTGGATGCGCAGACGATCGTTCAGTTCGGCGCGATGGAGCCGACTTCGAGCGTATCGACGCGCTTCAGCTTCATGCCGATGACCGGCACCAATTGCTGGTCGACGCGCACCGCAACCGTCACTGTCATCGAATTGTCGTTGGGGACAAGAGCCTGCATGACGCCGCGCAACTGGTTACGGTTGATGGTGAAGACGACCTTGTTGGCGCTGACCACATTGCCGCCGATGATGTCGAGACCGGAACCGGCGGCACCGCCCATGAAGCTGCCCTTGTAGCCCTCGCGGCCCTTGTGCTGGATCGTCGCCGACATCTGCTGGGTGAACATGCCGACCCGGCAACCGCCGTCGAGCGACATGCCGATCTTGCCGTCCGGCGTCGAACCGGTGAAATTGCAGGTGAATTTCGTGCCCTTGTATTTGCCGGCGACGATTTCCCCCGGGCCGACCCATTCGCCTTTCACCGATTGAAAGAACTTCTTGTCCCGTTCTGCCGCAAAGGTCTTTTCGGCCATGCCGGCGGTTGTTGAAACCACGACTGCCATGGGCAGGACGCTAGACAAGATCACGCTTTTCATCGACGACACCCGGCAACAAAGAGACTGGTTTGGAACCCGTCCGACCATGAACAAGATTGGTTAATGCTTCGTCACCGGTTGCGGATGACCCCGAAAATCGGACGCGATTTGCGCTGGGATCATGGGCAAAACAAACGTGTTGCAGCATCCCTTGGCGCGCCACCAGGACGTGCCGCGTCGGAGACGGTCGTCAGGTGTCGGAAGCGGATGTTTCCTTCTGCTTTTTGGTTGCAAATGATGTCAGCGCGGACAGGAAATCGCCCATGCCGGGCCGCCTCGCGGCGCTGAAGGGCAGGGGCCTTGCGGTCTCCATCGCAGCAATGCCGATGCGCGCCGTCATCATGCCGTTGACGACGCCTTCGCCAAGTTTTGCCGAGAGCCGGGCGGCAAGGCCATGGCCGACGATCTGCTGCACGAAACTGTCGCCGACGGCAATCGAGCCGGTCACCGCCAGATGGGCGAGAACGCTGCGTGCCAGCCGGAAGAACCCCAGCGTGCCCGGCCGGCCGCCATAAAGCTCCGACAGGCGGCGAATCAGCCGGCCGGATTCGAACACGACATAGGCGACGTCGACCAGAGCGCGAGGGCTGACCGCCGTCACCAGCGATACACGCTTTGCCGCTTCGAGGATCATCACCTTGGCGCGCGCATCGAGGGGACCGAGGATTTCGGTCTCGGCCAGGCGCACCAGATTGCCACCGTCGATGATCTCGTCGCGCAAGTCTGCCAGGGCGCGTCTGCCGGCCGCGGTTTCGGGCTTGGCCGCGACAAAGGCCGACAATTCGTCGACCACGGCGCGAGCGGCTTTCGGATCGTCGCGGGCGATGGCGTCGAGCGCCAGCTTCTGCAGCTTTTCGACCTCGGCGAGGCGGGCGATCGCCAGGAACTCGCGGGCAAGGATGACCAGAAGCGCGAGCAGCGCGATCACGGCCATGCCGGCGGCCACCCAGCCCAGCCATTCGGCACGCGCGAACAGATCGCGAATCAGTTGGTCGGTCCAAAGGCCGAGGGCCAGCGAAACCAGAACGCCCAATGCGCCGAAGAACAGGCTGCCTGATATCGAACGCTTCCGCGGCGCGGTCGCCGGCGGCGGTTCGGCGGCGATGATGTCCGGCTCGTCGAAAACGTCGATTTCCGCCGGCGTGACGACGGCAAGGTCAGCGTTCACGGTGCGTGGTTTTCTCGCCGCAGCGGCGTCGGGCTGGCGCGGGGCCGCCTGTTGCTTTGGCGGGGCTTCCGGCTCGATGCGAAATGCCGCCGGCTTCCGGGGCGCGGTCATGCCAGATGATCTCCGATCAGGAACTGCAGGGCACGGTCGAGCCTGATATGCGGCAGCGACAGCGTGACGCCTTCGGCAGTGCGTTCGAGTTTTGGCGGGCGAAAGCGCACGAAACGGATCGCCGGGTCCTCATTGGCCTGCCGATGGCCTGGGTTCTGCCGATGGCCCGGGTTCTGCTGACGGTCTGGTCCGGAGACATCGAACACTGCATCAATTTTCTCCGGCAAGTCACCGGGAAATATGGCTGTTTCTGTTCTGCCATCAAATGTTTCGCCGTTGATCTTTTCACCTTTCAACGGTGTGCCGATGATGACCGGCAGCGTTTCGCGGCCTTGCTTGACCGTGCCTTCCCGGGTCGCTCGCACCGCCGCCAGGGCGACCACGTCGACATTGGCGCCGGTGAAATTCGCGCGCGCCACGGCGCGGTCGGCGAGCCGCCGCACGATCGCCTGCAGCCGGTCATGGCTTTCGTGATGCAGATGGTCCGCCTTTGTCGCCGCCACCAATATGCGGTCGATGCGCCTTGAAAAAAAGTCGGTCAGGAAATTGCCGCGGCCGGGGCGGAAGCAGGCGAGGATTTCGGTCACCGCACGTTCGAGATCGGCCATCGCGCCGGGCCCGGCATTCAAGGCCTGCAACGCGTCTATCACAACGATCTGACGGTCGAGGCGCGTGATGTGCTCCCGGAAGAACGGCTTTACGACATGCGTCCTGTAGGCCTCATAGCGCCGCTCCATCATCGCCTGAAGCGACCCGGGCCGCGCCCGCCGCTCGCTCAGCCCCGGCAGCGGCGCGAAGGTCAGCGCCGGTGAGCCCTCAAGGTCGCCGGGCATCAGGAAACGGCCGGGTGGCAGGGTCGAAAGCGCCCGCTCGTCGAGCTTGCATACCTTGAGATATGCGGCGAAGCTCTCGGCGAGGCGTCGCGCCGTCATCTCATCGGCGTCGGCATTCGGGTCGATTGCGGCGGAGAGCGCGCGCCATTCCTGCGAAAGGTCGGCGCGCACCGGCAGCACGGCCATGTCAAAGGCTTCGCGTGAGAAATCGGCGTAGGATTTGCCGAGCAGCGGCAGGTCAAGCAGCCATTCCCCAGGATAGTCGACGATATCGATCGACAATCTGCCTGATGAGAACATGCGGCTCCAGCCGGAGGCCGATTCATATTCGATGGTAAGCCTCAGCTCGGAAATGGCACGTGTCGAATCCGGCCACAGGCGGTCGTTGACCAAGGCCGCGATGTGGTCCTCGTACTGGAATCGCGGCACGGCGTCATCGGGTTGCTCTTCGAGGAAGGCACGGGCAATACGCCCCGATTTCTGCGCCTCGAACAGCGGCAACCGCCCGCCGTGGATCAGATTGTGGACAAAGGCTGAGATGAACACCGTCTTGCCGGCGCGGGATAGGCCGGTAACACCCAGCCGCAGCGATGGCGAAAAAAGCCCGGTAGCGCGCCCCGACAGCGTATCCAGGGCAATCTTCGCCTCGTCGGTGAAAGTGGTTAGCGATGATGCCAAAATGCGGTCTCTCGGGGCTTCGGTCCTGCCCGATATAGGCGCTGGCGGCTAGTGTGGCGAATCCGAAATTCGCAGTACATTGGAGCATCGCAGTGAGCGAATTTCGGATTCTAAGTCACACTGGCAAACCATCGTTTCTAGCGTGGTTTTGGATTTGAAGTTCCTGAACGCTGACGCCATTGAAGTGGCAGGAACGTCAAATCCACCACGCTACGTTTGAAAAGGCGTCAGATATCGGCCGGCGACAGGAAGGCTTCGAGATAGCCGGTGCCTTGCGCGGCGTTGGCAAGACTGCCTGGAAAACGGACGACCGCGAGGCCGGAGGTCGGGAAGCCGTGGTTCAGCATTCCCCTGGCAGCCTCCTCGCCATCGCCCGAAAGCGCGATGGTGAGATCTTCCGTCATTGGATTGTGGCCGACGACGAGCAGCGAGCCTGGCTCGCCATTGCCGCGGATGAGCTTGAGATAGCCGGCGGCATCCTCGCTGTAGAGCGTCTCCAGGAACAGGACCCGGCCCGTATCGGTGTGACCGGCCAGGCCCTCAAGCGTTTGGCGCGCTCGCTTTGCATTCGAGCAAAGGGTCAGGTCCGGAATGTAGTTGCAGGCCCGCATGACCGCACCAATCGTTTCGGCGTCGGCGACGCCGGATGCGTCGAGCGGACGATCGAAATCGCGCATGCCCGGCAGGGCCCATCCGGCCTTCGCATGCCTCAGCAGATAAAGCTTGCTCACCGGTCCCTCGCTTGTGCCAAACACCGAAACTCGTCAAAAGGCGCTGCGGGATTAGTCATGAGAAACGCCTTGCGCACAATGGCCGGCGCCCTACAAACCTAACGAATCATACGCGAATTCGGTCGCGCCCTTCATGCGAATGATGCGGCCCATGGCATTTTGGCCGAGATTAACAATTGCGTGAATCTGTCGTCGATTGCGCTTGTGCAGCATTCGGTCCGTGAATATATAGGCGCCAAATTTGGGGCTGTCTGGGTGAGTCGAATGAACGACATCGTTACCGCCGATTACGTACCCTCCGAAGACGAGCCGTTCATGAACGAGCGGCAGAAATCCTACTTTCGCCTGAAGCTCGTCACCTGGAAGAACGACATACTGCGCGAAGCGCGCGAAACTCTCGAAATCCTGCAGCAGGAAAACGCCAACCACCCCGATCTCGCCGATCGCGCCTCTTCGGAAACCGACCGCGCCATCGAACTTCGCGCCCGAGATCGCCAGCGGAAACTCATTTCAAAGATCGATTCTGCGCTTCAGCGCATCGATGAAGGCACTTACGGCTATTGTGAGGAAACCGGCGAGCCGATCGCGCTGAAGCGGCTCGATGCGCGTCCGATCGCGACCCTGTCGATCGAGGCGCAGGAGCGCCACGAACGCCGCGAGAAGGTCTACCGCGACGACTGAAGCACGGGCGAAGCGTCCAAGCGGGCGAAGCGTCTAAAAGCAGCCAGCGAATTTGTCATGGCCGGTCTCCGGCCATTTTTTTATTGGCTGTTGGCCGGTTATCTCTTCTGGCTGGACAACTCGCCGAGAAGCTTCGTCATCTCGTCATCGAGAGACGACGGCTCTTTCGCCGCCGGCTTGGCGGGGTGCGGGTCATCAAACGGGACCTCGAGCTCCCTCATCAGCGTATCGTCGATGGAATCCTCTTTTGCCGGGGAATTCGGCTTTGCCGGGGAATCCTGTCTTGCCGGCGATGGCGCGTACCGAACGGCATTGGTGTAGGCGGGCAGCGGCGTGATGGTCGTCGATTGAGGGCTTTGCGCTGCTGGCCTCGGCGCCGGGGCGGGCTGATGCGGCCGGCCCGGCGTTGGGGCGTTGCTTGCCGGCTGCGGAGACGGTGTTTGCCTCACTGGCGCGGGAGCCGGTTGCGGCGCGCGCGGCGGCGGTGCCGGCTGATGGCCGCCGCCATCTCCGGTCAGTGCAGGACGGCGTAGCGCCGACAGCCTGATGTCGCGTTCGACGACGACGTCGGTTGGGCCGCCGATCAGCAGCAGGTGCTCGATATCGTCGCGGCGCACCAGCACCAACCGGCGGTGACTGTCGACTGCGGTGGCGTCCATCACCGCCAGCCGCGTCTTGCGGTTCCTGCCGCCGGCAACGAATGTTCCAAAAGTCAGATTGCGGACCAGCTTGATGATGAGGAGAACGATGACCACAAGGACAAGCGCGACAACGGTCCACAGGATCGCCGCGGCATAACCGGGACCCGCCACGCTATCCAGCCACTGCAGCATTGGTGCACCCAAAATCAGCTTTCGAAGAAGACGCGACACTAGACTGTTGCGGCACGCGACTGCAAGTTACGTTTCGCGCTTCGTGAACAGCTTGAAACACCCATGTGGTGGATTTCAAGCTCCTGCGAATTGAGGGCGTCAGCGTCCCCACTTCAATCCACGACGCTGGATTTTCAGCAAGTTGCTGGCGTGATGAATCCAAAATTCGCTCGCGTCGGACCAGGAATGATGCGAATTTCGGATTCGCCGCACCAGGCGCCGAACGGGTGTCATTTTTAGCGGACAGTGGCCGCCAAGGCCTTTTCCGGACCCTGAGAATGTGATTCAACCGGGCAGGGGCAAGTACCGGACTTCACGAGCAGGGGGCACATGGCCAAGGAAGCGCGCGGCGATTTCTATCCGGTACCGATCGTCGACCAGAACACGCGACCGGGCGCGGTCACCCGGCTCATCGTCTTCATCGTTGTGCTGACAGGAGCGGCGATCGTTTTCGGCCTTTTCCGAGAACGTCTTGGCGATCCATTCCTGCTTGGAATGCTTGGCGTGCTTGCGATGATCGGTGTCGGCTTCCTGTTCGCCACCGCCATCGGCTTCGTGCAGATCACACCGCGCTCGACGAGTGACGAGCTGTCGAAAGCCTTCGTCGATTCAATGTCGCAAGGCCTCCTGGTCACCGACACCAAGGGTCGTGTCGTCTACGCCAATCGGGCCTATGCCGAGATGACGGGCGCGGCTTCTGCGGCGGATCTAAAGACCGTCGAAGGGTTGCTGTCCGATGTTCCCGAGGCCTCGGTGACCATATACCGGCTCGCCTCCGGCCTGCGCGACGGCCAGCCCGGCGACGGTGAGTTTAGGCTTGCCCAATCCATTCGACCCGGCGCTGAGCCGGGCGCGCGCTGGTACCGTGTCCGCGCCCGCGCCTTCAGCGTTCCGGGCCAGCGGCTGCCCTTGCTCGCCTGGCAACTCGCCGACATCTCGAAAGAACGGGCCGAGCAGGAGCGCTTCTTCCTTGATCTGCAGGAGGCCATCGACCATCTCGACCATGCGCCTGCCGGCTTCTTTTCGGCCGACCAGGAAGGCCGCGTCACCTACATCAACGCCACGCTTGCGGAGTGGCTGGGCATCGACCTGACGAGCTTCACGCCTGGTGCCGTCACGCTTGCGGAGATCGTCGCCGGCGACGGCATGGCGCTGGTCCGCTCGGTCAAGGCCGATCCCGGCACCACCCGCAATGCGGTCATCGATCTCGATCTGACGACAGTGAAGGGCGAGGCGCTGCCCGTGCGTTTCATGCATCGGGTTTCGGCCAGCCGCGAGGGCGCCAACGGTCCGACGCGCACCATCGTGCTCAACCGGACGCAAGGCGAGGACGCTTCCGCCGATCTGCGCGCCTCGGAGATCCGCTTCACCCGCTTCTTCAATTCGACGCCGATGGCAATAGCGGCCGTCGACAACCGCGGGCGCATCCTGCGCACCAACGCGCCTTTCCTGTCGCTGTTTTCCTCCGTCGTCGACGGGGACGCGGTCGATCGGCGCGTGCGGCTGGACACTGTGATCCATGAGCGTGACCGCCCCGCCTTTGCCGCGGCGTTCGAAAAAGCGCGACAACGGCAGGCCGATATCGAACCGATCGATACGCTGCTGCCCGGCAATGAAGAACGGCACATGCGCTTCTACGTCAACGCGGTTGCCGACGGCACCGGCGAGGGCGCCGAAGAATCGGCCATCGTCTACGCCGTCGAGACCACCGAGCAGAAGGCGCTCGAGGGCCAGATGGCGCAAAGCCAGAAGATGCAGGCGGTCGGCCAGCTTGCCGGCGGCATCGCACACGACTTCAACAATGTGCTGACCGCCATCATCATGGCGTCGGACCTGTTGTTGACCAATCACCGCCCGTCGGACCCGTCCTTCCCCGACATCATGAACATCAAGCAGAACGCCAACCGGGCGGCCTCGCTGGTGCGGCAGCTTCTGGCCTTCTCGCGCAAGCAGACGCTGCGGCCGGAGGTGCTCAACCTGACCGACGTGCTTGCCGATCTGCGGATGCTGCTGGCCCGTCTGGTCGGCAACGACATCAAGCTGAAGGTCGATCATGGCCGCGATCTGTGGCCGGTGAAGGTCGACATCGGGCAGTTCGAGCAGGTGGTGGTCAATCTGGCGGTCAATGCGCGCGACGCGATGCCGAACGGCGGCGAGCTCACCGTGCGCACCCGCAACGTGACCACACAGGAGAGCAAGAGCCTTCCCTACCGCGAACTTGCGCCTGCCGATTATGTGGTGGTCGAAGTTGAAGACACAGGCAGCGGCATCGCCCCCGAAGTGCTCAAGAAGATTTTCGAACCCTTCTTCACCACCAAGGAGGTTGGCAAGGGCACCGGCCTCGGCCTGTCGATGGTCTATGGCATCATCAAGCAGACAGGCGGCTTCATCTTCTGCGAGTCCGAGGTCGACAAAGGATCGGTGTTCCGCATCTTCCTGCCGCGCTACATTGCTGAGGCGAGAACGGCAGGCGAGCCCGGCGAGGCGCCGGCTGCACCGGCAAAGGTCGCCGACGCAGCCAAAGACCTGTCAGGTTCGGCCACGGTGCTGCTCGTCGAGGACGAGGATGCCGTGCGCATGGGCGGCATGCGGGCGCTGACGTCGCGCGGTTACACCGTCCACGAAGCGTCCTCGGGCGTCGAGGCGCTGGAAATCTTCGAGGCGCTCGGCGGCAAGATCGACATTGTCGTTTCCGATGTGGTGATGCCGGAAATGGATGGGCCGACGCTGCTTGGCGAATTGCGCAAGCGGCAGCCGGACATCAAATTCGTCTTCGTTTCCGGCTACGCGGAGGACGCGTTCGCCAAGAACCTGCCGGCAGACGCGCATTTCGGTTTCCTGCCGAAGCCGTTTTCGCTCAAGCAACTGGCCACAATCGTCAAGGACGTGCTGGAATCTTAATGCATGTCGCGCAAAAGTGTGCAGCGGTTTTGCGATAACGACATGCATAAAACGACAACCTAAAGCGCGCCGCATGAGGCCGGTCAAACGCGACGCGCTTTAGGGCTCACTAATTCGCACTTGCGAAATGGCGTGAGACTGCCATGATTATGGGGCCAAACAGACGGCGGGTTTTGGGGAGCATGCCGTGACGCCGCACAACGAGGCAGGCAAGGGTGATTATGCGGCAACAGTGCTGTTGCCGGGCGATCCGCAGCGTGCCGAATGGATGGCGGAAACCTTTCTCGAGGCGCCGCGTTGCGTCAACCGTCGAAGGCAGGCCCTCGGCTTTACCGGCTTGTTTCGCGGCAAGCCCGTCAGCATCCAGTCCACCGGCATCGGCGTCTCGTCGTTCCTGATCTACGCCCATGAATTGCTGGACTTCCATGGCGTGAGGACACTGATCCGCACCGGTACCTGTGGTGCCCTGACTGCCGCGGTCAAATTGCGCAGTTTAGTGATCTCGCAAGCGGTGCGGGGTGAAAGTGCCGAGAGCGGCCAGGTTTTTGGGCTTTATGGTGCTGATGCCGGACCCGATCCGGAGCTGGTTTCCCAAGCCCTGGCCCGGGCTGCCGAAATCGGCATCGAACATCAGGCCGGACTGACCATCTGCAGCGACATATTCTATCACCCCAAGGGGCGCGACCGCTTCGCCGAAGCGCAGGCACAGGGCGCGCTGGCCGTGGATATGGAGACCAGCGCGCTCTATCGCATCGCCGCGCATTTCGGCGCCAGGGCGTTGTCGATGCTGACTGTCGTCGACAATGTGGTGACCGGCGAGCAAACCGATTATTCCGAACGCCAGGCGCTCTTCACCGATATGACCCGCCTGGCGCTCGATGTCGCGGTCGAAAGTTAAGCTGCCTGCCGCTTCGGCGCCGTGTGTTCTTCGATGCCGGGCCGATGGCCGCGCAGATAGAGAGCACAGGTCGTGCGCAGCATCGAGGCGAAGTTCGGGATCTGGCCATTGATCTCGATGGCCTCGTCATAGAGCTTCGAGATGAATTTCGGCGTCGTCAGGCCCTGGCTGTCGGCGATCTCGTCGAGCAATGCCCAGAACGTCGCCTCGAGCTGGATGCTGGTCGAATGCCCGTCGATACGAATCGACCGGTTGATCTGCCGGTAGCCTTCCGGATCCTGCCCGGCAAAAACCCTGCACATCGTTACCTCCCGTTCTTATTGATCTGGCCGTTCTTATTGATTTTGGGCGCAATCAGCAGTGATTCGCGCCTTTGGCAGTGCCTTGTCGTGGCCAATTATCTTCAGCTGGAAAGCGGAAAACAGCAATCGGACTTTCGTCCTTAAGCGGTTTTCCCCGTCGTTAGATTAGCGCGTGGTAATCGGCTGCCACCACGTTTGCCGCAACCCGCGCATAATCACGCCGACGCGCACATCGCGCTTACCGCACGGAGTGTCATTTGGCGAAGGCGATCCACACCATGATCCGGGTTCTCGACGAGGCCCGGTCCGTCGACTTCTACCGGAAAGCGTTTGGACTGGACGTCGCCGAACGGCTCGATTTCGAAACCTTTACGCTCGTCTATCTGAGCAATGCCGAGGCGGAGCTCGAGGTCGAGCTCACCGTCAACAAGGGCCGCCAGGAGCCTTATGCGCTCGGCGACGGCTACGGCCATCTCGCGGTTTCGGTCGCCGATCTGGACAGCGAGCATGACCGGCTCGGCGCGCTTGGCCTGATCCCGAAGAAGATCGTCGAGTTCAACCGCGGCGGAGCGCTGCTCGCACGCTTCTTTTTCATCGAGGATCCCGATGGCTACAAGATCGAGGTCCTGCAGCGTCAGGGCCGGTTCAAATAGGAGATACGACGGCCGCGCCGGCCAGCGCGGCGCCAGCCAGGGCACCTTCGGGTGCAGACAGCAAGCAAGGGAGGAACAATTGGTCACAATTTATGAGAGCAAGCCGGTCCATGAAACGAAGCCGGTTCTATCGCGCCGCGAGCTACTGAAGCGCGGCGGTGTCGGCGCGCTGCTGGTCATTTCAGGCAGTGCCGTCATCAGCCCGGAACATGCCTGGGGTCTCGAAACATCCGCGCTCAAGCCCGAAACCATGGCGACCCTGATCCAGATGGCGCGCGACATCTACCCGCACGACCAAGTGCCTGACAAATATTACGCAATCGCCGTCAAGGCGCACGATGAGCAGGCCGGCAAGGACCCTGCCCACAAGGACCTTGTCGAAAAGGGTATCGCCGATCTCGACCTGAAATCGGGCAAGGACGGCTACACCGGTCTCGGCTGGGAGGAGCAGCGCGTTGCGGTGCTCAGGGATATCGAGGACACGCCGTTCTTCCAGGCCGTCCGCGGCGGGCTTGTCGTCGGCCTCTACAACCAGAAGAAGGTCTGGCCGATCTTCGGCTACGAGGGCGAATCCTACTCCAAGGGCGGCTACATGGCGCGCGGGTTCGACGACATCGAGTGGCTCTGAGCCCCGTCGTCGCAACCGCACACAACAGACATCATGGGAGGAAACCATGGCAGCACCATTTGATCTCAACAACGACGGCGTGGTCGTCATCATCGGCTCGGGCGCCGGCGGCGGCACGCTCGGCAATGAACTTGCGCAGAAGGGCGTCGATGTCGTCATGCTGGAGGCGGGCGCCCGTCACGAATACGAGGATTTCATCAATGACGAGTGGGATTCATTCGCCCAACTCGCCTGGACGGACAAGCGCACGACCTCGGGCGACTGGCGGGTGGCGAAGGATTTCCCCAACCTGCCGGCGTGGATCGTCAAGGCGGTCGGCGGCTCGACCACGCACTGGGCAGGCGCCTCGCTGCGCTTTCAGGAGCACGAATTCAAAACGCTTTCGACCTACGGAAAACTGGAAGGCGCGAACCTGCTCGACTGGCCGATCACGCTTGCCGAGCTCGAGCCCTACTACGCAAAGGCCGAAGACAAGCTAGGCGTGACGCTCACCAGCAACATCCCGGGCCTTCCCGGCAACAACAACTTCAAGGTGATGAAGGCCGGCGCCGACAAGCTCGGCTACAAGGAGTGCCACACCGGCCGGATGGCAATCAATTCCGAGCCGCGCGACGACCGCAATGCCTGCCAGCAGACCGGCTTCTGCTTCCAGGGCTGCAAATGGGGCGCCAAATGGTCGACGCTTTACAGCGAAATTCCCAAGGGCGAGGCGACCGGCCATCTCGAGGTCAGGCCGAATGCCATGGCCATCAAGATCAACCACGATGCGTCGGGCAAGGTAACCGGGGTCGTCTATGCCGACAAGGACGGCAGACTGAGGGAACAGAAGGCCCGCATCGTCGCGGTCGCCGGAAATTCGATCGAGAGCCCGCGGCTGCTGCTCAATTCGGCGTCGAGCCAGTTTCCCGACGGCCTTGCCAATTCGTCGGGGCAGGTCGGCAAGAACTACATGCGCCACACCACCGGCTCGGTCTACGGCATCTTCGACAAGCCGGTGCATATGTATCGCGGCACCACCATGGCCGGTATCATCCGCGATGAGGCCCGCAACGATCCCTCGCGCGGTTTCGTCGGCGGCTATGAACTCGAGACGCTGTCGCTCGGCCTGCCGTTCATGGCCGCCTTCCTCAATCCCGGCGGCTGGGGGCGTTCCTTCACCACGGCGCTCGACCACTACGACCACATGGCCGGCATGTGGATCGTCGGCGAGGACATGCCGCGCGAGGAAAACCGCATCACGCTGCATGCCGATATCAAGGACGAGCACGACATGCCGGTGGCGGACGTCCATTTCGACGACCATACCAACGACACGGCGATGCGCAACCACGCCTACAAACAGGGCTCGGCGCTCTACGAGGCGGTCGGGGCGACGCGGACCTTCCCGACGCCACCCTATCCGTCGACCCACAATCTTGGCACCAATCGGATGAGCGAGAAGGCGGCCGACGGCGTCGTCAACAAGCATGGCCAAGCGCACGATATCAAGAACCTGTTCGTGTCGGATGGCAGCCAGTTCACCACGGGCGGGGCTGAAAATCCGACATTGACGATCGTGTCGCTGGCGATCCGTCAGGCCGAGTACATTGCCGGACAAATGTCGGCCAAAAGCATTTAGCCATAGCCTCCCGACTGCCTGCTGGCGCGGAACCTCACAAGGTTTCGCGCCTCTTTCTTGTCGGCCGTTCAACGCTTCGTGCAGGTCGAGGCGGTGAAGGCGCCGTCAGGCTGCTTCATGATGATGTCGAAGGACGGGCTGGTTTGGCCGTCCAGGGTGGCTTGTGTGAGCGAGATCGAGTTGCCGCCGGTCGTGTAGCCGCCCAACGGGCCCAACCAGGTGATCTCGCCATTTGCATTCATCTGATAGTTGTAGCCCTGCCGGGCGGTTCCGAAGCTCACCGGGCCGCTATAGACATTGCCCTTGACGGTGATGTCGCCAAGGCTGAGGAACATGCCAAGCAGATAGACTTCGCAGTGATAGGTGCCGTCCGGCAATTTGCCATCGGTGAAGTCGGCGCGGGCACTGCCGGTTGCCGCAACCAGAAGCATGGTGCTGAAAATGCGAGAAATCCTGGAGGTCATGCGGTCGCTCTTTTGAAGATCGATCTTGCCCCATTTTCCTGCAGCGCCACAACAGTTCGCCGTCTTTTGCTCAAAATTCATGCATTAATTCGCGAGTGATCAAAAATTGGGCGATAGCGGGGGACTTTTTCTCAAGCAGAGCACTGGCAGCGGCGCTTATCTTTGGCGGCTAATATATTAACCGGCTGATAGGGCTAGGAAATCCAGACCCGCTTGATTTTGCTCCTGCGGTTGGCACAGCCGTTGCATGGTCTGTTCGCGATGCGATTAACCAGTCAGGGAGTTTTGAAATATGCGGGGCAGTTTCTCGACAATAACAAAAATGTTTTCGGCAGGCGCGGTCACGGCCGGCCTGCTGATGAGCGTCCCGGCCAGGGCGGCTGACGACACGATCAAGGTGGGTATCCTCCACTCGCTGTCGGGGACCATGGCGATTTCGGAGACGACGCTGAAGGACGCCATGCTGATGCTCATCGAAGAGCAGAATGCAAAGGGCGGCCTGCTCGGCAAGAAACTCGAAGCGGTCGTCGTCGATCCGGCTTCGAACTGGCCGCTGTTCGCCGAAAAGGCGCGCGAGCTGATCTCCAAGAACAAGGTCGCGGCGGTGTTCGGGTGCTGGACCTCGGTGTCGCGCAAGTCGGTGCTGCCGGTGTTCAGCGAACTCGACAACATCCTGTTCTACCCCGTCCAGTATGAGGGCGAGGAGAGCGAGCGCAACGTGTTCTACACCGGCGCGGCGCCGAACCAGCAGGCAATTCCGGCTGTCGACTATCTGATGAGCGAGGACGGCGGTTCGGTGAAGCGCTGGGTGCTTGAAGGCACCGACTACGTCTATCCGCGCACCACCAACAAGATCCTCGAAGCCTATCTGAAAGCCAAGGGCGTCGCTGCCGAAGACATCATGGTCAACTACACGCCGTTCGGCTTCTCGGATTGGCAGACCGAGGTCGCGGCGATCAAGAAGTTCGGCTCCGCCGGCAAGAAGACCGCCGTCGTCTCGACGGTCAACGGCGACGCCAACGTGCCGTTCTACAAGGAGCTTGGCAACCAGGGCATCAAGGCCGAGGATATCCCGGTCATGGCCTTCTCGGTCGGCGAGGAAGAGCTTGCCGGTCTCGATACCGCGCCGCTCGTGGGTCATCTCGCCGCCTGGAACTATTTTCAGAGCATCGATACGCCCGAGAACGCCAAGTTCATCGCCGACTGGCACAAGTTCATCAAGAGCGACAAGCGCACCACCAACGACCCGATGGAAGCCCATTATGTTGGCTTCAACATGTGGGTGAAGGCGGTCGAGAAGGCCGGCACCACCGATCCTGACAAGGTCATCGACGCCGTGATCGGCGTCTCGGTGCCGAACCTGACCGGTGGCTATTCGACGATGATGCCGAACCATCACATCACCAAGCCGGTGCTGATCGGCGAAATCCAGGCCGATGGCCAGTTCGAGACCGTCTCGCAGACGCCTGACCTGGTGATGGGCGACGAGTGGTCCGACTATCTGGCCGATTCGAAGGACCTGATTTCCGATTGGCGCGCGCCTCTGTCCTGCGGCAATTTTAATGTCGCCACCGGCAAATGCGGCGGCAAGGGAACCAACTGATCCTCCCGGGTCTGACGGTCGTGGATTTCTCCACGACCTGGACCGCGACGCGTCCGGGCGAACTCGTCCTCTCCTCCAGTTCGCCCGGACGCGAAGTTTCAACCCTCAAGAATCGCAGAAATCGATGATCCTCACCCGCGCGATCGGCCTGACGCTGCTGCTCCTCCTGGGGATGCTGTCGCCGTCGAACGCTGCCGAAGCGGATCTGCGCGCCATCATTGCCAAATTTGCCACTGCCTCGAATTTCTCGGCCACCGAAGCTGTCGTTCGCGAGCTGGCGGCCACCGGTGATACTGCCGTCGAACGTCCGCTTGGCGCGCTTGCCGAGGGCGATCTTTACGTCCGCAAGGCCGATTCGCTGGTTTTCATCGGCAAGGCAGCTGGCGGCAGCGTTGAGCTGCTCGACCCGCTGAGCGGTGAAAAATCCGGTGACGCGGCCAAAAGCGAGATCACCAAGATCAAGGTCAACAACACGCTGCGCCGCGCCATCCGCGATGCGCTGGGCACGCTGACGCTCGGCGCAAATGATCCGGCCGCGCGCATTGCCGCCGCCGACACCATGTTCAGGACGCCCGACGCGACAAACATCGAGCCGCTCGATGCCGCAATCGCCAGCGAGAGCGTGGCAAGCGTCAAAGCGCTGCTCGAACAGGCCCGCGCCGCATCGGTTCTGGTGTCCGACAGGCCGGAGACCGACAAACTGGCGGCGGTCGCCCTGATTGGCGGGCGCGGCGATCGCAACGCCCTGTCCCTGCTCACCGCCGTCGAGGCCAATTCCGAAGGCGCGGTCAAGGACGCGGCGACGGCGGCGATCGCCAACATCAATTCGACGCTGGCGCTGTGGGATGCGGGCCAGAACATCTGGTACGGCATTTCGCTCGGATCGGTGCTGCTGCTGGCGGCGATCGGCCTCGCCATCACCTTTGGCGTCATGGGCGTCATCAACATGGCGCATGGCGAAATGGTGATGCTCGGCGCCTACACGACCTTTGTCGTGCAGGAGGTGATCCGAACCTCCTTTCCCGGCCTGTTCGACTGGTCGCTGGTTATCGCGCTGCCGCTCGCCTTCTCGGTCGCGGCGCTCGTCGGCCTCGTCATCGAGCGGGGCGTGATCCGTTTTCTCTACGGCCGGCCGCTGGAGACGCTGCTGGCGACATGGGGCGTCTCGCTGATCCTGCAGCAGGCCGTGCGCACCATCTTCGGGCCGACCAACCAGGAGGTCGGCAATCCGTCGTGGATGTCGGGTTCGTTCTATATCGGCCAGCTTGCGGTGACCTGGAACCGGCTCTGGATACTGGTATTCGCGCTCGGCGTGTTCGCGGTGCTGCTTTATGTGATGAAGCGCACCCCCTGGGGCCTGCAGATGCGCGCCGTCACCGCCAATCGCCGCATGGCCGCTTCGATGGGCATCAGGACGCCGTGGGTCGACGCGCTTACCTTTGCCTTGGGATCCGGCATTGCCGGCATCGCCGGTGTGGCGCTCAGCCAGATCGACAATGTCTCGCCCAATCTCGGCCGCGGCTACATCATCGACAGCTTCATGGTCGTCGTCTTCGGCGGCGTCGGCAATCTCTGGGGCACGCTGGTCGGCGCCTTCTCGCTCGGCATCGTCAACAAGTTCCTCGAACCCTATGCTGGGGCGGTCCTCGGCAAGATCGTCGTGCTCGTCCTCATCATCCTGTTCATCCAGAAACGCCCGCGCGGCCTGTTCGCGCTGAAGGGCAGGTCGGTGGAAGCATGATCACCGGACGCTTCTTCGCCGCCGGCGCCGACCGCCGCATCGCCATCACGATCTTCATCCTTTTGGCGGTCGCCATCATCGTGCCGCTGCTCAATCTTGCGGTTTCGCCGACGAGTGCGTTCTACGTGCCGTCCTATGTCGTCGCGCTCACCGGCAAGTATCTCTGCTATGCGCTGCTCGCCCTGGCGCTCGATCTCGTCTGGGGCTATTGCGGCATCCTTTCGCTCGGCCACGGCGCCTTCTTCGCGCTCGGCGGCTATGCGATGGGCATGTATCTGATGCGCCAGATCGGCTCGCGCGGCGTCTACGGCAATCCGCTGCTGCCGGACTTCATGGTGTTCCTGAATTATGGGGAATTGCCGTGGTTCTGGTACGGTTTCGACCAGTTCTGGTTTGCCGCGATCATGGTTCTTGCGGTGCCTGGCCTGCTCGCCTTCGTCTTCGGCTGGTTCGCCTTCCGCAGCCGCGTCACCGGCGTCTATCTGTCGATCATCACCCAGGCGATGACCTATGCGCTGCTGCTTGCTTTTTTCCGCAACGACATGGGTTTCGGCGGCAACAACGGCCTGACCGACTTCAAGGATATTCTCGGCTACAACGTGCAGGCGGATGCGACACGCTCGGCATTGTTCGCGGCCAGCTCCGTCACGCTGGCCCTCGCCGTCTTCGTCACCTGGGCGATCGTCGGTTCCAAATACGGCAAGCTGCTGATGGCGGTGCGCGACGCCGAGAGCCGCACGCGCTTTCTCGGCTGGCGGGCGGAAAACGTCAAACTGTTCGCCTTCACCGTGTCGGCTGTCATGGCCGGCATTGCCGGGGCGCTCTACGTGCCGCAGGTCGGCATCATCAATCCAGGCGAGTTCGAGCCGTCCAATTCGATCGAGGTCGTGGTATGGGCGGCCGTCGGCGGGCGCGGCACCATCGTCGGGCCGATCATCGGCGCGCTCGTGGTCAATGCCGGCAAATCCTGGTTCACCGGCGTGCTGCCGGCGTTCTGGCTGTTTGCGCTGGGCGGACTATTCGTCGCTGTCACGCTGTTCCTGCCCAAGGGCATCGTCGGCATGTGGGATTCCTGGCGCGGCAATGCCAGGGCGCTGCGCGCAGCCTCGATCGCCGACCCGATCATTGGGGAGGCCGGCACCGATCCTGCCGTCCCGCCACCGCCGAAGATCGTTCGCTCGGCTGCGAGAACGCCGGGCGACCGGTCCGCATCCGGCCCCGAACCGCAGCCGGCGGAGTGAGCGATGCCGAAGAGCAACACCATCCTTTATCTCGACGGCGTCTCGGTTTCCTTCGACGGCTTTCGCGCCATCAACAATTTGTCGCTGGTGCTCGACAAGGGCGAGATGCGGGCGATCATCGGTCCCAACGGCGCCGGCAAGACCACGATGATGGACATCGTCACCGGCAAGACGCGCCCCGACTCGGGCGAGGTTTACTTCGACGGGCAGGTGGACCTGACGAAACATGACGAGGCCGAGATCGCCATGATGGGCGTCGGCAGGAAATTCCAGAAGCCGACGGTGTTCGAAAGCCACACGATCGAGGACAACCTGATGCTGGCGCTGAAGGGCCCACGCTCGATCTTCCCGGCACTGTTCCATCGCCGATCGGCGGCGGAGGCGCGGCGGATCGACGACATCCTCGGTATCATCCGGCTCGGTGACAAGCGCGACGAGCTTGCCGCCAATCTCAGCCACGGCCAGAAGCAATGGCTCGAGATCGGCATGCTGTTGGCGCAGGATCCGAAGCTGCTTTTGGTCGACGAACCGGTCGCCGGCATGACCGACGCCGAGACCGAGGAGACCGCGCGGCTGCTTAGGGATATTGCCCGCGACCACTCGGTCATCGTCGTCGAGCACGACATGCACTTCGTGCGCGAGCTCGGCGTCAAGGTCACCTGCCTGCACGAAGGCTCGGTGCTGTCCGAAGGCTCGCTCGATTTCGTTTCGGCCGACGAACGTGTCGTCGAAGTCTATCTGGGGAGATGATCATGGTCTGGCGCGTTCCGTTCCATCATTTCGATCTTTCGTTCTTCAAGCGCTGGAGAAGGCGCTGACCATGCTCGAAGTCTCCAACGCCACGCTGCACTACGGCGCCGCCCAGGCGTTGCGTGGCGTCTCGCTGAAGGCCGGCGCCGGCAAGATCACCTGCGTGCTCGGCCGCAACGGCGTCGGCAAAACCAGTTTGATGAGATCGATCGTCGGCCACCACCGGCTGACGAGCGGAAGCGTTGCCTTCGAGGGGAAGGCGCTCGACCGGAGCGCGGCGTATGATCGCGCCCGGTCGGGCATCGCATTCGTGCCGCAGGGCAGGGAGATCTTCCCGCTGCTCACAGTGCGGGAAAACCTCGAATCGGGCTTTGCGCCATTGAAGCGGGCCGACCGCAACATTCCCGGCCACGTCTTCGAATTGTTCCCGGTGCTGAAGCAGATGCTCGCGCGCCGCGGCGGCGACCTTTCCGGCGGCCAGCAGCAGCAGCTTGCCATTGGCAGGGCACTGGTGATGCGGCCGAAACTGCTGGTGCTCGACGAGCCGACCGAAGGCATCCAGCCGTCGATCATCAAGGATATCGGCCGCGCCATCCGCTATCTGCGCGACCAGGCCGATATCGCCGTGCTGCTGGTCGAACAGTATCTCGATTTCTGCCGGGAACTGGCCGACGAGGTCAACATCATGGACCGCGGCCTGATCGTCCACACCGGCCCGGCCGAGGATCTCGACCGGGCGGATGTGAGGAAGTTTCTTACGGTGTAGGGTCCATCCCGTCGTCATCCTGGGGCGAAGCAAGGAGCAAAGCGACGCGGCGCAGACCCCAGGATCCACGCCGTGCAGTCAGCCAAAGAGTGCAGCGGTCAAGAACAGAAGCCGTTTTCCAGCGTACACTTTCCTGGATTCTGCCCCGTGGCGACGCCCAGAAGCTACGGCATGGATCCTTGGGTCTTCGCGCCGCTTCGCATCGCTGCGCCCAAGGATGACGAAGTCGCGAATGCCCGCCCAGTCTTTCCTGAACGCCTTTGTTCCTGAACGCCTCTGGCGCGCTGAAGATTGCATGCTAGGCTTTACTTGGCCTTGTTGAGTCGGCCGCTTTCCGTATCAGTCACGTCGACAGATCAGGCGCAGGCTCAGCCGGCACGTTCCGTGCAAGCAGCCCCTTCCTGCGATCTGATCGTTGTTCAAACGCATTTGGGGCACTTGGGCCAGGGCAGCCGATGGAACGTTACGTCGAGGACCACCACAAACGACGGCTTACCGAGCGCGTCGACATCGTGACCGCCGTCGATATTCTGAAATCGCAAGGATACGACCACGACGAACTGATCGCGGAGCTCACCAAGGTGTTCTTCGTCGATCTCGATGCCTACAACGAAGTCGTGGTTGCGGCATGACCGAAGGGGTGGACGCGATGTGCCGCCAACATCAGCCTGTGACGCGCTTCATCAGCGCCATGGCGCCGAACGGCGCGCGGGCCTTGCCTTCGGTGATGAAGTAGACGAACACATCACGCGGTTTGAGCGGCGCTTCGGTTGAGGGATCGGCACGCGGCAGGTCGGCCGGCGCCTTGCCCTGGGCCCAGGTCTTTGCCCGCGCCGCCCATTCGTCGAGCGTCTTTGGCGTGTAGCAGTCGGGATTGTCGTCGCTGCCGGTCTGCAGCCGGGCATATATGAAATCGCCGGTGACGTCGGCTATTGCTGGATATTTGGCGTGGTCGGCATAGACGATCGCGACCTTGTATTGGCGCGCCAGGGCGGCGAATTCCGGCACGACGAAACTGTCGTTGCGCACCTCGACCGCATGGCGCAGCGCAACGCCGTCCTGCTTCTCAGGCAACAGCTTGAGGAAAGCCTCGAAATCGTGCGGGTCGAATTTTTTGGTTGGCGCGAACTGCCACAGGATCGGCCCGAGCTTGTCGCCGAGCGCGGCGACGCCCGATCCCAGGAAACGCGTCATCGACTCGCCGGCCTCACCGAGCACACGGCGGTTGGTGACGAAACGGTTGCCCTTCAGCGAATAGACAAAACCGTCCGGCGCTTCGTTTGCCCATTTGACGAAGGTCGGCTCCTTGAAACTCGAATAGTAGGTGCCGTTGACCTCGATGCTTGGCACCTGCCGGGTTGCATAGTGCAGTTGCTTCGCCTTGGATAACTTGTCCGGGTAGAAAGACTTGTCCCAGGGCTCGAAGGTCCAGCCACCCATGCCGGCGCGGATTTTTCCAGATTGAGTCATGGTCGTCCTCCCGAGTTGAAATGGATCAGACCGTAGCGAGCGTCTCGACAGCTTTAGCCATGTCGACAAGCGTCAGCCGGTGCGGATTGGGCGTAGGGCGCAAAGACGGCTTGCGTCAGCCGGACGACAGCATCAGGATCACCGGCAAGCGCTCTTCTGATCTTCATTTGAAGGTTCTTCCAAACGCCAGCCAGTCTTCACTCACTCCGCCGCTTCGCGCTTGCCTCCGGGGCGCCGCTCCAAAAGTTCCCTGAGGAACTGGCCGGTGTAGCTGCGTTTTTCGCGGACGATATCCTCCGGCGTGCCTGAGGCCACCAACTCGCCGCCGCCGTCGCCGCCCTCGGGACCGAGGTCGAGCACCCAGTCTGCGGTTTTAATCACCTCGAGATTGTGCTCGATGACGACCACCGTGTTGCCCTGGTCGACCAGCTCGTGCAGCACTTCCAAGAGCTTGGCGACGTCGTGGAAATGCAGGCCGGTGGTCGGCTCGTCGAGGATGTAGAGCGTCTTGCCGGTCGCCTTGCGCGACAGTTCCTTGGCCAGCTTGATGCGCTGCGCCTCGCCGCCCGACAAAGTCGTCGCCTGCTGGCCGACATGGATGTAGCCGAGGCCGACCTGCTTCAGCGTCTCCAGCTTGTCGCGCACGCCGGGCACGGCGGCGAAGAAATCGACGCCTTCCTCGACCGTCATGTCGAGCACGTCGGCAATCGACTTGCCCTTGAACAGGACGTCGAGCGTCTCTCTGTTGTAGCGCTTACCGTGGCAGACGTCGCAGGTGACATAGACGTCGGGCAAAAAGTGCATCTCGATCTTGATGACGCCGTCGCCCTGGCAGGCCTCGCAGCGGCCGCCCTTGACGTTGAACGAGAAGCGGCCTGGCTGATAGCCGCGCGCCTTGGACTCCGGCAGCCCGGCGAACCAGTCGCGGATCGGCGTGAAGGCGCCGGTATAGGTGGCGGGATTGGAGCGCGGCGTCCGCCCTATAGGCGACTGGTCGATATCGATGACCTTGTCGAGGAATTCGAGGCCCTCGATGCGGTCGTGCTCGGCCGGGTGCTCGCGCGAACCCCTGATGCGGCGCGACGCTGCCTTGAACAAGGTCTCGATCAGGAAGGTCGACTTGCCGCCGCCGGAGACGCCGGTGACGGCGGTGAAGGTGCCGAGCGGGATTTCGGCGGTAACATTCTTCAGATTGTTGCCGCGCGCGCCGACGATCTTCAGGCGCCGGTTCTTCTTGGCCTCGCGCCGCACCGCCGGCGTCGCCACTTCGAGCTCGCCGGACAGATATTTGCCGGTGATCGAGGCGGGGCTGGCCATGATCTGCTGCGGCGTTCCCTGCGCGATGATGTGGCCGCCGTGGATGCCGGCGGCCGGGCCGATATCGACGACATAGTCGGCATGCAGGATGGCGTCCTCGTCATGCTCGACGACGATCACCGTGTTGCCGATGTCGCGCAAATGCTTCAGCGTGTCGAGCAGGCGCGCATTGTCGCGCTGGTGCAGGCCGATCGACGGCTCGTCCAGCACATAGAGCACGCCGGTGAGGCCGGAGCCGATCTGCGAGGCCAGCCGAATGCGCTGGCTCTCGCCGCCCGACAGCGTGCCGGAATTGCGCGACAGCGTCAGGTAGTCGAGCCCGACATCGTTGAGGAAGCGCAGCCGCTCGCGGATTTCCTTGAGCACGCGCACCGCGATCTCGTTCTGCTTGTCGCTGAGTGCGGCGGGCAGCTCGGTGAACCATTGGTCGGCCTTGCGGATCGAAAGCTCGGTGACCTCGCCGATGTGCTTGCCGGCAATCTTCACCGCCAGCGCTTCCGGCTTCAGCCGGTAGCCGCGGCAGGCCGGGCAAGGCGTCGCCGACATGAAGCGCTCGATCTCCTCGCGCATCCAGGCGGATTCGGTTTCCTTCCACCGCCGTTCGAGATTGGGGATCACGCCTTCGAAGGTCTTTGTCGTCTGGTAGGAGCGCAGCCCGTCATCGTACTGGAAAGTGACCTCGCGCTCGCCGGTGCCGTGCAGGATGGCTTGCTTTGCCTCATCGCTCAGGTCGCGGAACTTGTCGCCGAGCTTGAAGCCATAAGCCTTGCCCAGCGCCTCGAGCGTCTGCACGTAATAGGGCGAGGTCGATTTCGCCCATGGGCTGACGGCGCCGGCGCGCAGCGACAGATTGTCGTCGGGCACGATCAGGCTGGCGTCGATGGCGCGCTGGCTGCCGAGGCCGTCGCAGGTCGGGCAGGCGCCGAACGGGTTGTTGAAGGAGAACAGCCTGGGCTCGATTTCGGGAATGGTGAAGCCGGACACCGGGCAGGCGAATTTTTCAGAGAACAGGATGCGCTCATGCGTCTCGTTCTTCGACTTGTTGACCGAATCCTCGCCGGTCTGGCTGGCGTCGAGCGGCCGGTCGGCGAATTCGGCCACCGCCAGCCCGTCGGCGAGCTTCAGCGCGGTCTCGATGGAATCGGCAAGCCGCGTCGCCAGATCGCCGCGCACGACGATGCGGTCGACGACGACGTCGAGGTCATGCTTGTACTTCTTGTCCAGCGCCGGCACGTCGGCGATTTCGTAAAAGACACCGTCGACCTTGACGCGCTGAAAACCCTTTTTCTGCAGCTCCAGCAGTTCCTTGCGGTATTCGCCTTTGCGGCCTCGCACCATCGGCGCCAGGATGAACAGACGCGTGCCGTCCTCGACCGCCAGCACGCGGTCGACCATCTGCGAAACCGTCTGGCTCTCGATCGGCAGGCCAGTGGCCGGCGAATAGGGGACGCCGACGCGCGCGAACAGCAGCCGCATATAGTCGTAGATCTCGGTGACGGTGCCGACCGTCGAGCGCGGGTTCTTCGACGTGGTCTTCTGCTCGATGGAGATGGCCGGCGACAAGCCGTCGATCTGGTCGACGTCAGGCTTCTGCATCATTTCGAGGAACTGCCGCGCATAGGCCGACAGGCTCTCGACGTAGCGGCGCTGACCCTCGGCATAGATGGTGTCGAAGGCGAGCGACGACTTGCCTGACCCCGACAGGCCGGTCATGACGATCAGGCTGTCGCGCGGCAGGTCGAGATCGACATTCTTCAGATTGTGTTCGCGCGCCCCGCGAATGGAAAGATATTTATGGTCGGCCATCGCCGCTCGCCGCCTCAGATCTGGAATCTCGTGGGATGGCGGGTTGTCCCGGCCATCTCCCATGTAGGTATTTTCGCCGCCGTTTCGAGAGAACTCTCGACCCAAGCCTTTAACCGTCTTTCGCGTGGGCGAGCAAGCGGAAAGAACAAAGGCCGAACACGCTCCTGACAAATGCGCCCACGTATCCACAGCCGACGTCGCGCTGCTCAAAATGGATGCAAATTTCGGATTCGCCACACAAGCGATCACGTTTTTGGTAAATCGGCTATCCAACTGTTGACGTCTACGCGTCAGGGAGTCAGACTCCAGACGTCACCGAAGCCGACTATCTTTCGATGGCCTCGCCGCCTAAGGCGGCCTGCACGAGTTGCAGGCTTTTGCGATATGCGCTTCGGCGACACCAGTCGCAATGGACAGAAGAGGAGAGCAGAGGAATGACTCCACCGGACAGTCCCTTGAGGCTCCACATGTCGTTGGAGCCGCGGCAGGCATAAGTGCCAGGGCCAGGCGTATGCGCCGCCCGACAAACCGTGACCTGCCGATCCCAATGAAAATCAGAGACTACTAGTCGGATCGTCGGCCGAACCCCGCGAAGCATCCGAGATCGAAAGCCGGCAGTGCGCTCCCGGCAATTGGATTTCAGATCCAAGAAAGCCCCGACCGTTTGCGGAAGCAGCGGCGGGGCTATTCGATTCAGTGGCGCAAGCGCAGCACGAATGCCGACACTCCTGACATTGTGGCAGCGATGATGGACGATGTGCCATCGCCGGGGGTGGTAATAGCGCGGTCTTGCCTTCTCCCCTTGTGGGAGAAGGTGGATTGGCGCGCAGCGCCAAGACGGTTAAGGGGTGTTGGACGGAGTGCTCTTGGTGCCAAGCTGGAGCACCCCTCATCCGCCCGAGCTTCGCTCGGCCACCTTCTCCCACAAGGGGAGAAGGGGAGCCCGCCGTGCCGCGACGGCGATACCGACAATCAGCCGGTTCAAGCAAATGCGTGAAATCCTGCACATCGGCGGACTGTATTGCCGCACTCTGGCCGAAGCCAGATCGGTGGCGATCAAACTGGCCGAACGGCCTGGCTGCTATCGCTCATGGCGTTCGGCTTTCAAGCCGCCTGTTTGCGGGTATCAAAAATATGATCGACAAGGCCCCAGGTCTTTGCCTCCGCGGCGGTCATGAAATGGTCGCGGTCGAGCGTGCGTTCGACCTCTTCGAACGTGCGACCGCAATGGTGCGCGTAAAGCTCGGTCATGCGCCGCTTGGTCCTGAGGATGCCTTCGGCGTGGCGCTGGATGTCGGAGGCCTGGCCCTGGAAACCGCCTGACGGCTGGTGCAGCAGGATGCTGGTGTTGGGCAGCGCGATGCGTCGCCCCGGGGTGCCGGCCATCAGCAGGAAGGAGGCCATCGACGCAGCAAAGCCCATGCAGACGGTCGATACCGGACTGCTTATATACTGCATCGTGTCGTAGATGGCGAAACCGCTGGTCACCACGCCGCCCGGCGAATTGATGTAGAGGGAAATCTCCTTATCGGGATTGTCGGATTCCAGCGACAGGAGCTGGGCACAGACCAGCGCCGACACATTGTCGTCGATCGGACCGTTGATGAAGACGATGCGCTCGCGCAACAGCCGCGAAAAAATGTCGAAGGCGCGTTCGCCGCGGCTCGACTGCTCGATCACCATCGGCACCAGATTGGCAAAACCGCTCATCGCTTTTCTCCGTTGTGCTGCTCAGGCCGCGCGCAGGACGAGGCGAGGCGTGTTTGCGGCTATGGCCTGTCTGGGGTTTTGTGCGTTGAGCGAAAGCCGGCAACCGGCGCCGGCAACCGCAGGCGTAGCTACCCGCGCAAATCCCCCGTGGACGATGCGCAGATGCGTGCCGCCCGACACGGTGCGGTCGAGCGTGAAGGTGACAATGCTATCCATTGGGCTATCCATTGGGCTATCCGTTGGGCTGTCACGCGGGCTGGTGAGCGGATCCGCAGCGTTGCCAGGCGCTGGCCGCTCCCGCCAGGAGTAGCGCAGCAGGCGTTCGGGCTCGGCGTCGAGGATTTCGCACTCGATCGGTGCATCCGCCTTGGCAAAGGCAAAGCGGCTGCCGATCTCGGGCTTGATGTCGTTCGGCATCATCCAGGCCGCGAGCAGGTCCGGCACCGTCAGCGCCCGCCACACTTTTTCCGGCGGGTCTGGAAGCTCGCACTCGAACTCGATCGAGTCTGCCGTCATGTCTGAATGCTGTTTTTCTGAATGCTGTTTTGCCGTCATTGGTCCATATCCTTCAAAACCGCCTTGAGCCGTTCGATACGCTCGGGCCAGAACGCACGGTAACGCTCGATCCAGCCAAGCAGTGGGTCGAGCCCTTGCGGATCGGCGCGATAATAGGCGTTGCGGCCGGCTCGTCGCTCGGCCACCAGGCCGGCGCCGCGCAGCACTGCGAGATGCTGCGAGACCGCCGGTTGCGACACGCTCATGCCGCTGCGCAGTTCCGATACGGTCATCTCGCCGGCGGCGAGCCGTTCGTAGACGGCGCGGCGCGTCGGGTCGGCAAGCGCTCGAAAAATCTCGGCTTCGATCATAGCAAAGCATAAGTCTACACTTATTGATTTGGCAAGCAGTCTTTTCGCGCCCATATGGAACGGCACGGCGGAACCCATCGATTGCTGACATTCCTTGACAAAACGGATTGATGGTTTTAGAACGAAAAGAGAACAAAAACCTTGTGGGAAAAGCCAGCCACGGCAGGCGGGGAATGTCCGCAGTCTATAAGGTGAGAGCGAGAAAATTTGTTTCGGATGAGCGCGGAGAAGTATCATGGCGGGTAGCGTCAACAAGGTCATTCTGGTGGGCAATCTCGGGGCGGACCCGGAAATCCGCCGTTTGAATTCGGGTGAGCCGGTCGTCAACATCCGCGTCGCCACGTCGGAAAGCTGGCGCGACAAGACTTCCGGCGAGCGCAAGGAAAAGACCGAGTGGCACAATGTCGTGATCTTCAACGAGCAACTCGCCAAGGTCGCCGAGCAGTATCTGAAGAAGGGTGCCAAGGTTTATGTCGAGGGCCAGTTGCAGACGCGCAAATGGCAGGACCAGACCGGCAATGACCGCTACACGACCGAAATCGTGCTGCAGAAATTCCGTGGGGAACTGCAGATGCTCGACGCACGCGGGCAGGGCGAGGGCGGTCAGGTCGGCAGCTATGCCGGTGGCGGCAGCAGCCGCGGTTCCGATTTCGGCCAGTCCGGCCCGGGCGAGAGTCTCAATCGCGGCGGCGGTGGCGGCAACAAGGGTGGCGGTGGTTCGTCGCGCGAACTCGACGACGAAATTCCGTTCTGATCCCTCGGAGCGAGCGGCTCTGCGCCAACTGACACCCAGCTATTTGAGGCCACGCATTGGCGTCCCGAAATCTGTCTCGGATTTTCGGGACGTTGTGCGTTTGAGCGGTGTGCGGTGAAAGGACGTATCAGGTGAAAGCACGGGTCAAATGGGTCGAGGAGCGCACTTTCGTCGGCGAGTCCGGCAGCGGTCACAAGATGGTGCTGGGAACCGCGTTCGGACCGGATGGCAAGACGCCGGGGCCGAGCCCTATGGAACTGGTGCTGCTCGGCACTGGCGGCTGCTCGGCCTATGATGTCGTCCACATTCTCGAAAAGGGCCGCGAGGCGGTCGAGGACTGCGTGGTCGAACTCGATGCCGACCGGGCGGAGAAGGAGCCGCGGGTGTTCACCCGCATCCATATGCATTTCATCGTCAAGGGCCGCGCGCTTTCGCATGACAAGGTCAGGCGGGCAATCGATCTTTCGATCGAAAAATACTGCTCGGCCTCGGCAATGATGGCCAAGACCGCCGAGATCACCCACGACTTCGAAGTTATTGATACGACGGCGAAGTAGGATAGCGCCCGCCAGTGGCGGTTCGTTGCGCGAGATGGACAACGAAAATGACGGCCTCGGCAATCAAGCGCGAGGCCGCTTTCATTTTCATGCTGCCATCAACGCCTTGACGCCGTCGGCGACAAACTGCACGGCAAGCGCCGCCAGGATGACGCCGAGTAGCCGGGTCAGGATCGAGCGGCCGGTCTGGCCGAGGACCCGGTCGATGCGCTCGGCCAGCACGAACACCAGGTAAGTGATGACAAGGCAGATCGCGATGATGCCGACAAGGGCTGCCTGCGCGCCAAAACCTGGAAACGAGCCGGACAGCAGGACGGTCGCTGAAATTGCGCCCGGACCGGCGATCAGCGGGATCGCCAGCGGAAAGGCGGCGATGTTGTGGATCATGTCCTTGGTGATGGCGACGTCGCCGATCTTTTCCTTGCGGTCCTGCCGGCGCTCGAACACCATTTCGAAGGCGATGAAGAACAGCAGGAACCCGCCGGCGACGCGGAACGCCGGCAGCGTGATGCCGAACACCGACAGGATCGATGCGCCGGCGATTGCAAACACCGCCATCACCAGGAAAGCGATGATCGAGGCACGCACGGAAACCTGGTTGCGCTCCTCGCGGTTCATGCCGCGCGTCACGGCGAGGAAGAGCGGCGCCAGGCCAGGCGGGTCGATGGTCACCAGAATGGTGACGAAGGCGTTGAACAGGCTGTCGAAGCTCGGCATCTCTGACCCTCCCCGCCGGGCCGTGCCCGAGATCCCAGCATTGGTAGAGCAAAGCGGCGTCAGGGGGAACCGTGCAGGTCAGGCGCTGGCGACGCGCCGCGCCAGGAACTCGACTTCGAGCCGCCAGGTCGCGCCATCGTCCTGCGAGCGTTCGCCCAGCCAGCGGAACGAATTTTCGGTGATCCGAGAAAAGCTCCAGCGCACCGAGGCGCCGGTGCCGTCGGCGCCTTGCTGGACGATGGTGTCGCCCTCGGCGCGGCCGAGCTGGCGGCTGTAATACTGGGTGCGCGGATCGCTCCAGAAAATATGCCAGGCGTCGACGCCGGGGTCATAGACGCGCAGTGTCGTGCCATAAAAGGTCCATTTGCCGAGCGAGTTCTGTGCGCCACTGTTCCGCGCGGGCAAGATCCATACGTCCTGGATCGCGCAGCCCTCGAGCACCCAGCCGAAATGCACCTCGCCGCGTCCGGTCAGCACCTGGCCGTCTTCGAGATGGCGCGTGGCATCGAACGTCCAGGCGCCGACGAAGCGGCCGTAAAGGTTCAGTTTTTCGGCAAGGCCTGCGGATGGCCCGTCACTGTGCAGGGCTTCGGCAAAGGAGGATGAATTGAACATGGTTTCTGCCCACATTGTCAGGAGACCGGGAAGAATAGGCCCTGGCAGTCTTCTTGCGCTTGGGAAAAATTGCTATCTTTCGACCATGACGAGGAGCGTGCATACACTGGCGTCGGGAGAAGGCTGGCGGGTGTCGGACGTGGTCTGCACTGCCGGCGTCGCTGATCGCCCGTTCGAGGAAGAGCATCGCAACTTCTGCGTCGCAGTGGTGACCAACGGCACCTTCCGCTACCGCGCACGCCAGGGCACGGCGATGTTGACGCCGGGCGCAATTCTGCTCGGCAACCCGCGCACTTGCTACGAGTGTGGGCACGAGCATGGCGCCGGCGACCGCTGCATCTCCTATCATTTCAGCCCGGCCTATATGGAGCAGATCGTCGCCGATGTGCCGGGCGCGAAGAAGCTGGCCTTCAAGACGCCGCTTCTGCCGCCCTTGCCGGCGCTGGCACGGCTGCTGGCCGAGGCGGAAGCCGCGCGCGAGATGGCCGACATCGAGGCGTTCGAGGAACTCGGACTGCGGATTGCCGGCGCAGCCGTCGCCTCCGGTGTCACGTCCGCTGCCCGGTCACCGAGCCGCCGCGATCAGAAACGCGTTGCGGAGGCGGTGCGGCGCATCGAAAAGGATGCCGAAAGGCCGGTCTCGCTCGCCGAGCTTGCAAGCGAAACGGCGACCAGTCCTTATCATTTCCTGCGCAGCTTCCGGCATGTCGCGGGCATGACGCCCTACCAGTTCGTGCTGAAAACCCGGCTGCACAGGGCGGCGGTGCGGCTGCGCATGTCGGACGAGGCGATCTCGACGATCGCCTTCGAAGCTGGGTTCAACGATTTGTCGACCTTCAACCGCCGTTTCCGCCGCGTGATGGGGGAGGCGCCCGGTGCCTACCGGCTCCGGCGGCGAGGCGATAAATTGCCGAACGCGTCCGTGGTTCCGGCTTTGTGAAGCAAAAAATTGGCCTGACAATGAGCTTTGCCTCGGCGGCCATGAAAGCGCCTCGGCCATATCGTCGCAATCAGTGATATCCTTTTGAAATCACCACAAAAACCGCCACTGGAAAACTGCCGCGGACGTTGGAGTTTCGGCCCGGCTTCCTATATAAGCACCGAGTGATTCCCGATTTGATTGTGACCTGATTTGACCGACCAGAAGACACCGCGCGGCGCTGACGGCGGCCCCACCGGCATCGAGCCGATATCCATAATCGAGGAGATGCAGCGCTCCTATCTCGATTACGCGATGAGCGTGATCGTCAGCCGTGCGCTGCCCGACGTGCGCGACGGGTTGAAGCCGGTGCATCGCCGCATCCTCTACGCCGCCCATGAGAGCGGCTACCACTGGAACCGCAAATATGTGAAGTCGGCTCGCCCGGTCGCCGACGTGATGGGTAAATACCATCCGCATGGCGACGCCTCGATCTACGACGCCTTGGTGCGGATGGCGCAGGACTGGTCGCTACGCGTGCCGCTGATCGACGGGCAGGGCAATTTCGGCTCGATCGACGGCGATCCGCCGGCGGCGATGCGTTACACCGAATCGCGGCTGACCAAGGTCGCGCATGAGTTGCTGGAAGACATCGACAAGGACACCGTCGATTTCCAGGACACTTATGATGCGTCCGGCAGCGAACCGAAAGTCCTGCCGGCGCGCTTTCCGAACCTGTTGGTCAACGGCTCCGGCGGCATCGCCGTCGGCATGGCCACCAACATCCCGCCGCACAATCTTGGCGAGGTCTGCAACGGCGCCATCGCCCTCATCGACAATCCGGCGATCGATCTGCCGGCGCTGATGGAGATTATTCCAGGGCCGGATTTCCCGACCGGCGGCATCGTGCTCGGCCGCTCCGGCATCTACAGCGCCTATTCGACCGGCCGCGGCTCGATCGTCATGCGCGGCCGCGTCAACGTCGAGGCGCGCGGCAACGACCGTGAATCGATCGTCATCACCGAAGTTCCCTACCAGGTGAACAAATCATCGATGATCGAGAAGATGGCCGAGCTGGTGCGCGACAAGCGCATCGAAGGCATTTCCGATATCCGCGACGAGAGCGACCGCCAGGGCTACCGTGTCGTCATCGAACTGAAGCGCGACGCGGTCGCCGACGTCATCCTCAACCAACTCTACCGTTTCACGCCGCTGCAGACGTCGTTCGGCGCCAATATGGTGGCGCTGAACGGCGGCAAGCCGGAATTGCTGACGCTGATCGACATGCTGAAGGCGTTCGTCGCCTTCCGCGAGGACGTGATCAGCCGGCGCACGAAATTCCTGCTGCGCAAGGCGCGCGACCGTGCCCATGTGCTGGTCGGCCTTGCCATAGCCGTCGCCAACATCGACGAGGTGATAAAGCTGATCCGCAGCGCGCCGGATCCGCAGACGGCGCGCGAGCAGTTGATGGAGCGGCGCTGGCCCTCCGGCGACGTCGAATCGCTGATCCTGCTGATCGACGATCCGCGCCACCGCATCAACGAGGACGGCACCTACAATCTGTCCGAGGAACAGGCGCGCGCCATCCTCGAACTGCGCCTGCAGCGGCTGACCGCGCTCGGCCGCGACGAGATCGCCGACGAGTTGAACACGATCGGCGCGGAAATTGTTGATTATCTTGACATTTTGTCGTCCCGCGCGCGCATCCAGCAGATCGTCAAGGACGAGCTTGCCGCCGTGCGCGACGAGTTCGGCACGCCGCGCCGCACCGAGCTGTCCGAGGGCGGGGCGGATATGGAAGACGAGGACCTGATCCAGCGCGAGGACATGGTCGTGACGGTCAGCCATTCCGGCTATATCAAGCGTGTGCCGTTGTCGCTCTATCGGGCGCAGCGCCGCGGCGGCAAGGGCCGCTCCGGCATGTCGACCAAGGAAGAGGATTTCGTCACCCGGCTGTTTGTCGCCAATACGCACACGCCGGTGCTGTTCTTCTCCTCGCGCGGCATCGTCTACAAGGAAAAGGTGTGGCGCCTGCCGATCGGCAACCCGCAGTCGCGCGGCAAGGCGCTGATCAACATGCTGCCGCTGGAGCAGGGTGAACGCATCACCACCATCATGCCGCTGCCCGAGGACGAGACCAGCTGGGGCGAGCTCGACGTGATGTTCGCCACGACGCGCGGCACGGTGCGCCGCAACAAGCTGTCGGATTTCGTCCAGGTCAACCGCAACGGCAAGATCGCTATGAAGCTGGAAGAGGAGGGCGACGAGATACTCGGCGTCGAGACCTGCACCGACAATGACGACGTGCTGCTGACTGCAAGCTCCGGCCAGTGCATACGCTTCTCGGTCAGCGACGTGCGCGTTTTCCAGAGCCGCAACTCGGTCGGCGTGCGCGGCATCGCCATGGCTGCCAGCGACCGGGTGATCTCGATGGCGGTGATCGAACATGTCGATGCGTCGCCGGCCGAGCGCGCCGCTTATCTCAAGCGGGTGGCGGCCGAACGGCGGCTCGCCGCCGGCATTGCGGCGGGCGAGGACGAAGACTTCCAGCTCACCAATGAGGAGGTCGGCGAGGAGACGGAGCTTTCCGACGAGCGCTACGAATTCCTCAAGGCACACGAGCAGTTTGTGCTGACGGTGACGGAATATGGCTACGGCAAGCGCTCGTCTTCCTATGATTTCCGCCAGATAGGGCGCGGCGGCAAGGGCATCCGCGCCACCGATGTGTCGAAAGTGGCTGAGATCGGCCGCCTGGTGGCGACTTTCCCGGTCGGCAATGACGACCAGATCATGCTTGTCTCGGATGGCGGCACCGTCATCCGGGTGCCGGTCAACGGAATTCGCTTCGCCAGCCGCGCCACCAAGGGCGTAACCATCTTCAACACGGCCGACGGCGAGAAGGTCGTTTCGGTGGAGCGGATAACGGAACCGCAGTCGGACGAGGAAGCCGAAGAGAGTGTCGAGGGCGACGCAACTCTGGATACCGGTATCGAAGGCGCTGGCTCGGACAATAACGCCGAGTAGGTCTTGAACGCCGAGTAGGTCTTGATGGGCGATGCCGGCCCGATGGACCGGCGCCGTCAACAGGGGGCGACCGGTCTAGAAGTGGCGTGAAGGCTTGCGGATACCGAAGCCTCCGAATCGCTTGGCATTGGACTTGGCGCGGACGCGCTCTGCTTCCTGATGCAGCCCGAATACGGTGGCGATCAGCATGGCGACGGTCATTGCGGTGGCGAGCATGTAGATCAGCATGTGCGTGTTCTCCTGCACCTAGCAACGATCAAATGGGATTTTGGTTTCATCTTCTGAAGCTGCAATCTAATGAAGGCTGCGTGAAGCCATCGTGATCGGCCCATTCATTGGTCGTTCATCTCGGCCAAAAGGTTCACTCAAAGCGCATCGCGATTACCGTGGCTCAGGCGATGCGCTTTGAAGTCCTGTTTTGGGTGGATGCCGTTGTTCCAAACGGCTGTGCACCTCGGGTCAGGCCCCGAAGGCAGGCGTTTGCGGCGACTTGCATTGGCGGCTCGCCGATCGGATTTGCCTTTGCGAGAGAGGCTCGCTAGAAGCACCTGCCATGACCGAACGCATCGCCCTTTATGCCGGCTCCTTCGACCCGCCGACCAACGGCCATCTCGACGTGCTGAAGGCGTCGCTGGCTGTGGCGGACACCGTCTATGCAGCGATCGGCATTCATCCCGGCAAGAAACCGCTGTTCTCGTTCGAGGAGCGGGTCGGCCTCATCGAAGCTGCGACGAAGGCCGAATTCGGCCGCGACGGCGCGCGCATCAAGGTCGTCGCTTTCGACGGGCTGGTCATCGACGCTGCCAGGAAGCAGGGCGCCTCGATCATGATCCGTGGCCTGCGCGACGGCACCGATCTCGACTACGAGATGCAGATGGCCGGTATGAACGAGACCATGGCGCCGGAACTGCAGACGGTTTTTCTGCCCGCCAGCCCTTCGGTGCGAACCATTACCGCCACACTTGTCCGTCAGATAGCCTCGATGGGCGGCGACATTCGCCCCTTCGTGCCGGCGGCCGTGGCTGGCGCACTCACCGCCAAATTTGCGAAATAATGCATGTCGCCCAAACGTGGAACCCGGTTTGGGGCAACGACATGCGTGAAACAAAGGTTTTCGGAGAAAGATCCATGCAGCTCAAAAGGCTCGCCACCTGTTTTGTCGTTCTTTTCGGTCTTGTGACCGCCTCCGTTTCGGCGTTCGCCGCCGATCCGGAAAACACGATAATCATCACGCTTAAGGACGGCGACGTGACCGTCGCGCTCAGGCCCGATCTCGCGCCGAAGCATGTCGAGCAGATCAAGAAGCTGGTGCGCCAGGGCGCTTATGACAACGTCGCTTTCCACCGTGTCATCGACGGCTTCATGGCGCAGACCGGCGACGTGAAGTTCGGCAACATGAAGAACGGCTTCAGCGCCGACGCTGTCGGCACCGGCGGTTCCGATCTTCCCGACCTGCCGGCCGAATTCTCTCAGACCGAGCGCTATCAGCGCGGCGTGGTCGGGATGGCCCGCTCGCAGGACCCGGATTCCGCCAATTCGCAGTTCTTCATCATGTTCGCGCCGGCGCCGCCGCTCGATGGCCAGTACACCATCGTCGGCAATGTCGAGAACGGCATGGAGTTGGTGGACAAGATCAAGAAAGGCGACGCGGCGCAGAACGGGGTCGTCACCGATCCCGATCGCATGATCAAGGTGCGCATCGCCGCCGACGGCAAGTAAACCCATTTATTTCAAAAGGATATTCTGACATGGCCGAGATCAAGGACCGCGAGAACGCGCTCATCATGGAAACGACCAAGGGCAAGGTCGTCATCGAACTGTTTCCCGATCTGGCGCCTGGCCATGTCGGCCGCATCAAGGAACTGGCGCGCGAAGGCGCTTATGACGGCGTGGTGTTCCACCGCGTCATCGACGGTTTCATGGCACAGACCGGCGACGTGAAATTCGGCAATTCCAGCAAACCCTCTTTCGCACCGGCGCGTGCCGGCACCGGCGGCTCCGACAAGCCCGACCTGAAGGCGGAGTTCTCCAACGCCAACCATGGCCGCGGCACCTGCTCGATGGCGCGCTCGCAGAACCCGAACTCGGCCAATTCGCAATTCTTCATCTGCTTCGACGATGCCGCCTTCCTCAACCGCCAATACACGGTCTGGGGCCAGGTCATCGAAGGCATGGACAATGTCGACAAGATCAAGCGCGGCGAGCCGGTGCCGGATCCCGACAAGATCGTGTCGCTGAAGGTGGCGGCCGACGTAAAATGACCTACCGAGCTGTCGCGGCGATCACTCTGATGCTTGTCGCGGCGGCTACTCCGGCGCTGGCGACAGAATCGATTGTTTGCAGCGCTGAGGGCAACGCGGCATCGATCGACGTCCTGATGGGGCACACTGCCGTCATCGCGGTTGCGCGCGTATGGCTTGATGCCGGCGGCAGGAACTGGACCACCGACGGTCAGCCGGGTTCGACGAAAGTCATCGTCGGACAGGCATTCGAGGACGACCAGCAGATGGCGATCGATCTCACCGATGAGGGCATCAGCTCGATCGTAGCCAAATTGCGACTGGTCAAGGCCAGCGAACAGTCCAATTTCGCAATGGGCGGCACGCTGAGCATCGACGGTGTTGGCGCCTGGGCGGTGACCTGCCCGGAATTTTGAGGCGGGGTTTTCTTGCGCGTCGATCTATTCGACTTCGATCTGCCGGAGGAGCGCATCGCGCTTCGACCGGCGGAACCGCGCGACAGCGCCAAAATGCTGGTTGTCAGACCGGGTGAGGGACTTGAGGACCGGACGGTGCGCGAGCTGCCGTCGCTGCTCGAGACCGGTGACGTGCTGGTCTTCAACGACACCAAGGTCATTCCGGCACAGTTGAAGGGCATCAGGCGGCGCGGCGAAGCGGCGGCGCAAATCGAAGCCACGCTGCACATGCGGGTGGCGCCGGACCGCTGGCTGGCTTTCATGCGGCCGGGCAAGCGCATCGCCGCCGGTGACCGCATCCATTTCGGCCATGACGCCAATTCCTGCTTTCTCGGCCAGCTCGATGCCACGGTGATCGAAAAAGGCGAGGCCGGCGAGGCTTTGCTTGGTTTTGACCTCTCAGGTGCGTTTCTCGACGAGGCGCTGCACGCCGTCGGCCACATTCCGCTGCCGCCTTATATCGCTTCGAAGCGCGACGACGACGAACGCGACCGCAGCGACTACCAGACCATATATGCCAGGGACGAGGGGGCTGTGGCTGCCCCCACTGCCGGCCTGCATTTCACGCCCGAGCTTTTCGCCGCCCTCGATGCCAAGGGCGTCGAACGGCGCTTCGTCACCCTGCATGTCGGCGCCGGCACGTTCCTGCCGGTGAAAGTCGACGACACCGCCGATCACAAGATGCATGCCGAGATCGGTTCGGTCAGTCCGGAAACCGCCAGGGCGCTGAACGCGGCAAAGGCGCGTGGCGGGCGCATCATCGCCGTCGGCACGACATCGTTACGCCTGCTGGAGAGCGCCGCGCGGAAGGACGGCATGCTGGCTGGATGGTCGGGTCCGACCGATATCTTCATCACACCCGGCTATCGCTTCAAGGCCGCCGACATGCTGATGACCAATTTCCATCTGCCGCGCTCGACGCTGTTCATGCTGGTTTCGGCGTTTTGCGGTCTGGAAACGATGCGTGCGGCCTATGCGCATGCCATCGAGAATCGCTACAGGTTCTACTCCTACGGAGATGCAAGTCTGCTGCTCAAGCAGGAGAACGATGGACGCGCGCCCGGTATAGAACAAGGAATTCAATGACTAAAGCGTTCACCTTCAAGGTTCTGGCGACCGACGGCAAAGCGCGGCGCGGCTCCATCACCATGCCGCGCGGAGAAATCCGTACGCCGGCCTTCATGCCGGTCGGCACCGGCGGCACGGTCAAGACCATGTATATGGATCAGGTGCGCGGCGTCGGCTCGGACATCATCCTTGGCAACACCTATCATCTGATGCTGCGGCCGGGCGCCGAGCGTGTGGCGCGGCTTGGCGGTCTGCATGAATTCGCCCGCTGGCCGCACCCGATCCTGACCGACAGCGGCGGCTTCCAGGTGATGTCGCTGTCGAAGCTGAGGAAACTGACCGAAAAGGGCGTCACCTTCCGCTCCCATATCGACGGCGCCGCCTATGAGATGTCGCCCGAGCGCTCGATCGAAATCCAGGGACTGCTCGGCGCCGACATTCAGATGCAGCTCGACGAATGCACCGCGCTGCCGGCCATGGAGAAGGAGATCGAGCGGGCGATGGAGCTGTCGCTGCGCTGGGCCGAGCGTTGCAGGACGGCGTTCGGCGACCAGCCGGGCAAGGCGATGTTCGGCATCGTCCAGGGCGGCGACATAGCGGCCCTGCGGCTGCGCTCGGCGCAGGCGCTGAAAGCGATGGACCTCAAGGGCTACGCGATTGGCGGGCTGGCGGTCGGCGAGCCGCAGGCGGTGATGCTCGAAATGCTCGACATCACCTGCCCGGAGCTGCCGGCGGGCAGGCCGCGCTATCTGATGGGTGTCGGCACGCCCGACGACATATTGAAATCGGTGGCGCGCGGCATCGACATGTTCGATTGCGTGATGCCGACACGCGCCGGCCGTCATGGCCTCGCCTATACAAGGCGCGGCAAGGTCAATCTGCGCAACGCCCGCCATGCCGACGATCGGCGGCCGCTGGACGAGGAGAGCGACTGCCCGGCCGCCAGAGGTTATTCACGCGCCTACCTGCATCATCTGGTCCGCTCGCAAGAGGCGTTGGGAGCGATGCTTCTGACCTGGAACAATCTTTCCTACTACCAGAAGCTGATGCAGGATATTCGTGCCGCCATCGAAGCCGGCGCGTTCGAGGCGCGGGCGGCAGAGATTTCCGAGGGCTGGGCTAGGGGCGATATCCCGGCGATGTGATCGAGCCCTCAGGTGCTCAGCAGAGATGCACGGTTTCAGCGCCCGCGTACATCCGCCGTTTGGCTGCACTAAGGCTTCCCCCAGGTCGGTTTCTGCCTGAGCGCTGTCCTGATGCTTGAAAGCCGGGCGGCAGTCTGCCACAAGGGCGGCCTAAGCGGGCAAGCTGAGCAGGATCGGGCAATGAAGGCATTTTTCGTGCAGATAAAGTGCGATCTGGGCAAGTCCTATGACGTTGCCGGCGCATTGGCCGATGCCGAGATCGCCTCGGAAATCTACTCGACAGCCGGCGACTACGATCTGCTCGCCAAATTCTATGTCGACGACGATGAAGACATCGGCCACTTCGTCAACGAGAAGGTGCAGATTCTTCCCGGCATCAAGGACACGTTTACGGTCGTCACCTTCCGGGCGTTCTGAGAGACCGTTTGGAAACTCTACTCTGGCGGCCATCTGATGGCGTTTTCTGCGCTTCCGGTGCTCACGGACCAGCGCATGACCCCGGAAACCGATTTCGGTTTCCGGAAAGGATCATGCGCAAATGCAGTGTGTTAGAGCGTCCTTTGCGCGTCCAATTGGACGCGCGGCGCTCTAATGTCCGCTGCTCGCCGGTTCTCGAAACCACCACCATATGACTCGCCAGAGCGAATTTCGAAACAGTCTCTGAGCGACGCCTGCCACCTGCCCGGGCACAAGGCAAAGCCTGACCCAGCCATATCGGCGCTGCCCTAATTTTAGGCAGGTCGCGACATACTGATCGCCAACATCCTCCAAATCACCGATTGCGCTTGATTTTCTCCGGTGACGCCAGTGAAATGGCCTCACAGGGAGTAAGCGATTGGCAGCGTTCGACGAAATGCTTCCGGAAATCTCCGGATTGAGAAAACCGTATTCGGCTTACGATCGCTGGCTGAAGGAGCAGGATCCGGCCAGGCTTACCGAAAAGATGCAGGACGCCGAACGCGTCTTTCGCAAGACCGGCATCACCTTTGCCGTCTATGGCGAGCAGGAAGCCTCCGAGCGCCTTATCCCCTTCGACATCGTTCCGCGCATCATTTCCGGCAATGAATGGCGACGGCTGACGCAAGGCATCGAGCAGCGCGTCCAGGCGCTGAACGCCTTTCTCGACGATATCTACCACCGCCAGGAGATTTTGCGCGCCGGGCGCGTCCCCAAGGAATTGATCGCCAAGAACGAGGCATTCCTGCCGGAGATGATCGGAGTGAGGCCGCCGGCCGGCGTCTACACCCATATCATCGGCGTCGATATCGTTCGCATCAGCGAGAACGAATTCTACGTGCTGGAGGACAATGCGCGCACGCCGTCCGGCGTCTCCTACATGCTGGAGAACCGCGAGACGATGATGCAGCTCTTTCCCGAGCTGTTCCAGCAGATCAAGGTGCGGCCGGTGGAAAACTATCCGCAGCTCTTGCGCCAGTCGCTGGCGGCAGTGCGGCCGCAAGGCACCAAGGGCGCGCCGACCATTGCCGTGCTGACGCCGGGCAGCTTCAACTCCGCCTATTTCGAACATGCCTTCCTTGCCGACCAGATGGGTGTGCAGCTTGTCGAGGGGCAGGATCTGCGCGTCATCGATGGCCACGTCGCGATGCGCACGACCGAAGGCTACAAGCAGATCGACGTGCTTTATCGAAGGGTGGACGATTCTTTCCTCGATCCGCTGACCTTCCGTCCGGACTCGGCACTGGGTGTGCCGGGCATCATGGATGTCTACCGTGCCGGCAACATCACCATCGCCAATGCCCCGGGAACCGGCATCGCGGACGACAAGGCGATCTATTCCTACATGCCCGAGATCGTTGAATTCTACACCGGTCGTAAAGCGATCCTCGGCAACATCCCGACCTGGCGTTGCTCGGAGCCGGACAGCCTGAAATACGTGCTCGAACATATCGACGAGCTGGTGGTGAAGGAGGTGCATGGCTCCGGCGGCTACGGCATGCTGGTCGGGCCGGCGGCAACCAAGAAGGAATGCGAGGATTTTTCCAAGAAACTCGCGGCAAAACCGTCGAACTACATCGCCCAGCCGACGCTGGCATTGTCGACCTGTCCGATTCTGACCGACAAGGGACTGGCGCCGCGCCATGTCGATCTCAGGCCCTACGTGCTGGTATCTGATCGCATCCAGATCGTGCCGGGCGGGCTGACGCGTGTGGCGCTGAAGGAAGGCTCGCTGGTGGTCAATTCGTCCCAGGGCGGCGGAACGAAGGATACTTGGGTGCTGGATGATTAGAGTGGGAAGTAGAGAGTAGGGAAAAGCGAGTAGTGAATAGTGAATAGTGAATAGTGAATAGTGAATAGTGAATAGTGAATAGTGAATAGATAAGGATGACATGTCGTTGATGTTGGTGAAATGCCCTGAAGTGAAGCACGCGGCGTCGTGCCCTGGAAAAATTTGGCCATTCACCATTCACCATTCACTACTCACCGTCCGAAGGACCGCGTAGAATGCTTCTCGGCCGCACCGCCAACGGGCTCTACTGGATGAACCGCTACATCGAGCGGGCGGAAAACATGGCGCGGCTGGTCGATGCCGGGCTGCGCATGGCGCTGACCCGAACCCAGAACGCTTCCGAAGAGTGGAATTCGGTGCTGCTCAGTGCCGGTTCGGACGCCGCCTTCACGCAGAAATATCAGGACTATACCGCCGCCAACGTTGCCGATTTCCTGCTGCGCGACACATCCAACCCGTCGAGCACGATGACGTCGATCGAAACGGCCCGTAACAATGCCCGCATGGTGCGCACCGCATTGACGCGCGAGACCTGGGAGAGCATCAACGAAGCCTGGATGTCGCTCAAGCGCATGCTGGCCAAGCCGATCGACGAACGCGACCTACCCAGCGTGCTCGACGCGATCAAGCGCGAAACGGCACTGATCCGCGGCTCGTTCTACGGTACCATGCTGCGCAACGAGATCTTCGATTTCTCGCAGCTCGGCACTTATGTCGAACGCGCCGACAATACGGCGCGCATCCTGGACGTGAAATACTACGTGCTGTTGCCGTCGATCTCGTGGGTCGGCTCCACGCTCGACAACTACCAGTGGGAATCGATCCTGCGTTCGGTGTCGGCGCATCGCTCCTATCGCTGGGTCTACGAGGCCGACTACAAGCCGAGCAACATTGCCGACTATCTGATCCTCAACGTTCGCATGCCGCGCTCGCTGACCTTCTGCTACCGTTTCCTGACGGAGCATCTCAGATTCCTGGGCGACGATTATGGTGAGCGCCATGCCTGTCATGTGACAGCCGGCAAGACCCAGGCCATGCTGGCCGCCGGCTCGATCAAGGACATATTCGACGCCGGCCTGCATGAATTCCTGGCCAATTTCATCCGCGACAACATCAGGCTCGGCGACGAGATCGCGCAGGACTACAGGTTTAATTGAGCATGATCCCGGAAAGTGGAAGCCGGTTTCCGGGAAAGATCATGCTCAGGGGACGAGAGCAATGCGGCTGAAGATCACTCACCGGACCGAGTACCGCTACGATGCGCCGGTGCACTATCTGTTACAGCGGCTGCGGCTGCTTCCAGTGAGCGGACCGACACAGACCGTCTTGTCCTGGGCGCTGAAGATCGAAGGGGCACGCGAAGAGGTGCGCTTCACCGACCATTTCGGCAACGACACGCGGCTTTTGAGCGTCGAAGGTGAGCGCGATTTCATCACCGTCGAGGCATCGGGCGAGGTGGTGACACGCGACACATCAGGCGTCAGCGGGCCACATCAGGGCTTCGCGCCGCTGTGGTTGTTTGGCCAGGAAACGCCGTTGACCACGATAGGCGGCGGTATTCGCGAACTCGCGGCCTCGGTCGGCGAGGGGGCCGATATCGAAAGGTTGCACCGGCTGATGGCGGTGATCGGCGAGCGCGTCGCCTATACGCCGGGCACCACCAACGCGGCGACCCCGGCCGAGGACGCGCTGGCGCTCAAGACCGGCGTCTGCCAGGACCACAGCCACATCTTTGCCGCCGCCGCGCGGGCCATGGGGTTTCCGGCCCGCTACGTCAGCGGCTATTTGATGATGGATGCGGCGGTCGAGCAGGCGGCGAGCCATGCCTGGGCCGAAGCGCATGTTGCGGGCCTTGGCTGGGTCGCGTTCGACGTCGCCAACGGCATTTCGCCCGACGAACGCTATGTGAAGGTGGCAACCGGCCGTGATTACCGCGATGCCACGCCCGTTTCAGGAATTCGACTGGGACAAGCGGAAGAACAGCTTGCGGTGACCGTCACCGTGGAGCAGTAATCCCCGGCAAGATTTGCTGCCAAAGGGATTCGATGACCTATTGCGTCGGCTTGAAGATCGATCGCGGGCTCGTGTTCATGTCGGACACGCGCACCAATGCCGGCATGGATTCGATCTCTACCTTCAAGAAGATGCATGTCTGGGAGCAGCCGGGCGAGCGCGTCATCGTGCTGATGTCGGCCGGCAATCTGGCGACGACGCAAGCTGTCGTCAGCCTGCTCGACGAGCGCACCAAGGCGGTGGCCGATCGCCACGCCACGCTGCTTGAAACGCCGTCCATGTACCAGACGGTGCGGCTGGTCGGCGACACCGTCAAGGAAGTCATCGCCAGTTCGTCGCCGGCGGGCGAAAAGGCCGATTCTTACTTCAATGCCTCCTTCATCCTCGGCGGCCAGATCAAGGGCAGCGCGCCGCGGCTGTTCATGATCTACCCGGAAGGCAATTTCATCGAATCGACCGAAGACACGCCGTTCTTCCAGATCGGCGAGACCAAATACGGCAAGCCGATCATCATCCGCGCCTATGAGAAGGCGATGAGTTTCGCCGAGACGGTGAAACTGCTGCTGGTGTCGTTCGACTCGACGCTGAAATCGAACCTGTCGGTCGGTCTGCCGCTCGACCTGCTGTTCTACGAAAAGGACGCCTTCAAGGTCAGCCTGAAGAAGCGGATCGCCCAGGACGACCAATATTATCGGACGATCTCGGACGGCTGGTCGAATGCACTGAAGGCTGCTTTTGCGAGCCTGCCTGACTTTCCCGAGTGAAAGCCTCCGTTTTTCGTGCTCTTTGATCGCTAGGCCCGATGCGACGGAGAGCAAGATGAATAGCAACGAATTCCGGGAATGGTCGCTCCGCGCGGCCGAATGGGGTGCCGACTACAGGAGCACACTTCGCGAAAGACCGGTGCGGCCGCTCGTCGAACCGGGCGAAATCTCCAGAAGCATCGACGTCTCGCCGCCGGAACATGGCGAAACGATGCAGGCAATCTTCGCCGACTTCGAGCGCAAAATCCTGCCCGGCATGACGCATTGGCAGCATCCGCGCTTCTTCGCCTATTTCCCGGCCAATGCCGCACCGGTCTCGGTGGTGGCCGAATATCTGGTCTCGGTTATGGCCGCGCAATGCATGCTCTGGCAAACTTCGCCGGCAGCGACCGAACTCGAGACGCGCGTCGTCGACTGGATGCGTCAGGCGCTTGGCCTGCCGGAAGGGTTTTCCGGCGTCATGCAGGATTCGGCATCGTCGGCGACGCTCGCCGCCGTGCTCACCATGCGCGAGCGCGCGCTCGACTGGCAGGGCAACAAGAAGGGCCTGCAAGGCCAGCCGATATTGCGCGTCTATTCTTCCGATCAGGTCCACACCTCCATCGACCGGGCGATCTGGGTGTCGGGCGTCGGCGAGGACAATCTCGTGCGTATTCCGGTTGCCGGCCGCTTTCGCGCCATGGATGTCGCAGCTCTCGAATCGGCTGTCGTTGCCGACCGGCAGGCGGGCATGCTGCCGGCCGGCATCATCGCCTGCGTCGGCGGCACCAGCACCGGCGGCACCGATGATATCGCCGGCGTCGCCGCGGTGGCGAAACGGCACGGCCTCTATCTGCATGTCGATGCCGCCTGGGCCGGATCGGCGATGATATGTCCGGAATACCGGCATTTCTGGGCGGGCGTGGAGCAGGCGGATTCCATCGTCTTCAACCCGCACAAATGGCTGGGCGCGCAGTTCGACTGCTCGGTGCAGTTCATCCGCCGGCCGGAAGACCTGGTGCGGACGCTGGCCATCAAACCGGACTACCTGGAGACGCATGGGCGCGACGGCATCATCAACTATTCCGAATGGTCGGTGCCGCTCGGGCGGCGCTTTCGCGCACTGAAACTCTGGTTCCTGCTGCGCGCCCACGGGCTGGAAAATCTGCGGACCATGATCCGCAACCATGTCGCCTGGAGCGAAGGGCTGGCCGAGCGGCTGGCCAGGGAACCGGATTTCGAGATCGCCTCGGAGCCGATGCTGTCGCTGTTCTCGTTCCGGCATCGGGCGGCCGGCACCGATTCGGACGAACACAACCTGCGGCTGGTCAACGCGATCAACGACGATGGCCGCATCTACCTGACGCAGACACGGGTGGACGGGCAGGTCGCGATCCGCTTTCAGGTCGGCCAGTTCGAGACGACGGCGGCGGATGTCGACACCGCATTCGGGGTCATCACCGAAATCTCCCGCCGGCTGGCCTGAATTGGTCGGCGAAGTTGCGTCGAGGTTTGTCTTTGGACGCATGCATTTTTCGTTAGCCGCCCCATGCCTTTTCACCGCTTTCGTTTTTCGCTATAGACAAGGAAAACGAAAACGGAAGGTCCCCAATGTATCTGTCGCCGCGTCATTCCGAGATCATCCAGATGGCCAAGGACAATGGCCGCGTGCTGGTCGAGGATCTGGCAACGCATTTCAACGTGACGCCGCAGACCATCCGCAAGGACCTCAACGATCTGTGCGACCAGCGCCTGCTTTCCCGTATCCATGGCGGGGCGCTGTTCCCGTCCGGCATCGAAAACATGGAATATGAGGCGAGGCGCAAGATCGCCGCCGACGAGAAGGAGGCGATCGGCCGCGCCGCAGCCAGGCTGATCCCGGACAACGCCTCGCTGTTCATCAATATCGGCACCACGACGGAGTCGGTCAGCAAGGCGCTTCTCGATCATGCCGGCCTGATGGTCATCACCAATAATATCAATGTTGCGAACAGGATGCGCATATATCCTTCCATCGAAGTTGTTATTGCCGGCGGCGTCGTGCGGGGTTCCGACGGCGGTGTGGTCGGCGAGGCGGCGGTCGATTTCATCAGGCAGTTCAAAGTCGACTACGCGGTGATCGGCGCCTCGGCGATCGACCATGACGGTGCGTTGCTCGATTTCGATTTTCGCGAGGTGAAGGTGGCGCAGGCGATCATCGCCAATGCCCGGCATGTCATCCTCGTTTCCGACCAGACCAAGTTCGAGCGGACGGCGCCGGTTCGCATCGGCCACTTGTCGCAGGTCAACACTTTCATCACCGACCGCTGCGACATCCCGTCGGTGCGCAAGATCTGCCAGGAAGCAGAGGTTCAACTGATCGAAACCTCGCTCTCCTAGATGGGACCGTTGATGGTGCCGTTGCGGCAACTCCCGCTGTTTAGATTTCGTTTGACATTCGTTCCTATTTCGAAATAATCCCGACACGGTTTCGTAAAAACCTAAAAATGCTGCAATGCGAAATCCGGGAGGACTTTTTGTGAGCGCATCCCCGATCCATGACATCTTCGTCATCGGTGGCGGTATCAACGGCTGCGGCATTGCCCGCGATGCGGTTGGGCGCGGCTTCTCGGTGTTCCTTGCCGAGATGAACGATCTGGCCAGCGGCACGTCCTCGGGCTCGACCAAACTGATCCATGGCGGCTTGCGCTATCTGGAGTTCTATGAGTTCCGCCTGGTGCGCGAGGCGCTGATGGAGCGCGAGATCCTCTGGAAGAACGCGCCGCACATCATCTGGCCGATGCGCTTCGTGCTGCCCTATGCCAAGGGCCTGCGCCCGGCCTGGCTGATCAGGCTCGGCCTTTTCCTCTACGACCACATTGGCGGGCGCAAATTGCTGCCGGCGACCAAGACGCTGGACATGGCGAACGACCCAGCCGGCAAGCCGCTGAAGCCGTTGTTTCGCAAGGCCTTCGAATATTCCGACGGCTGGGTCAACGATGCGCGGCTGGTGGCGTTGAACGCCCGCGACGCCGCCGATCGCGGCGCAACGATCCGAACCCGCACGAAAGTCGTCGGCGCACGCCGTGAAGGCGAGTTTTGGACGGTCAGGCTGCAAAACACGCAGACCGGCGACACCGAGGAGGTCAAGGCGCGGCTTTTGGTCAACGCCGCGGGCCCATGGGTCGACCACGTGCTGTCAGCTACCGTCGGCTTGAACGACGTGCACAATGTCCGGCTGGTACAGGGCAGCCATATCGTCATCAGCAAGAAATTCGACGATCCGCGCGCCTATTTCTTTCAGAACAAGGATGGCCGCATCATCTTTGCCATCCCCTACGAAGAAGAGTTCACGCTGATCGGCACCACCGACCAAGACTTTTCCGGCGACCCGCGCGACGTGAAGATCAGCGATGCCGAGATCGATTACCTCTGTGCTGCGGCGAGCGAATATTTCGCGCAACCGGTCAAGCGTTCGGACATCGTCTGGACCTATTCCGCCGTGCGCCCGCTTTATGACGACGGCGCCTCGAAGGCGCAGGAAGCGACCCGCGACTATGTGTTGAAGACCGACGGCGGCGAAGGCACGGCGCCGATCGTCAACACCTTCGGCGGCAAGATCACCACCTATCGCCGGCTTTCGGAATCGATGCTCGAGAAAATCGAGGGTTTACTCGGCAAGCGCGGCAAGCCGTGGACGGCAAACGCGCCGCTGCCGGGCGGCGATTTCCCGGCGCGCGGCTTCGACGCCGAAGTGGCGAAACTGAAGACGGCCTATCCGTTCCTCGATGCGCGTCTGGCGCGCCGCCTGACCCGGCTTTACGGGACTCGCGCAAGGATGCTGCTGGGCCTCGCCAGGTCGAATGCCGACCTTGGCCGCAACTTTGGCGCCGATCTCTACGAGGCCGAGGTGCGCTACCTCGTTCAAAATGAATGGGCGATGACGGCCGAAGATGTATTGTGGCGCAGGACCAAGCGCGGCCTGCAACTGAGCCGCGAGCAGGCGGCAGCGCTCGACGAATTCATGCGCGGGATAAGCCGGCGCCATGTCGCGGCTGCCGAATAGTCATGCAGAAAGCCTGGGAGGAGGCATCATGCTGGAACTGAAAAACGTGTCGAAGACGGTCGGCGCGGCGGAGCACATACGCGACGTGTCGCTGACGCTTCAGCACGGCTCGCTCAACGTCCTGCTCGGGCCGACGCTTTCCGGCAAGACCAGCCTGATGCGGCTGATGGCCGGCCTTGACGTGCCGACATCCGGCTCGGTCTGGTTCGATGGCAAGGATGTCACCGGCATCCCGGTGCAGAAGCGCAACGTCGCCATGGTCTACCAGCAGTTCATCAACTATCCGGCTATGACCGTTTACGAGAATATCGCCTCGCCGCTGAGGGTGGCCGGTGCCGAGCGGGCAAAGATCGACAAGGAGGTACGCAATGCCGCAGCCCTTCTCAAGCTGACGCCCTTTCTCGACCGCACGCCGCTCAGCCTCTCCGGCGGCCAGCAGCAGCGCACCGCGCTGGCACGCGCCATCGTCAAGAACGCCAGCCTCGTGCTGCTCGACGAGCCGCTCGCCAACCTCGACTACAAGCTGCGCGAGGAGTTGCGCGCGGAATTGCCGAAGATTTTTGCGGCAACCGGCACCATCTTCGTCTACGCCACGACCGAGCCGCACGAAGCCTTGCTGCTCGGCGGCAACACGGCGACGCTTTCCGAAGGCCGCATCACCCAATTCGGCCCGACGATCGACGTCTTCCGCAGGCCGAACGACCTTGTCACGGCCAGGACGTTCGCCGATCCGCCGCTCAACACGATCGTGCTGAAGAAGAGCGGTTCGAGCTTCCTTCTTGAAGGTGGGGTGAGCCTCCCGGTGCCGGCTGAACTCGTCGGTATTGCCGATACGAGTTACACGATCGGCTTCCAGCCCCACCATCTCTCCCTTGCCCGGCCGAGCCCGTCGGCGGTGGCGGTGAGAGCCAAGGTCTCGGTCACCGAGATCACCGGTTCTGAAAGTTTCGTGCATCTCGACTTCGCCGATGTCCGCTGGGTCATGCTTGAGCACGGCATCCTGGTGTTCGAGCCGGACCAGACCATCGAGGTGTTCATCGACCCGCGGCACATCATGGTGTTCGACGCGAACGGCCGCTCGGCCGCGCCGCCACAGATGCTGGCGGCTTGAGGAGGAGGGCACATGGCGCGCATCGACTGCAATCACATCCGCCACGCCTACGGGCCGCATCCGAAGTCGGACAAGGACTATGCGCTGAAGGAGGTGCATCACGCCTTCGAGGACGGCGGCGCCTATGCGCTGCTGGGGCCGTCGGGCTGCGGCAAGACCACGCTGCTCAACATCATTTCCGGCCTGTTGTATCCGTCGCACGGCGAGCTTCTGTTCGACGGCAAGGACGTGACCAATCTGTCGACGCAGGAGCGCAATATAGCTCAGGTGTTCCAGTTCCCGGTCATCTACGACACCATGACCGTCTACGACAATTTGGCCTTCCCGCTGCGCAACCGCGGCGTTGCGGAACCCGACGTCGACCGCAAGGTGCGTGAAACCCTTGACATGACCGGTCTGGCCGACATGGCCAAGCGAAAGGCGAGGGGGCTGACGGCTGACCAGAAGCAGAAGATCTCGCTCGGACGTGGGCTGGTGCGCTCCGATGTCAACGCGATCCTGTTCGACGAGCCGCTGACCGTCATCGACCCGCATATGAAATGGGTGCTGCGTTCGCAGTTGAAGCAGTTGCACAGGCGCTTCGGCTTCACCATGGTCTACGTCACGCACGACCAGACCGAGGCGCTCACCTTCGCCGAAAACGTCGTCGTCATGTATGAGGGCGAGATCGTTCAGATCGGCTCGCCAGCCGAACTGTTCGAGCGCCCCAAGCATACATTCGTCGGCTATTTCATCGGCTCGCCGGGCATGAACGTCATGCCGGTCGCGGTCGAAGGCAGGAGCGCGCGGCTCGGCAGCCAGACGATCGAATTGCCGGGCGCGCCCAAGGCCGGGATCACCGGTGCGATCGAGCTCGGCATCCGCCCCGAATATGTCAGGCTTGGCGCCAGCGGCATGCCGGTTTCAATCCGCAAGGTCGAGGATATCGGCCGCCACAAGGTGGTGCGCGCCAGCTTCGAAGGCCGCGACATCGCGGCGATCATCGGCGAGGACGAGGACATTCCCGCCGATCCGAAGATCGCTTTCGACCCGGCCGGCATCAACATCTATGCCGATTCCTGGCGCGTCGAGATGGGAGGCTGAGCATGGAAAGGACCTGGAACAACAAGGCCTGGTTCATGGTGCTGCCGGTGCTGTTGCTGGTGGCCTTCTCGGCGATCATCCCGCTGATGACGGTCGTGAATTATTCGGTGCAGGACACTTTCGGCAACAACGTCTTCTTCTGGGCGGGTTCGGAATGGTTTGAGGAAATCCTGCATTCCGACCGGTTTTGGGAAGCGATGGGCCGCAACCTGATTTTCTCGGCCATCATCCTGGTCATCGAGATTCCGCTCGGCATCTTCATCGCGCTCAACATGCCGAAGAAGGGCTGGGGCGTTCCGGTCTGCCTGGTGCTGATGGCGCTGCCGCTGCTCATCCCGTGGAACGTTGTCGGCACGATCTGGCAGGTGTTCGGCCGCGTCGATATCGGCCTGCTCGGATATACGCTGCGGGCGCTCGGCTTCGACTACAACTATGTCAACGACCCGTTCGACGCCTGGATCACCGTCATTGTCATGGACGTCTGGCACTGGACGAGCCTCGTCGTCCTGCTCTGCTACGCAGGGTTGGTCTCGATCCCCGACGCCTATTACCAGGCGGCCAAGATCGACGGCGCCTCGCGCTGGGCGATCTTCCGCTACATCCAGCTGCCGAAGATGAACCGGGTGCTGCTGATCGCGGTTCTGTTGCGCTTCATGGACAGTTTCATGATCTATACCGAACCGTTCGTCGTGACCGGCGGCGGGCCCGGCAACACCACCACTTTCCTGTCGATCGATCTGGTGAAGCTGGCCATCGGCGAGTTCAACCTCGGTGAGGCGGCGGCCATGTCGATCATCTATTTCCTGATTGTCATGCTCCTGTCCTGGGTGTTCTACACCGTCATGACAGCCTACGATGCGGAGCGGTGAGATGGCGCGCCTCGACGAAACCACGGCCAACGAACGAACGCTGATGCGGCAGACCCCCGCTACAGCGGAAGCGCAGACGGCGAACGCCGCGCTGGCCCGCAAGATGCGGCGACGCGGCGAGGAGTCACGGTTCTGGTGGCTGGTGCCGACGATCTACATCATCTTCCTGATGCTGCCGATCTATTGGCTGGTCAATATGAGCTTCAAGACCAACCAGGAGATCCTCGGCGCCTTCTCGCTTTGGCCGAGAAACCCGACGCTTGCCAATTACGCGGTCATTTTCAATGATCCGTCGTGGTACAGGGGCTACATCAACTCGATCATCTATGTGGTTATGAACACGGTGATTTCCGTCGCCGTGGCGCTTCCGGCAGCCTATGCCTTCTCGCGCTACCGCTTCCTCGGTGACAAGCACCTGTTTTTCTGGCTGCTGACCAACCGCATGGCGCCGCCGGCGGTGTTCGCGCTGCCGTTCTTCCAGCTCTATTCGGCTTTCGGCCTGATCGACACCCATATCGCCGTGGCGCTGGCGCACTGCCTGTTCAACGTGCCGCTGGCGGTCTGGATCCTTGAAGGCTTCATGTCGGGCGTGCCGAAGGAAATCGACGAGACCGCCTATATCGACGGCTATTCCTTCCCGCGCTTCTTCCTGAAGATATTCATGCCGCTGATCGCGAGCGGCGTTGGCGTCGCGGCCTTCTTCTGCTTCATGTTCTCGTGGGTGGAACTGCTGATCGCGCGGACGCTGACCACGACCGCGGCAAAACCGATAGCCGCGATCATGACGCGGACGGTTTCGGCCTCGGGCCTCGACTGGGGCGTGCTGGCCGCAGCCGGCGTGCTCACCATCATACCGGGTGCGCTCGTCATCTGGTTCGTGCGAAATTATATCGCCAAGGGCTTTGCCCTGGGGAGGGTGTGATCATGAGCTTCTCCTGGATGGCCTGGACCTGGCCGACCGCCGCCTTCTTCGGCACCATCTTCCTGCTGCTCTGCGGCATGGCGGTCTGGGAATACGCCTCGCCTGGCGGCAATCCGCGCATCGGCGTCTTGCGCTTCGAGACGACGCGCGGCGACCGTCTCTTCCTATCGCTGCTTGGCAGCGCCTTTATCCATCTCGCTTGGCTGGGTCTTGTCGGACCCAACCTGTGGTGGGCTCTCGCTCTCTCCGTGGTCTACGCCATCGGCGTGTTCCGCTACGTATAGAGGGGGAAACTGTTGGAGCGTGCCCGGGGCTGCTCCAGATAGCACTTAGAACTGAACAGTGGAGGAAACACATGCGAAGGCAATTTCTGACGTCAACGACTGCTCTGGTCCTGCTCCTCGGAGCCGGCCAGGCCTATGCTGGAATGGACGAAGCCAAGGCGTTTCTCGACGCCGAGATCAAGGACATGTCGACGCTCGACCGCGCCGCCCAGGAAGCCGAGATGCAGTGGTTCATCGATGCTGCAAAACCCTTTGCGGGCATGGACATCAAGGTCGTCTCGGAAACCATCACGACGCACTCTTATGAATCGACGACGCTGGCCAAGGCGTTCGCCGACATCACCGGCATCAAAGTCACCCATGATCTGATCGGCGAAGGCGATGTTGTCGAAAAGCTGCAGACGCAAATGCAGTCGGGCGAAAACATCTACGACGCCTATGTCAACGACTCCGACCTGATCGGCACCCATTGGCGCTACCAGCAGGCACGCAGCCTGACCGACTGGATGGCGAACGAGGGCAAGGACGTCACCAACCCGAACCTCGACCTCGCCGACTTCATCGGCACCAAGTTCACGACGGCTCCGGACGGCGACCTTTACCAACTGCCCGACCAGCAGTTCGCCAACCTCTACTGGTTCCGCTACGACTGGTTCAACGACGAGAAGAACAAGGCGGACTTCAAGGCGAAGTACGGCTACGACCTCGGCGTTCCCGTCAACTGGTCGGCCTATGAGGACATTGCCGCCTTCTTCACCGGCCGCGAGATCGACGGCAAGAAGGTCTACGGCCATATGGACTACGGCAAGAAGGACCCGTCGCTCGGCTGGCGCTTCACCGATGCCTGGCTTTCGATGGCCGGCAATGGTGACAAGGGGCTGCCGAATGGTCTTCCGGTTGACGAATGGGGCATTAAGGTCGACGAGAAGTCGCGGCCCGTCGGCTCCTGCGTGGCTCGCGGCGGCGACACCAACGGTCCGGCGTCGGTCTATGCCATCCAGAAATATCTCGACTGGATGAAGGCTTACGCTCCGGCCGCGGCCCAGGGCATGACCTTCTCGGAATCCGGACCGGTTCCGGCGCAGGGCGAAATTGCCCAGCAGATGTTCATGTACACGGCCTTCACCGCCAACATGGTGGAGGACGGCCTTCCCGTCGTGAACGAGGACGGTACGCCGAAATGGCGCTTCGCTCCGTCGCCGCATGGCGTGTACTGGAAGGACGGCATGAAGCTCGGCTACCAGGACGTGGGTTCCTGGACGCTGCTCAAGTCGACGCCTGACGACCGCGCCAAGGCAGCCTGGCTTTACGCGCAGTTCGTCACCTCGAAGACAGTCGACGTTAAGAAAGCCCATGTCGGCCTGACGCTGATCCGCGAGAGCACGATCCAGCACAAGAGCTTCACGGACCGCGCCCCGAAGCTCGGCGGCCTGATCGAGTTCTACCGCTCGCCGGCCCGCGTCCAGTGGTCGCCGACGGGTACGAACGTCCCTGACTATCCGAAGCTGGCACAGCTTTGGTGGCAGGCGATCGGCGACGCCTCGTCGGGTGCCAAAACTCCGCAGGAGGCGATGGACTCGCTCTGTGCCGAGCAGGAAGAGGTGCTTGAGCGCCTCGAGCGCGCCGGCGTGCAGGGCGACATCGGACCGAAACTCGCCGAGGAAAAGACCCTGGAGGAGTGGAACGCCGATGCCGTCGCCAAGGGCAATCTCGCGCCGCAGCTGAAGATCGAGCCGGAGAAGGACAAGCCGCAGACCATCAACTACGACGAGCTGGTCAAGAGCTGGAGCAACTGAGCATCGGTCCGGGCGTTCGCGCCCGCATCGCACCAATCGGGGGAGGCGGCATCTTGCCGTCTCCCCTGTTTGCGCCGAGGGAGTGAGAATGACTGGCTTTATCCTAGCAATCGACCAGGGGACGACATCGAGCCGGGCGATCCTGTTCGACGGTGACATGATGGTCGTGGGCAGCGGCCAGAAGGAATTTACCCAGCATTATCCGGCCTCCGGCTGGGTAGAGCATGATCCGGAGGAAATCTGGTCGAGTGTCGTGGCGACGGCGAAGGCTGCGCTGAAGAGCGCCGGCCGCGATGCGTCGGATGTCGCGGCCATCGGAATCACCAACCAGCGCGAGACCGTCGTCATCTGGGACAGGGCGACCGGCAGGCCGATCCATAACGCGATCGTCTGGCAGGACCGCCGCACCGCGCCGCTGTGCCAGAAATTGAAGAAGCAGGGGTTGGAGAAGAAGTTCACCAGGAAGACCGGCCTGCTGCTCGATCCCTATTTCTCCGGCACCAAGATCGCCTGGATGCTGGACAAGGTGAAGGGCGCCAGAAAACGCGCCGAGAACGGCGAATTGCTGGCCGGCACCATCGACAGCTTTCTGATCTGGCGGCTGACCGGCGGCAAGGTTCACGCCACCGATGCCACCAACGCCTCGCGCACGCTGGTCTACAACATCGAAAAGAATGGATGGGACGACGAGCTCCTGGCCATTCTTGGTATACCGGCAAGAATGCTGCCGCAGGTGAAGGATTGCGCCGACGACTATGGAATCACAGAGAAAAGCCTGTTCGGCGCAGAGATAAAGATCCTCGGTGTGGCTGGCGACCAGCACGCGGCGACCATCGGCCAGGCCTGTTTCGAGCCGGGCATGATGAAATCGACCTATGGCACCGGCTGCTTCGCGCTGCTCAACACCGGCAGCGATCTGGTGCGCTCGAAGAACCGTCTGTTGACGACCATTGCCTACAGGCTGAACGGCAAGACCACCTATGCGCTGGAAGGGTCGATCTTCATCGCAGGTGCTGCCGTGCAATGGCTGCGCGACGGCATCAAGGTGATCGGCAAGGCCGAGCAGAGCGGCGTGCTGGCGGCGAGCGCCGACCCGACCCAACAAGTCTACCTGGTGCCGGCTTTCGTCGGGCTTGGCGCGCCGCACTGGGACGCCGAGGCGCGCGGCGCCATCTTCGGGCTGACCCGCAATTCGGGCCCGGCGGAATTTGCCCGTGCCGCACTCGAATCCGTCGCGTTCCAGACGCGCGACCTGCTCGATGCGATGCGCAGGGACTGGAAGAGCGCATCAGCGAAGACCGTTCTCAGGGTCGATGGCGGCATGGTGGCGTCGGACTGGACGATGCAGCGGCTTGCCGACATCCTCGATGCGCCGGTCGACCGCCCGACCATCCTGGAGACGACGGCGCTCGGCGCGGCATGGCTAGCCGGCTCGAAGGCCGGCGTCTGGCCGAAGACAAGGGAATTCGCCAGGAGCTGGGCGCTGGAGCGACGGTTTCGACCGGACATGGATGCATCGGTCCGTTCCGCAAAGCTGGCGGGTTGGCGCCATGCTGTGCGACGGACACTGAGCACGCTGTAGATTCGCGCTCCGAAAAGAAAAGCCTGCGCCGTTGCCGGCGCAGGCTTTTCAAGAAGCTTTATTCAACTCTGCCCCTGGCTTATCAATAGGGCGAGATGCACTGCCGGCGGGGGCCGTAGTAAGGCTTAAACGTGTTGTCGTAGGCCCGGTAAGATCTGTAGCGGCTATAGCACCACTCCACGTGGGCATCGCCGCGATAGATGCGGCGGCTCTGGTTGTTGATGATCGCGCCGGTGATCAGCGCGCCGGTAGCGAAGGCCGCCAGCGGGAACCAGTAGTCGTTGTAGCGACGATAGCCAGGACGATAATAGCGATAGCCGCGATAGCCGCGATAGTACCTGAAATCGTCGTTACCGGCGAAACGACGAAAATCGCGGCGGGAAAAATCGCGGCGGGAGAAATCGCGACGGAACTCGCGGCGAGAAAAATCGCGACGGAAATCACGGCGAGAGAAATCGCGACGGAAATCGCGACGCGAGAAATCCCGGTTCCTCCACCTCCACCGTTCATCCTGAACTGTCTGGACATCCGACGAGACGTTCTGACCCAGCGGCACGTAGATGGGCTGGGCGTTGACGGGCACGATCTGCGCTACAGCGAATGATGCTGACAGCACGGTCGCCAGCAAGCCCGACATGATCCTGTTCATGGCCTTCTCCTTGATAGCGTCGTCCCTTGTAGCGATAAAAACGGGCAGGTTGCGCAATTGTTCCGCGAAGAATAGCAAGCTGCTGATTCGTAATGCGTCTCGGCTTTTGTGCGAGACAGCCACTCCGGTCTTGTCGAGACGGTTTGCGAGGCGTCAGCAGACCGCGAAAAGTCCGGCTCGCGAGGCCTCTTTTTCCGGTTGACCGTTCGAGACACTCTCCCTATGTTCCGCGCAATTTCGAGGGCGGCATCCTGAGCCCGCGGGAGCGCGTAGCTCAGCCGGTAGAGCAACTGACTTTTAATCAGTAGGTCCAGGGTTCGAATCCCTGCGCGCTCACCACTTTTTTTCTGAAAATCAACAGGTTAGCGTTCCTGTTCCCGGTCTAAAGCGAGATGCTTCATGACGCCTTGGGTTTTCCAGCGGCGTCGAGCCAGGTTCTCTCAAGAATCGTCTCGATCACACCAGCGAGACATTGCCGCCGGCGTGGCGCTCCAGCCGGCCGGCTAAGTCGAGTTCCAGCAGCACCATGAAAACCTGGGCGGGATGCAGGCCGGTGTGGCGGATGATTTCGTCGATCGCCACCGGCGTTGGGCCGAGCGCTTCGATGACGCGGGCGCGGTCGTCTTCGCCGGGTGGCGGTGTTGCCGAAAAGTCGGGCGGCTCTTCGAGCAGCGGCGTTCTTGGCGCCAGTTTGCCGACCAGCGGCGCGATCGCAGCGGTAATGTCCGCTGCTTCGGTGACCAGGGTGGCGCCGTCCTTGAGCAAGGCGTTGGCGCCGGCGGCGCGCGGATCGAGCGGCGAGCCGGGGACGGCGAAGACCAGCCGGCCCATCTCGCCGGCAAGCCTGGCGCTGATCAGCGAGCCGGAGCGCAGCGCCGCCTCGACCACGACCAGCCCCAATGCCGCACCGGCGACAAGGCGGTTGCGGCGTGGAAAATCCTGGGCGCGCGGCTGCCAGCCGAACGGCATCTCTGAAATGATGGCACCGCCGCGCTCGGCAATCTCGTTGCACAATGCGGCATTCTCGGGCGGGTAGGGCAGGTCGAGGCCGCCGGCCAGCACACCGATCGTGCCTGACGCAAGGCTGCCCTGATGGGCTGCCGTGTCGATGCCGCGCGCCAGGCCGGAGACGATGCCGAAGCCGTCGCGGCCGAGTTCGGCGGCGAGCGTCCGCGCCATCTTGATGCCGGCCAGCGAGGCGTTTCGGGCGCCGACTATGGCGACCGCCGGCAGCCGGAACACCGCGCCTTCGCCCTTGACCGCGAGCAGCGGCGGCGGATGGTCCATGCTTTTCATCAGCGGCGGATAGTCGGCCTCGCCAATGCCGACGAAGCGGGCGCCGGCGCGCCGTGCGGTCTCCAGTTCCGCCTCGGCCTCGGCCACCGTCGGGATGCGGACGGCCTTTCTGGCGCCGCCCGAAACCATCAGCTCGGGCAGCATCTCGAGCGCCGTCTCGGCCGAGCCGAAGCGGTTGATCAGGTCGCGAAAGGTGGCCGCACCGACATTCGGCGTGCGGATCAAACGAAGCCAGCTCAACCGCTGCCGGTCGCTGAGCCGCGTCCCGGCGGCGCGCTGGCTCACTCCCTGGCTCCGATCTTGTTCTCAGTGCCGGCCAGCAGCCGGGTAATGTTGGCCCGGTGTTTTATGATGGCGATCAGGCTCATCAGCGCGAACAGCCCGGCAATCTCGGGCGTGCTGAGGACATAGAGCGCGATCGGCACGACGATTGCTGCCGTCAGCGCCGCCAGCGAGGAATAGCGGAACAGGAAAGCCATGGCCAGCCAGACGACGGCAAAGATCAGCGCCACCTGCCAGCCAAGAGCGATCAGCACGCCGAGATAGGTGGCGACCCCCTTGCCGCCCTTGAAACCGAGCCAGACCGGGAAGAGATGGCCGAAGAAGGCGCCTAAGCCGGCCCAGAGCCCGAGCTCCGGGGCAAAGTAACCGGCGATCAGCACCGCCGCCGTGCCTTTCAGCGCGTCGAGCAGCAGCGTGGCGGCAGCCAGGCCCTTGTTGCCGGTGCGCAGCACATTGGTGGCGCCGATATTGCCGGAGCCGATGTTGCGGACGTCGCCAAGGCCGGCGGCACGGGTGATCAGGAGGCCGAACGGGATGGAGCCGAGCAGATAGCCGAACACCAGCGCCAAGACGATGCCGTAAGCCATTGTTCCCCCGGATATGCCCTAAAGCGCGTCGCGTTTGACCGGCCTGATGCGACGCGCTTTAGGTTGCTGTTTTATGCATGTCGTTATCGCAAAACCGCTGCGCACCCTCGGGTCAGGCCCGAGGGCATGCTTTTGCGCGACATGCATTAGGCCGAAAACACTGTGCGGCCCGCCACCATCGTTTGCAAGACCTTGCCCTGCAGCCGCGCGCCTTCGAAACAGGTGTTTTTCGAGCGCGAACGGATGCCGCTTTCGCTGACGATCCATGGCTCGTCGAGATCGACCAGCGCAAGGTCGGCGACCGCACCCGGCTTCAGCGTGCCGCCGGGCAGGCCGAACAGTCTTGCCGGCGCAGTGGACAACGTCTCAACCAACCTGAGCAGCGTCATATCGCCATTGTGGTAGAGCCGCAGCGCCGCGCCGAGCAGCGTTTCCAGTCCGATGGCACCGGCCGCGGCGTCGGCGAAAGGCAGCCGCTTGGTGTCGACGTCCTGCGGGTCGTGCGAGGATACGATGATGTCGATCGTGCCGTCCTTGACCGCCTCGATCATCGCCAGCCGGTCCTCCTCGGCGCGCAGCGGCGGCGTCAGCCGGAAGAAGGTGCGGTATTCGCCGACATCGTTCTCGTTGAGCGACAGATTGTGGATCGAGACGCCTGCTGTGACTTTGGCGTCGTCGGCCTTGGCCCTCGTTACCGCGTTTGCCGCCATCGCAGTCGAAATCTTGGCCGCGTGATAGGCGCCGCCAGTCAGCCGCGCCAGCGCAAGATCGCGCTCCAGCGGAATGGACTCGGCCTCGCGCGGAATGCCGGCAAGGCCGAGCCAGCTGGCATAGAGGCCTTCGTTCATGACGCCTGACGAAGCGAGGTCGGCGTCCTGGGTTTCATGCGCGATCACGCCGCCGAAATCGCGCGCATAGGTCAGCGCACGGCGCATCACCAGTGCGCTTGATATGGTGTGCCGGCCGTCAGTGAAGGCGATCGCGCCGGCCTCGCGCAGCAGGCCGAATTCGGTCATCTCGCGGCCTTCGAGCCCCTTGGTGATCGCCGCCGCCGGAAAGATATTGACGACGGCAGTGTCCTTGGCGGTGCGCAGCACGAATTCGACCAGCGCGACATTGTCGATCACCGGGTCGGTGTCGGGCATCATGACGATGGAAGTCACGCCGCCGGCCGCCGCCGCCACGCTGGCCGAAGCGATGGTCTCACGGTGCTCGCCGCCCGGTTCGCCGATGAAGACGCGCGCATCGATCAGGCCGGGAATAATTGCCTTGCCGGCGCAGTCGATGACATTAGCATCTTGCGCAGCGCCCTGGTTCAAGGCCGCCTTGCCGGCAGCGACGATCTTGCGGCCCTCGACAATGACGGTGCCGACCTCGTCAATGCCGCGCGACGGATCGATGATGCGGGCCCGGCTGAACACCGTTGTGCTCATGCGCCGCGGCCTTCATAATTGCGGCGGGGATCGAGCAGCGCTTCCATCACCGCCATGCGAACGGCAACACCCATCTCCACCTGTTCCTGGATGACGCTCTGCGGACCGTCGGCGATTTCCGAGGCGATCTCGACGCCGCGGTTCATCGGGCCGGGGTGCATGACCAGAGCGCCGTCCTTGGCCGCCTTCAGCTTCTCGGCGTCGAGGCCGAAATAGTGGAAATACTCACGCACCGAAGGCACGAAGGCGCCTTCCATGCGCTCGCGCTGCAGCCGCAGCATCATCACCACATCCGCGTCCTTGAGCCCTTCGGCCATCGAACGGGTGACGATCACGCCCATTTTCTCGATGCCGGCGGGCAAAAGCGTCGACGGCGCCACGACGCGCACCTGCGCGCCGAGCGCATTGAGCAGCATGATGTTGGAACGCGCCACGCGCGAATGCAGGATGTCGCCGCAGATCGCCACGATCAGCTTCGACAGCGGGCCCCTGGCGCGGCGGATGGTCAGCGCGTCGAGCAGCGCCTGCGTCGGGTGCTCATGGGCGCCGTCGCCGGCATTGATCACCGAGCAACCGACCTTTTGCGCCAGCAGCGCGGCGGCACCCGCCGACTGATGGCGGATGATCAGGATGTCGGGATGCATGGCGTTCAGCGTCATCGCCGTGTCGATCAGCGTCTCGCCCTTCTTCACCGAAGAACTGGCCACCGACATGTTCATGACGTCGGCGCCGAGCCGTTTTCCGGCCAGTTCGAACGACGATTGCGTACGGGTCGAAGCTTCGTAGAACAGGTTTATCTGGGTGCGGCCACGCAGCGTCGAGGCTTTCTTCTCCGACTGCCGCGAGATCGCGACCGACCGGTCCGCCCTGTCCAGCAAAAGCTCGATGTCGGCGGGGGAAAGATCGCGGATGCCCAGAAGATGGCGGTGGGGGTAGAGTGGCAGGGACGAAGCGTCGGTCATCTCAAGGCGCTGCTATAGGGTGGAGGACCTTTGGCTGCAAGCACCAGCTTTGGATTGCGGCCTTTCTCCCCGGTATTTTCGTCGCGCTCGTTGCGCGGCTTGGGCTATATCTAGCTGATGGCTTCGGATTCGTGGCCTTGTGATGATAAGGACAGTGTGTGACCGACGACGTGACGAACCAGCCGCCGCCGCTGGCCGGCGGCAACGCCTGGCGAGGCGATCCGTTGCTGATCCAGCTTGCCGAGCGTTTTTCCGATCCGGTGCGCAAGGATATCGATGGGCTTGGCCGTTTCGTGCTGACGCAGGAGGCGCAGGAACTGGCCCGCCTCGCCAATGTCGAGACGCCGAAGCTCAGGACCCATGACCGCCAGGGCAGGCGCATCGATCTGGTCGAGTTCCATCCAGCCTATCATGCGCTGATGCGCCGGTCGGTGGCGAACGGGCTGCATTCGTCGGTCTGGGAAAATGGCGATGCCGAGATCGGCCGCCGCCATCAGGTGCGCGCCGCCCGTTTCTACCTGACGGCGCAGCTCGAAACCGGGCATCTCTGTCCTATCACCATGACCAGCGCCTCGCTGGCAGCGCTGATGGCAAGCCCGAAACTGTTTCGCGAATGGGCGCCGCGGGTGACGACACGCAAATACGACCAGAGCCAGAAGCCGCCGGTCGAAAAAGCCGGGCTGACGCTCGGCATGGGCATGACCGAGAAGCAGGGCGGCACCGACGTCCGCGCCAACGTCACCAGGGCCGAGCGCGCCGGCAGCAGCTTTTATCGGCTGACCGGCCACAAATGGTTCATGTCGGCGCCGATGTCGGATGCGTTCCTGGTGCTTGGACAGGCGCCGGAAGGACTGTCGTGCTTTCTCGTTCCCCGCATCCTCGGCGATGGCTCGGGCAACGGCTTCCGCTTCCAGCGGCTGAAGGACAAGCTTGGCAACCGCTCCAACGCCTCGTCCGAAGTCGAGTTCGTCAATGCCATCGGCGAGATCGTCGGCGAACCCGGGGCAGGCGTCAAGACGATCATGGATATGGTGACGCTGACCCGGCTCGACTGCGCGATCGGCTCGTCGGCGATCATGCGAGCCGGGCTGGCCGAAGCCGTCCACCACACCCGTCACCGCCAGGTGTTTGGAACCAATCTGATCGAGCAGCCGCTGATGCAGCGCGTGCTGGCCGACATGGCGCTCGACGTCGCCGCCGCCACCGCGCTGTCATTCCGACTGGCGCGCTCTTTCGACGAGGCGGCCGGCGACCGCGGCGAGGCGGCTTTTGCGCGCGCCATGACGCCGGTCGTCAAATACTGGGTCTGCAAGATCGCACCGCCGCTGCTCTATGAGGCGATGGAGTGCCTCGGCGGCAATGGCTATGTCGAAGAGGCGCCGCTCGCCCGCTACTATCGCGAAGCTCCGGTCAACGCGATCTGGGAGGGATCCGGCAACGTCATGGCGCTCGACGTGCTGCGCGTGCTGGGGCGTGCACCCGGCCTGTTCGAGGAGGTGCTGGCCGGCATCGATCGCGATCTCGGCGCCGGCGGGCGCGGCACCGTCGGTGTGCTCAAGGCAGCAATGCAGGTCGCGGCAACCGATGAGGGCTCGGCGCGTCTGCTCACCGAGCAACTGGCGCTGTCGGCGGCGGCGGCGGAGCTTCGCAGGCTGGGGGCAGGGCGGATCGCCGACGCCTTCGTCGAGACGCGCCTCGCCGGCCAGTGGCGCAACACCTATGGCATGCTCGATTCACGCCATGACGCGCGCATGATCATCGACACGCTGTACCCACCGGTCACCTGAAGCGACTTCGGCAAGGTTTCTCGTCGTTTGTCGCGCCGCTAGATGATTGCGAGAGCACAGGGGCGCCGTTGATCGATGGTACGACTTCGAGCAAAAAGCCACGGAAGAAGCGTTGAAGACCTGGTGCGCGGATAACGACATCAAGGTCAGCAGCTGAAGTTGAGGTATCAAGCGTCTGGTGGTGTCAGGATCGTTCCGATGACTGGCCCAGGGCCTATTGGGGAGCGGGCGAAATCCACGTCCAAGCCACGGTATCAGGCGAGATAACGCTCACCGCCGCTGTGGATGACCGTTAACCTTAACAAATGGTTTCCATTGCAGCGGCAGGCCGCAAAGCCCACTGTCCTGTCTACGGAAGCAGGAACGCTATGCGGCATATATTGAGCTCCTCGATGGCGAAGGCGGCGGCGCACAACTCGGCGCTCTCGCGCATTTCAGGCAGCCTGGACGCGACCTTGTGGCCGGACACGAACTTGAGGGACCGCTGATGCGCACCTTGTTCGCGCTATGGGCGACGCCGCTCGCCTTATTCTGGGGCTGGTTCTTCCTGTCGCTCAACGACATCAATTTCGGCTACGTCATGCTGAGCCGCCAATTGCATGACCTCGTCTTCCAGCTCTATGGCGAGATGCTTGGCATCGATCCGGCGCTCATTCCGGGCATGGTGGCAAAGGCCTGCATCCTCGACAGCCTGCTGCTCATGGCGTTTTGGGCGTTTCGCCGACGCCGGGTGATCGGTGGCTGGATCAGGATAATGCGCGACCGCTATTTCGACCAGGCGTCGACGCCGAGCGTCTGAAGCCGGTCGAGCGCGCCCTGCAGAATGAAGGCCGCCGCGGCCGAATCGATCTTGCCGGCGCGTTTGCGGCGCGAAAAATCCATCTCGATCAGCGTCCGCTCGGCCGCCACCGTCGACAGCCGCTCGTCCCACAAAACGAAGGGCAGGTCGGTCACACCAGCCATGTTACGGGCGAAGGCGCGGGATTTCTGGGCGCGCGGGCCTTCCGACCCGTCCATGTTGACCGGCAGGCCGAGCACCACGGCCCCGACATTCTCTTTCTCCAGCAAGGCGAGCAGCACTGCGGCATCCAGCGAGAATTTCCTGCGCATGATGACGGGACGCGGGTGGGCGAAGGCAAAGCCCCTGTCGGAAACCGCCACGCCAATCGTCTTGTCGCCAAGGTCGAGCCCGGCCAGCGTCTTGCCGCCGCCGAGCCGCGCCGGCAACTCCTCGATGGTGATGATGCTCAACGGCTTTCCTCGGACCATACGCCGCAAAGGACGCTGTGGGACTTTAATTCCACTGCCGGCGTTCTATCCTTTGGCGAAGCAAAAATCGAGGAAGGCATTCATGAAACTGACCTGGTACGGACATTCCGCGTTTCGCGTCGAAACCGCCGAGGCGAAAATCCTCATCGATCCCTACCTGATCGGCAATCCGTCATGGACGGGCGGCTGGGAAGAGCCGGCGGAAGGGGTCACGCATGTTCTGTTGACCCACGGCCACAGCGACCACATCAGCGGTGCGCTCGAAGTGCTCGGGAAAAGCGGCGCCATGCTGGTCGCCAATTTCGAGGTCTGCATGTACCTGGTCGGCAAGGGCGTCAGCGACAAGAAGATCAATCCGGGCAATATCGGCGGCACGATCGATTGCGGCGGCTTCACCACCACCTTCGTCCAGGCGCTGCATTCCTCGTCGTTCCCGGGCGATGAAGGCCAGAACACCTATCTCGGCAATCCCGGGGGCCTCGTGCTGCATTTCCAGGAAGACAAGACGCTCTATCATATGGGCGACACCGACATCTTTTCCGACATGGCGCTGATCAACGAACTGCACGAGCCGAAGATCGGCATCGTGCCGATCGGCGACCGCTTCACCATGGGCGGCGCGGTGGCAGCCCTTGCCTGTCGGCGCTTCTTTCAGTTCGAGACGGTCATTCCCAGTCACTTCGGCACGTTTCCGATCATCGACCAGACCGCCGACAAGTTTGTCGCGGGGCTGGAGGGTGCCGGCGTGAAGGTGGCGTTGCCGGAGATCGGCGGGACGATTAGCTTGTAGAAGACGCTAGGTATAAGGGGCCAAAATGGAGTGAAAACATGGTTTTGAGGGGCTTTCTTTTCATTTCTGTTCTTTCTGTGGCCTCCCCGGCTCCCGCCGCGGAGGACTTCATCAAAGGCGTCTATCTCCAGTCCGATGAGCTTTGTACGCAGGCCAAGAAGTACACACTGGAGGCGCTGATCGACGCCGGCAACATCGTGCTCTCGGCGCGTGGCCTGCAAAGCGTCGAATACGATTGCGAGTTCCTTCAGATCAGCAAGGCGACGCTATCGCCGAGTTGGGCGGTGACAGCCATATGTCAGGAGCCGGGACATGTCTTTCCGGACGTTCTCTCCGTAACGCAATTGAGCCCGAAGCAGATCGATCTGGTTTCGGTCCGACCTGCGGAAGACGAAAGCGAGGCGAGCGGCAACAGCGGCAGCTTTTTCCTCTGCGACGGTGTGGCCCTGCCATAGACCTTCTGGCTGAGTTCTCGGCACGATGCATGTTGCGCGGCACGCGCCGCGCCGCTATAGCGCGGACTGGTTTTCCCGAGGCACAAGCAAATATGTCCGTTGATCTGCAGACAGTGAAGCGCGTCGCGCGTCTCGCCCGCATTGCGGTGAGCGAGGCGGATGCCGAGCGCATGACCGGCGAGTTGAACGCCATTCTCGGCTTTGTCGAGCAGTTGAACGAGGTCGACGTCGCCGGCGTCGAGCCGATGACGTCGGTCATTCCGATGGAGATGAAGAAGCGCCCGGACGTCGTCACCGACGGCAGCAAGGCGGCCGACATCGTCGCCAACGCACCGGCGACCGAAGAGAATTTCTTCCTCGTTCCGAAGGTCGTGGAGTAGCGGGCCGATGGCAATCGAGATCGCCATCGAAACGCCGCTGCAGGACGACGTGCGCGGGCTGGTCAAGGAGCTCAACGACACGCTGCTGGAACTGACGCCGCCGGAGCACTGCTCCCACATGACCGTCGAGCAGATGGCCGACAACGACACGACTGTCTTCATCGCTCGTGACAACGGCCTCGCCATCGGCTGCGGCGCGCTGAAACGCCATGACGGCGCCGTCGGCGAGGTCAAGCGCATGTACACGCGGCCTTCGCATCGCGGGCAGAAGATCGGCGCCGGGATCGTCGAGCGAATCGAGGCGCTGGCGCGCAATGAAGGACTGAAGCGTCTGGTGCTGGAAACCGGCGACCGCCATCCGGCTGCGTGGACCGTCTATGAACGCGCCGGATTTTCGCGCTGCGGCCCGGTGCTGGACTATCCCGATTCCGGGTGGTCGGTGTTTTACGAAAAGAGCCTTGCCTGATGAGCGACCTGACCCACCTGACGATTTCGCAGGCCCGCGCCAAGCTGCGCGCCCGGGAAATCACCGCAACCGAGATCACCGAAGCCTATCTCCAGGCAATCGAGCGGGCCAATCCGGCGCTCAATGCCTATGTCGTCGTAACCGATGACAAGGCGCGCGACATGGCCAGGGCCTCGGACGCAAAGCTTGCGAAGGGCGAGGGCGGGTCGCTCGAAGGCATTCCGCTCGGCGTCAAGGACCTGTTCGGCACCGAAGGCATCCACACCCAAGCCTGCAGCCATGTGCTGGACGGCTTCAAGCCGCACTACGAATCGACCGTCACTGCCAATCTGTGGGCCGACGGCGCCGTCATGCTCGGCAAGCTCAACATGGACGAGTTCGCCATGGGCTCGTCCAATGAGAGCTCCTACTACGGCCCGGTCGTCAATCCATGGAGGCGTTCGCGCGTCGACACGATGGTGATGCCGACCACGCATCAGGGCGATGGCGGTTTTGTCTCGGCCGGCGGCACCAGGACCGCGCGTACGCTGGATAACGCCCAGCTCGTGCCGGGCGGCTCGTCGGGTGGCTCGGCCTCCGCCGTTTCGGCGTTCCTGTGTGCCGGCGCCACCGCCACCGACACCGGCGGCTCGATCCGCCAGCCCGCCGCCTTCACCGGCACGGTCGGCATCAAGCCGACCTACGGCCGCTGCTCGCGCTGGGGCATCGTCGCCTTCGCTTCGTCGCTCGACCAGGCCGGTCCGATCGCCCGCGACGTGCGTGACGCCGCGATTCTCTTGAAATCCATGGCCTCGGTCGATCCGAAGGACACCACCTCGGTCGACCGCCCGGTGCCGGATTACGAGGCGGCGATCGGCAAGCCGATCAAGGGCATGAAGGTCGGCATCCCGAGGGAATACCGCGTCGACGGCATGCCCGACGAGATCGAGGCGCTGTGGCAGAAGGGCATTGCCTGGCTGAAAGATGCCGGCGCCGAGATCGTCGACATTTCGCTTCCGCATACCAAATATGCGCTGCCGGCCTATTATATCGTCGCGCCCGCCGAAGCCTCGTCGAACCTAGCCCGCTATGACGGCGTCCGCTACGGGTTGCGCGTGCCGGGCAAGGACATCGTCGACATGTACGAGAAGACCCGCGCCGCCGGCTTCGGCCGCGAGGTCAAGCGCCGCATCATGATCGGCACCTATGTGCTCTCCGCCGGCTACTACGACGCCTACTATCTGCAGGCGCAGAAGGTGCGCAACCTCATCAAGCGGGATTTCGAAAATGCATTCACTGCCGGCGTCGACGTCATCCTGACGCCGGCGACGCCGTCGGCGGCCTTCGGCATCGCCGACGAGGACATGGCCGCCGACCCGGTCAAGATGTACCTCAACGACATCTTCACGGTGACCGTGAACATGGCCGGACTGCCGGGCATCGCCGTGCCCGCAGGGCTCGACGCCAAGGGCCTGCCGCTCGGCCTGCAGCTCATCGGCCGGCCGTTCGACGAGGAAACCTTGTGCCAGACCGCCCATGTCATCGAACAGGCTGCGGGTACGTTCCAGCCGGAAAAGTGGTGGTAGTGTCGTCTCCCACCTGAAGGGGTGAGGGATGTTCTAACATCTTTCCAAGGTCTTCTGGCTCCTCGTCCAGCCGTTGAATCTGGCGATCCGCACCTCCGGCAAGGAAGGCATCGGCCTGTCTCGCGACGATCCCTTCGTTTCGCTGCAGCTACCAGCACGGCGGTCCGCGAATGGACCGGGCTCGTCGCCTACCGGCTGTCGGGCCGCATCGATCGGCTTTTTCCCGGACCGGGTGTCGGCTCGGGCGGCTGACCAATCACGGCTTGCCGCGCCGCCGAGAAGAACTGGCGACGCACCAGAACCGCCAGCAACAGCAGCGTCGACAGCACGAATACTTTTGGGTCGACGAACCAGCCGAGATAGCCGATCGAGAAGAACACGCCGCGCATGCCGGAATTGAAATGTTTTCCGGCCAGCATGTTCATGCGCGCCGCCCGCCATACCGCCGTCTCGCTGACCGGGTTGCGTGAAGCCTCGCCGTGCGGGATCGGCACCGCACCGATCAGAATCGAGCAATAGTTGAACAGCCGGTAGGCCCAGCCGAACTTGAAAAAGGAATAGGCAAGGATCAGCACCAATCCGAACACCTTCATCTGAAAGGCGGAGCGGGACGACGTCGCGCCGAGCGGCAGGTCGCTCAGCACCGAAACAACCTGATCGGAGGCGCCGAGCAGGGCAAAACAGCCGCCGATCGCAATCAGCGAACTGGAGGCGAAGAAGGCGGTTCCCTGTTGAAGGCCGGCCATGATGGCGGTGTCGACAATGCGGACCTCGCGTTCGGCCATGTTCCGCATCCAGGCTTGACGCTGGACGTTCATCGCCGTCGTCAGCGACATGCGCCTGACCAGCTTTCCGTCGGAGGCGAGCGTATGCAGCACCCACACGAAAACGAAGAAGGCAAGCGCAACGAGGTCTGCCGTCGACAAATGGAAGGAATCGCCCATGCAACCCTCTTACCACAAGCGGTGGCGGCGCTTCGATGGCGGAACGCAACGATGTCGCTGCCGGAGCAAACAAGGTCGGCAGGTGCAGCGCCGCAATCTTCGAAAGAGCGGAAACATCACAGGAATTCCTATATATAGATTCCAACAGGAGAGAGCGGCGCGTGTTCCTTTCGGTTTTCGACCTGTTCAAGATCGGCATTGGACCATCGAGTTCGCACACGATGGGACCGATGACGGCTGCGCGGCGTTTTCTCGACGAGGTCGCGGGAGATGACTGGCCACGCCCGGTCGGCGCCAAGGTCGACCGCATCGCCGCCAGCCTGCACGGCTCGCTTGCCTATACCGGCATCGGCCATGGTTCAGATCGCGCCGTCGTGCTCGGGCTTGCCGGCCAGACGCCGCAGACGGTAGACCCCGATCAGGCGGACGGCATCGTCGACCGCATCGCCGCCGAGAAGCGGATTTCGCCGCCCGGCCATCCGTCCTATCGCTTCGACCCGGCGACGGATCTGGTGCTGGATCGCAAGACGCCGCTTTCCGGCCACGCCAACGGCATGGCTTTCTCTGCCTATGATGCCGACGACCGCCTGCTGCTCAAGCGCATCTACTATTCGATCGGCGGCGGCTTCGTGGTTTCCGAAGAAGAGCTGCAGCGGATGAAGGCGAAGGGCTCGGTGACGACGGAAGGCAAAAACGTTCCATACCCCTTCAAGAACGCTGTCGAGATGCTGTCGATGGCCGCGAAAAGCGGTCTTTCCATCGCCGACATGAAGCGCGTCAACGAAGAGACGCAGATGTCGCGCGAAGAGCTCGACGCCGGCCTCGACGGCATCTGGAGCGCGATGAAGAGCTGCATCGAGCGCGGCCTGTCGCAGGACGGCATCATGCCGGGCGGCCTGAAGGTGCGCCGACGCGCGCGACAATTGCATGACAAGCTGCAGGAGCAGTGGCGGCAGAACCGGCCCAATCCGCTGCTCGCCAACGACTGGCTGTCGATCTATGCCATGGCGGTGAACGAGGAGAACGCCGCCGGCGGGCGCGTCGTCACCGCGCCGACCAATGGTGCTGCAGGCACGCTGCCGGCGGTGCTGCGCTACTGGCTGCATTTCCATCCCGAGGCCGACCAGCCGAGCATCCGCGATTTCCTGCTGACCGCAGCAGCGGTCGGCGGCATCATCAAGACCAACGCTTCGATCTCGGGCGCCGAGGTCGGCTGCCAGGGCGAGGTCGGTTCGGCCTCGGCGATGGCGGCAGCGGGGCTGTGCGCCGTGATGGGCGGCACGCCTGAGCAGGTCGAGAACGCCGCCGAGATCGCGCTTGAGCATCATCTCGGCATGACCTGCGATCCGGTCGGCGGGCTGGTGCAGGTGCCTTGCATCGAGCGCAACGCGCTCGGCGCCGTCAAGGCGGTGACTGCCGCGTCGCTGGCCATCAAGGGCGACGGCGTTCATTTCGTGCCGCTCGATGCCGCGATCGAGACCATGCGCCAGACCGGCCTCGACATGAACGAGAAATACAAGGAAACCAGCCTCGGCGGACTGGCCGTCAATATCGTGGAATGCTGAGCCAAACCTTGCACTGTGGATTGGCGCCGTGGAGAACAGCGGCACTGTGGAGAAAGTCGGCACTGTGGAGAAAGTCGATTGGGCCAGTTGACGCCTTCGCGCGCCGGACTAAACCTTGATCCATGTCCCTCAATCTCATAAAGCTCTGCGTTGGCTGCGACAGCGTCGAAGATCTCGAAGAGTGGATCGCGTTCCGCCTCGACGAACGGCGGCGCGCCGGTGAACCGGTCGAGCACTACCACACCACCCGCATGACGCCGACGCGCAGCGCCGAGGTCACCGATGGCGGTTCCCTCTACTGGGTAATCAAGGGCAACGTGCAGTGCCGCCAGTTGATCACCGAAATCCGTCCTTTCACCGATGACGAGGGTATCGGCCGCTGTCACCTGATCCTCGATCCCGCGGTCGTGCCGACTGAATGGCAGCCGCGCCGCGCCTTTCAAGGCTGGCGCTATTTGAAACCGTCGGACGCACCGGCCGATCTCTCCAAGGGCAAAGCGGGATTGGTCGAAATGCCGCCGAAACTCAGGCGCGAGCTTGCCGATCTCGGCCTTCTCTAGGAAGGCCCCAAAATTCAAAGCTGCGGTGATCGCCGGCCCTCCAGATAGCCTCATGCTGGGCTTGCAAGCTGTGCGACAACGCCACATCTTGAATGTCATGAGCGACAAGAAGCAGCCCGTGCCCGCAAAGGCCAATCCTGCGCCGGTCGAATCCCAATCGAGCACCGGCGAGATCGACGCGTTTATCCGTCAGGCAAGGACGCTGGCTGCGTCCGCGACCGGTACTGGCAGGCTGATCCTTTCCCTCGACGCGACCATGAGCCGCCAGCCGACCTGGGATCTCGCCTGTGCGCTGCAGGGCGAGATGTTCGACGCCGTCGGCAAGGCCGGGGCGCTCAAGGTCCAACTGGTCTATTTTCGCGGTTTTGGCGAGTGCCGCTCATCCGCATTCGTCACCGATACGAACGCGCTGAAGCAGCTGATGACGCGGATCGAATGCCGCAGCGGCCACACCCAGATCGGCAAGGTGCTCGCCCATGCGCTGAAACAGACGGCGGCGGCCAAGGTCAACGCCCTGGTCTATATCGGCGACGCGATGGAGGAAAATATCGACGATCTGGCGGAAAAGGCCGGCAGCCTCGGCCTGCACGGCGTTCCTGTCTTCGTCTTTCAGGAGGGCCATGATGCCGGCGCGGAAAAGGCGTTCAAGGATATTGCGCGGCTGTCCAAAGGCGCCTGGTTCCGATTTGATCGGCGGGCCGCCGCAACCTTGGCCAGCCTGCTATCGGCGGTTGCGGTGTTTGCGACGGGCGGGCTGAAGGCTCTGGAGGCCAGGGGCAGGCCGGAAGACCGGCTGCTGATCGAGCATCTGCGGAGCGGCAGGAAATGATGGGCGCGACTATCGCATTCGTGGCGTTGCTTTTGGTGCTGCTCGGCGTGGCCATGGTGTTTCTGCGCTCCGACCCCGCGAAACTCGCAAGCTGGATGAGGACGCTTGGGCCTGTCCTGCTGGCGCTGATCGGCGTCGCCGCGCTTCTGGTTGGACGCGCAGGCATCGGCGGCTTGATCCTGTCGACGGCGCTCGCCTGGTATGGCTCGATGCGGATGAAGCGGCCGACGGCGAAACTGGAGCCGGGCAAGTATTCGACGGTGCGCACCGCGGCCCTCGAAATGGAGCTTGATCACGATACCGGCAATCTGGAGGGGCTCGTGCTCGCCGGCCGCCATGAAGGCAAGATGCTAGGCACGATGAGCCTTGCGGAATTGCAGCAGCTTTATCGCGAACTCCCCGGCGACCCGGAGAGCCGCCAGCTGCTAGAGACGTATCTTGACGGCAGATTTCCCATCTGGCGCAAAGACGCGGAGGCGAATGGTGGCGACGGGCTGGGTGTTTCGCCAGGTTCGGGCGCCATGACTAAGGAGGAGGCCTACAAGATCCTTGGTCTTGAAGCGGGGGCCGCCGCGGCGGATGTCCGCAAGGCGCACCGCCGCCTGATGCAGCGCCTGCACCCCGATCTCGGCGGCACTTCGTTTCTGGCGGCGCGGATCAACGAAGCCAAGGACGTCTTGCTCTCCAATCACAACTAGTCTCCTTCGACGCAGAATTCTTCCGGGAGATGTTTCGACGCCGCCTACTGGTGGACGGCGTAGCACTCGATTTTCTTTTTCTTCAGGGCGTTGCAGGCTTTCGAGGCGGCAGTCTTCGAGCCAAAGCCGAACCGGGCGCGGTAGTAGGTGACGCCGCCCTTCTCGAAGGCGACGGTGAAGCCCACAGCATCGGCCAGGACCGAAGGCGCCTGTTTGCTCGTCTCGTCCAGGAGAGCCTGGGCTTCGGACTGTTTTGGCGAAGAGGCGACCTGGACTGCCCAGCCGGACGGCACCGATGCCGTGTTGACGGGATCGACCGTTGCCGGTTCGCCATAGGCTGCTGCGACCCGTGCGGTCGCCACATCGTCCGCCGTAGCGGCGGCCACTGTTTCGACCTTCCTGGTCTGGGAGACGGGCCTGGTCTCAACGACGGGGGTGGCTTCTTCAACGACGGGCTCGGTTTCCTCCACCAGGGAGGCAATGGCATCGCCGTCCGGGGCCTCGTTGTACGCCGCATCGTCGTCCGGCCTGCTGTCCGGCGTCGGCGCGTCGCGCTTGGGCAGGAATACTTTCGCCAGCGCGGTGATCGGGTTGCCACCACTGGCCTTGGCGATCAGCATGCCGCTGCCGCGCGACGACGCCTTCGGCAGGTAGGTTTTGATCAATGCGGCCATCTGGTTGTCGCGGCTGCCGCCGGATTTCCCGCCTATGACCACCGCGACGATGCGGCGATCGCCGTCGTCGACCGAGGAAACGAGATTGTAGCCGGAGGCGCGGGTGTAACCAGTCTTGATGCCATCGACGCCCTTGATGCGTCCAAGCAGGCGGTTGTGGCCGTTGATGCGCCTGCGGCCGTAGAGAAAGGAACGCTGCGAGAAATAGCTGTAATACTGGGGAAAATGCTCCCGCAGCGCGATGCCGAGCACCGCCATGTCGCGCGCGGTGGTGAACTGACCGGGATTTGGCAAGCCGTGGGCGTTGCGGAAAACAGTCCCCTTCATGCCCAGGGCCCGCGCCTTGGCCGTCATCATGTGGGCGAAATTGGCTTCATTGCCGCCGAGAAGTTCGCCGATTGCGGTTGCCGAGTCGTTTGCCGACTTGGTCACCATCGACAGGATCGCGGTCTCGACCGTGATCGCGCCGCCCCGTTTGACGCCGAGTTTGGTCGGCGGTTCGGCAGCGGCATTGGCCGAGAAGACGACCCGGGAGTTCTTGCCGATCTTGCCGTTCGCCATGGCCTCGAAGGCCAGGTAAAGCGTCATCATCTTGGTGAGCGAGGCGGGATAGCGTCGGCCATCGGCATTCGAAGAGTAAAGCACCTTGCCGGTCTTGGCGTCGATGACGATGGCCGCCGACCTCGCCGCCATGGACGAAGCAGCTCCGGCAACGACGAATGTCATCGCCAAAGCGAGGATCATGATCGTTTTCAAGGAGGACGCGGATTTGGAGAGAATGCCCGACAACGCCTGACGCACCGATGGTTCCTTTGAATTTTTGTTGCGGTGGAGGCGGCAAAGGGGTCCTGCCTCACTTCAAGCCAAGCTATCGCGGCCAGCGTTACCAATCCGTTTATGGTAACCGCGGCGTTCACCATTTTCTTCGAGCTTGAGCTTTTCTTTATTCGAATCTTAGCCATTTCCCGACGGTTGCGCCGATCTGCTGGCCGGATGGCACTTGGTGAAACCCAGAGTCGGTGAAACCTTGACTTTTGTGCAGTGCACAATATATTACTTGCATTGCACAACGCGGCCCCGAGAAAAGGCCGCGTCCACCGCTCAAGGACAACTGGCAAGGGATTGCGTGAATGACCCAGACCTATGAAGATTTCAGCAAATACGGCAAGGAGTTTGCGGATAGCGGCTTGAAGAGCTTCGCATCCCTTTCCAAGGGCGCGCAGGCCATCGCCACCGAGGCGGGCGAGTACACCAAGAAAAGCTTCGAGGCCGGCAGCGCAGCAGCCGAGAAACTTTTGTCGGCCAAGTCGCTGGAGAAGGCGATCGAGATCCAGTCCGATTTTGCCAGGCAGTCGTACGAAGCCTTCGTCACCGAAGCCACCAAGATCGGTGACCTCTATGCCGAACTCGCCAAGGAAGCCTACAAGCCGTTCGAATCGATCGTCGCAAAGGCGAAATAATCTCGCTACAAGATGTGAACACGGCCCTTGGGCCAGCAAGACGGACCCGGTCGCGAACGTGCGGCCGGGTTTTTTCATGGCAATTAAGTTTCCAGCCGATCGACGCTGATCTAAACAGCTATGAGCCAGCGTGTCGGAGGGCGAATGATGCATGGGTCGATAAATGATGCCGGCGCTCCGCTAACGCTGGAACACATCAGCCGATGCTTCGGCGACACCCAGGCGCTGGATGACGTTTCGCTGTCGATTGCGCCTGGAGAGATCGTCTGCCTGGTCGGCCAGTCCGGTTGCGGCAAATCCTCGCTTTTGCGGATCATTGCAGGCGTCGATACTGCGGACAGCGGAAGAATTCTGCTCAATGGCATTGAGATCGCGGGCGCGAACAGCTTTGTCGAGCCCGAAGACCGCAACATCGGATTCATGTTCCAGGATTATGCCCTGTTCCCGCACCTGACCGTCGAGGAGAACGTGGCCTTCGGCCTCAAGCGGCTGTCGCGGCGCGAGGCGAGCGCCCGTGCGGCCGAGGTGATCGCCCGAATCGGCATCCAGGCGCTTTCCGGCCGTTACCCACACACGCTTTCAGGTGGCGAGCAGCAGCGAGTCGCACTGGCGCGGGCGCTTGCCCCAAAACCCGTCATCCTGCTGATGGACGAGCCTTTCTCGAACCTTGATCGTGGCCTGCGGGAGCGGGTGCGCGAGGAGACCACTTCAACGTTGAGAGCCTTGGGGACGACGGCGATCCTCGTCACGCACGACCCGGAGGAGGCCCTTTCCGTCGGTGACCGGGTTGTGCTGATGCAGGAGGGGCGGGTTGTGCAGGTCGGGACGGGCTACGATATCTATGATCATCCCAACTCACTCTACGCCGCCGAATTCTTGTGCCCGTACAACAGGGTAGAGGGCATCTACCGCGATGGCCGGGTCGAAACGGTGCTGGGCACCTTTCCAGCCCGGCTCGATCTTCCGGAAGGCGGCAAGGCGTTTGCCTGCATCCGCCCGCAGGCTGTCTGCCTTTCAGGTTCCGACGAAGGTCTGCCGGCGCTTGTCGTCAACCGCTCTTTTCTGGGTGAGATCGAACAATTGCTGGTCAGGATCGAGGGCGTTGCTGACCTCTTGCGCTTGCGCACCACCAGCCGGATCGATGTAAAGCCGGGTGAGCCGATCCATCTGACCATAGATCCAGGCGGCGTGCTGATATTCGCTGCGGCATAAGTCGCAAGCGCTTTGGTCGCAAAGTAACTTGACTAAATTACTCACATATGATCGAGCAATTCCCGGGCTGTCAACCAATGCCGGCCGCACCAATCAATTAATGGAGGACCGCTTCATGAAGAGCCTTTCCACATTGCGACTCGCCCTGGTGGGCGGCGTCTTCGCCCTCGCTGGCGGGGCCAGCGCCATGGCGGCCGAACTGAACATCTACACCACGCGTGAGCCTGGGCTGATCCAGCCGCTGCTTGACGCCTTCACCGCCTCGAGCGGCGTCAAGGTCAATACAGTCTTCATGAAAGATGGTCTGGCGGAGCGTGTGGCCTCGGAAGGGGAAAGCTCACCTGCCGATATTCTCATGACGGTCGATGTCGGCAACCTAGCTGACCTGGCCGAAAAAGGCCTGACGCAGCCGGTCGAGTCCGATGTTCTGAAAGCCGCGGTCCCGGAGAACCTGCGTGACCCGGCCAACAACTGGTTTGCTCTGTCGATGCGGGCCCGCGTACTCTACGCGGCCAAGGATCTCGATCTTGCCGCGTTCAACTACGAGGACCTGTCCGATCCAAAATGGAAGGGCAAGGTCTGCATCCGGTCCGGCCAGCATCCCTACAACACCGCTCTTTTTGCCGATTACATCGCACATAACGGCGCCGAGGCGACGGAAGCATGGCTTGCCGCCGTCAAGGGGAATCTCGCCCGCAAGGCGGGCGGCGGCGACCGCGATGTGGCCAAGGACATCCTCGGCGGCATTTGCCAGATAGGCATCGCCAATTCCTACTACGTCGGACTGATGCGCTCCGGCAAGGGCGGTGAGGAGCAGGTCGCCTGGGGCGACGCGATCAAGGTCGTCCTGACAACGTTCAAGGATGGCGGCACGCAGGTCAACGTCAGCGGCGCGGCCGTCGCAAAGCATGCGCCGAACAAGGGTGAGGCGGTCAAGCTGCTGGAATATCTGGTTTCCGACGACGCCCAGACACTCTATGCCAAGGCAAATTTCGAATACCCGGTCAAGGCCGGCGCTCCGATCGACCCGATCATCGCCTCGTTCGGCGCGTTGAAAGTCGATCCAGTGCCGATGACGGAAATCGTCAAGCATCGCAAGCAGGCAAGCGAACTGGCCGAGAAGGTCGGCTTCGACAACTGATGGGCGATCCGGGCGTGGGCAGTGCTGCGCCCGGTGATCTCCCGATGTCGGATGTCGACCTGCGAAGAGCCTCCACTGTGAAGGTCGCCCGGTACTGGTCCGGGCGACTGTGGTTCATGGCGACCGTGCTTGTCGCTGTGCTGGTGGCGACTCCGGTTCTCGCCCTTATCTGGCAGGCGCTGCGGGGATCGAGCGGGCTCTGGCCGCATCTCCTCGCCTATGTGCTGCCACAGGCCTTCCAGCAGACCACGGCGCTACTCATCGGCGTCGGTGTCCTCGTCACGCTTCTTGGCACCTCGACGGCCTGGCTTGTCACCGCCTATGACTTTCCCGGCCGCAGGTTTCTCGAATGGGCGCTGCTCCTCCCGCTCGCGGTGCCGACCTACATAATCGCCTACGTCTATCTCGATCTTCTCCATCCGATCGGCTTGGTCCAGGGTGCGCTCAGAGTGGCACTTGGCTTCACCAGCCCACACGAATTCCGCCTTCCCGACATCCGGTCGATGGCCGGCTGCATCGTGCTGCTCGGCTTCGTGCTCTATCCCTATGTGTACCTGACGACGCGGGCGATGTTTCTCACCCAGGCGGCCAATCTAGTCGAGGTGTCGCGCACGCTTGGAAGTGGCAAAGGCGGCGTCTTCTGGCGCGTTGCGCTGCCGCTGGCACGTCCGGCGATCGCCGTCGGCGTCAGCCTCGCGCTGATGGAGGCGCTGAACGACATCGGTGCCTCGGAGTTCCTGGGCGTGAAGACACTGACGGTCTCTGTCTACACGACATGGGTGACGCGGTCCGACCTGCCGGGCGCGGCGCAGATTGCGCTCGCCATGCTGTCATTGGTGGTCGCGCTCGTCACCATCGAGCGTTGGGCGCGCCGTCGTCAGCGTTATTGGTCGAGCGCACAAAAGGCGCGGAGTTTCACACCGCATCGTCTCGGCACCGTTTCGGGTCTGGTGGTTTTTGCGCTCGGCCTTCTGCCGGTGTTCATCGGGTTCATCGCCCCGGCGAGCTATCTTGTCGTCGAGGCGTGGAAGCGCGTCCGTTTCGCAGGGCTGTCGCCCCGGCTCTTGTCGGAAACGCTCAACACCGTCACCCTGTCGGCCATGGCCACGCTCGCAATCCTGCTCTTCGGCGTGATCATCGCCTATACGGCGCGCTCGCTTCCCGGCCGCGTCACGGCGGCTTTGCAGAGGATTTCCACGGTCGGCTATGCGATGCCTGGCACCGTGGTGGCCATCGGAATATTGTTGCCCGTCGCGGCCCTCGATCAGATGATCGACCGAACCGCGCTAGCATGGCTGGGCGCGCCAACCGGCCTGCTGCTGATCGGGTCAGGAGCAGCGCTCGGCTACGCCTATGTCGCACGCTTCCTGGCGATTGCGGTCGGTTCGGTCGAGGCGGGCTTCAGCCGCATTCCGCGCTCGTTCGATCACGCCGCGCGCAGCCTTGGCCAGAATGTGACTGGCACATTCCGGCATATTCTTCTGCCGCTTTCGAAACCGTCGCTCGTCGCTGCGGGCTTGCTCGTGTTTGTCGATTGCATGAAGGAGTTGCCGGCGACGCTTCTGTTGAGGCCGCTTAATTTCGAGACCCTGGCGACGCATCTCTACGGCGAGGCGGCGCGCGGGACCTACGAGGAAGCCTCGATCGCGGCACTTGCCATAGTCCTCGTCGGCACCTTGCCTGTCGCTGTTCTCGCTCGTGTTGGACGATGGAAATCCTAAGTGTGTCCGGCCTAAACAGACTCGCTGGCACCTAAAGCGCGTCTGAAGGGATCATGCGACTCCAGGTTCGTTATTCAGATGCATGTTGTTTCGTTAGCTGACGCATCTACGATAAATCGTAAGTGCTCCACGCCTATCGGATCGTGCCGCCAAAGCGACGGGTCGGAAAACCGCTCAACCTATCGACCGAAGCAGTGGGCAGCATGACAGAGTTCAGGCTTCGTTTTCCCTTGCCGTTGACTAGCGTACTTTCGATGCGATGCCCTCAATTTGAAATCAGGGGCTCTGCTGCCTTCACGATTTCGAAAAATCGGTCAAGTTTGGCCACCTAGCCATATTGTCAGCTAAACAGAAGGGCTTAAAATCGTTCATCGAAGACCTACATGTCGAACTCATATGGGGATTCGAAAAGGCAGGGTTACGTGACGACAGGTTTGACTGCCACAACAGATGTGGTGCGGATGCAAAACGGCAGCGACGGCAACGAGACCGGTCGCGGCACGGCCGTCATCACGCGCACCAAAACCAAGACCAAGAAGCCTAGCCTTTATCGGGTCCTCATTCTCAACGACGACTACACACCCATGGAATTCGTGGTTCACGTGCTGGAGCGCTTTTTCCAGAAGGACCGTGAAGCCGCCACACGCATCATGCTTCATGTTCACAATCATGGAGTGGGCGAGTGCGGGGTCTATACATTCGAGGTGGCCGAGACCAAAGTGTCTCAGGTCATGGATTTCGCCCGACAGAATCAGCATCCGCTGCAATGCGTGATGGAGAAGAAGTGAGGTAACATGCCGGCTTTCTCCCAAGGCCTGGAAAAGGCGCTTCACCAGGCGCTGACGCTCGCCAATGAGCGGCACCACGAATACGCAACCCTTGAGCATTTGCTGCTCGCGCTCATCGACGACACCGAGGCGGCCGCGGTCATGCGCGCCTGCAACGTCGATCTCGACGAGTTGAAGCACACGGTTCTCACCTACATCGATACCGAGCTTGACAATCTCGTTACCGGCTATGACGAGGATTCCAAGCCGACGGCCGGTTTCCAGCGCGTCATCCAGCGCGCGGTGATCCATGTGCAGTCGTCCGGCCGCGAGGAAGTCTCCGGCGCCAACGTGCTCGTTGCCATCTTCGCCGAGCGCGAGAGCCATGCCGCCTATTTCCTGCAAGAACAGCAGATGACCCGCTACGACGCGGTCAACTACATCTCGCATGGCATCGCCAAGCGGCCCGGCGCGTCCGAGACGCGGTCGCCGCGTGGCGCCGATGACGAGCAGGGCCAGAGCGGCGCCGAGCCGCAAGAGGACAGCGGCAAGAAAAAGCAGCAGCAGGACGCGCTGACCGCCTATTGCGTCAATCTGAACAACAAGGCCAAGGCCGGCAAGATCGATCCGCTGATCGGCCGCGAGTCCGAGATCAACCGCACCATCCAGGTGCTGTGCCGCCGCTCCAAGAACAATCCGCTCTATGTCGGCGACCCCGGCGTCGGCAAGACGGCGATCGCCGAGGGCCTCGCCAAGCGCATCGTCGAGGGCGACGTGCCGGAAGTGCTGCACAACGCCACCATCTTCGCGCTCGACATGGGAACATTGCTGGCCGGCACCCGCTATCGCGGTGATTTCGAGGAGCGGCTGAAGCAGGTCGTCAAGGAGCTTGAGGATTATCCGGGCGCGGTTCTGTTCATCGACGAGATCCACACCGTGATCGGGGCAGGAGCGACGTCTGGCGGCGCCATGGATGCATCGAACCTGTTGAAGCCGGCGCTGTCGTCCGGAACGATCCGCTGCATCGGCTCAACCACCTACAAGGAGTTCCGCCAGTTCTTCGAGAAGGACCGCGCCTTGGTGCGGCGCTTCCAGAAGATCGACGTCAACGAACCGACCATCGAGGACGCTATCGAGATCATGAAGGGTCTCAAGCCGTATTTCGAGGAGTTCCACAAGGTTCGCTACACGGCTGAGGCGATCAAGGCTTCGGTTGAACTGTCGGCGCGCTACATCAACGACCGCAAGCTGCCGGACAAGGCGATCGACGTGATCGACGAGACCGGCGCCTCGCAGATGCTGGTGCCGGAGGCCAAGCGCAAGAAGACCATCGGCATCAAGGAGATCGAAGCGACGATCGCCACCATCGCCCGCATTCCGCCGAAGACGGTTTCCGCCGACGACGAGAAGGTGCTGGCCGGTCTCGACATCGAGCTGAAGCGCGTCGTCTACGGTCAGGACACCGCGATCACGGCTTTGACCTCGGCGATCAAGCTGGCGCGGGCCGGCCTGCGCGAACCGGAGAAGCCGATCGGCTCCTACCTGTTCTCGGGACCGACTGGCGTTGGCAAGACCGAAGTGGCAAAGCAGCTCGCCGCCTCGCTCGGTGTCGAGCTGATCCGCTTCGACATGTCCGAATATATGGAACGCCACACCGTCTCACGGCTGATCGGTGCGCCTCCCGGCTATGTCGGCTTCGACCAGGGCGGCCTGTTGACCGACGGCGTCGACCAGCATCCGCATTGCGTGCTGTTGCTGGACGAGGTCGAGAAGGCGCATCCGGATCTGTTCAACATCCTGTTGCAGGTCATGGACCATGGCAAGCTGACCGACCACAACGGCAAGCAGATCGACTTCCGCAATGTCATCCTGATCATGACCACCAATGCGGGCGCCTCGGATGCGCAGCGCGCGGCTATCGGTTTCGGCTCGACCAAGCGTGAAGGCGACGATGTCGAGGCGATCAACCGGCTGTTCACGCCGGAGTTCCGCAACCGTCTCGATGCGATCATCCCGTTCGGCTCGCTGCCGGTGCCGGTCATCCACCAGGTGGTGCAGAAGTTCGTCATGCAGCTCGAGGCCCAGCTCTCCGAGCGTGGCGTCACCTTCGACCTGTCGCAGGAGGCGATCGCCTGGCTGGCCGAGAAGGGCTATGACGAGCGCATGGGAGCACGGCCGCTCGGCCGCGTCATCCAGGAGCACATCAAGAAGCCGCTGGCCGACGAGGTGCTGTTCGGCAAGCTTAAGAAGGGCGGCACGGTGCGTGTCACCGTCGACAAGAAAGAGACCGGCGAAACCGGGCTGAAGCTCGAGTCGCTCGCCGACGAGGCGCCGGTCAAGCCGAAGAAGGAAGAACCGGACGACACGCCGAAGCCCAGGAAAGCTGCCGGCAAGAAGCCGGCCGCGAAAAAGGCGGTCGCGCAGAAGGCGGAGCCCAAGGGCAAGGACGGCAGCAAGCGCAGCCTGGTGCCGCAACTGCCCCGCAAGGGATGATGGCCTGAAAGCTAAAAAAGCCCCGGAAACGGGGTTTTTTTGCTTCGAGGGGCTGGTGGGCGGCCGGACGTGCGACGCCCGACATCAGTTTGTCAGCGCCGTCCGTATCTTGCCAGCATTCTCAGCCAACACTTCCGGCTTCTCCATCTGCCCACTATGCGGCTTCAATGGGATGCCCTCGAAGCGTGGAATGACGTGGACATGGAGGTGGTAGACGGTCTGGCCCGAAGCGGGCTCGTTGAACTGCAGGATGGTGACGCCATCGGCGCCGAAGGCCTTCTTCACCGCCACCGCCACCTTTTGCACGACGGCGAAGAGTGGGCCGAATGTTGCCGGATCCGCGTCAAGCAGGTTGCGCGACGGCGCCGTCGGCACAACCAGCGTATGACCCGGACCTTGCGGCATCACATCCATGAAGGCGACAACCGCGTCATCTTCATAGACGCGATGCGACGGGATTTCACCGCGCAGGATTTTCGCGAAGATATTGTTGCTGTCGTAGGTGGTTTGTTCGGCCATGGCGTGCGCTCCGGATTGTGCCTTGCTCCTACCGCATCGACCCGACAATCGGAATCGATTTTCGGAAACTACGATGCTTTCGAGCGTGCTTTGTGCGTCCAATTGGACGCACGTCGCTCTAATCGTCCGCCAGATCCTTGCGGAACGGGGTGTGCTCTTCGAGATAGCCGGCCATCCGCTCCAGTTCGCGGCGCTCGCGCCTGAGATAGTCGGCGACCGCGTTACGCAAGCCGGGATGCGCAATGTAATGCGCCGAATGCGTGGTCACCGGCCTGTAGCCGCGCGCCAGCTTGTGCTCGCCTTGTGCGCCGGCTTCGACCACCTTCAGCTTACGGTCGATGGCGAAGTCGATCGCCTGGTGATAGCAGACCTCGAAATGCAGGAAAGGGTGGTCCTCGATGCAGCCCCAGTTGCGCCCGTAGAGCGCATCGGAACCGATGAAATTGATGGCACCGGCAATGTAGCGTCCATTGCGCCTGGCCATCACCAGCAGGATGTCGTCGGCCATGCGCTCGCCGATCATCGAGAAAAACGCGCGGCTGAGATAGGGCCGCCCCCATTTCCTGCTCCCGGTATCCATGTAGAAGGCAAAGAAGTCGTCCCAGACCCTTTCGGTCAGGTCCTTGCCGGTCAGCCAGTCGATCGAGATGCCGTGACCGAGCGCCTCGCGCCGCTCCTTCTTCATCGCCTTGCGCTTGCGCGATGCCAGCGTGGCGAGAAAATCGTCGTAGGTCGAATAACCTTCATTGAAGAAGTGGAACTGCTGGTCGGTGCGGTGCAAAAAACCCGCCGCTTCCAGCGCTTCGACATCCCTCAGCTGCGCGAAAGTCACATGCGCGGAGGAAACGCCGAGTTTTTCCGTCACCGCCTTCAGGCCGACTGCCAGGCCGGCCTTCACGGCGCGACTGTCCTCGCCCTTGTTGACCAGCAGGCGAGGGCCGGTGACCGGCGTGAACGGCACGGCGCATTGCAGTTTTGGATAGTAACGCCCGCCAGCGCGCTCGAACGCGTCCGACCAGCCGTGATCGAATACATATTCGCCCTGGCTGTGCGATTTCAGGTAGCAGGGAGTGGCACCGAGCAGCTTTCCCTGCGCTGTCTCGAGCCTGAGATGATGGCCCTGCCAGCCGGTGCGCCGCACGGCGCAGCCGGAATCCTCAAGGGAGCTCAGAAAAGAGAATGAAACGAGGGGGTTGTATCCGTTTTCTATATCGTCGCGTGCGGTCCCGCCGAGGCCATCCCATTCGGCGCAGGTGAAGGCTCCGATGCCGGAGGCAACCCGGATCGCATACTCTCCATTCGCCGTTTGCCCGTCGCCTTCATCGCCTTGATCCATGAGGCCTATTTAAGCTCCGTGCCGGTCCATGCAAGCTCAGTTCAAGCGACCTGCACAAGATCCGGCTCAAATCCTTCGAACGTCATCTGGTCGGCATATCTGAAGGTCAGGTCGACCGCCGGTTGGTCGAGCACGGTCCAGGTGATGACCGGCATTTTGAGCCTTTCGCGCACGAAACTGACAAACTGGTTCGGCAGGTCGCCGGCGGCGTAGGAGGCGAAGGCGATGTCGTGCGCCAGCATGGCGAAATGCGCCTCGATCAGCTTGACTTCGTTGCCATAAGCGGTCAGCCCGCCCGGAATGCCGGGCGCGTGTTTTGGGAAGTCGCGGATCAGCCAGTGGTCGAACGACATGATCGCCGCCTTGCCCCTGTAGTTCTTGAGCATCTTGCCGACGCTTTCCACCAAGCCTTCGTCACGGCCGGGAACCCCTTTCAACTCGACGACCACCGGCACGCGACCATCGACCAGGTCGAGGGCCTGCTGCAGCGTCGGCAGACGATCTGATGTGCCGCCGATCTTGAGGGCCGTCATTTCTGCTGCCGTGCGCTGCCAGACGAAACCGTCCTGGCCGGTCAGCCGCTTCAGATCGCCATCGTGGATGATCACCGGGATGCGGTCTGACGACAGATGCACATCGCATTCGATCGCATAGCCGCGTTCAGCCGCAGCGGCAAAGGCGGAAAGCGTGTTCTCCCAGCGCGTCTTGTTCATGTCGTGGAGGCCGCGATGGGCAATGGGTCGGGCGGTCAGCCATGAAAGGTCGGTCATGCCGGGCTCATTCGACTTCGAAGATGGCTTCGATTTCCACTGCGGCATTAAGCGGCAGGGAGGCGGCACCGACGGCGGCGCGAGCATGCTTGCCGGGATCGCCGAGCACTGCAACCAGTAGATCCGAGGCGCCGTTGGCAACCAGGTGCTGCTCGAAAAAATCCGGCGCCGAGGCGACGAAGACGGTGATCTTCACCACGCGGCGGATTTTCTCGAGATCGCCAAGTGCTGCCTTGGCCTGCGCCAATATGTTGATCGCGCAGTATTTTGCCGCTTCCTGGCCGGTTGCGATGTCGACATCACGGCCGAGCAGGCCGCTCGCCTGCAGCTTGCCCTGCTTGAGCGGCAGCTGTCCGGCGATGAACAGCAGATTGCCTGATCTGCAACAGGGCACGTAGTTGGCGGCGGGCGCGGCAGCGACCGGAAGCGTCACGCCGAGATCGCTTAGCCGCTTTTCGATTGTTTCACTCATGGTATTTCCCTATTGCTTGATGACGCTGCGCAGGCCGGGCCGAAATTGCAATTTTTGCCTCGCTTCCGCCACGACTTTTTTTAAGCTGGACCCTCTTTCCTGCGGCCTGCCATCAGGCGCGATGATCGGAGCCCCTCATGCGCGCAACACGCCTCGCATTCCACGCTGTCCTGCTGCCAGCGGTGTTCTCGATGGCGCCGGCTTTTGCCGTACCGGCGCTGCAGGCGCATCGCGCGGTTTACGATCTGACCCTGGACAAGGCCTCCGACCGCTCCGGCATCACCGGCATTTCCGGCCGCATGGTCTATGAGTTCAACGGCTCGCCTTGCGAAGGCTATACAGTGAAGTTCCGTTTCGTCACCCAGATCGTCACCAACGAGAATACAAGGCTGACCGACCAGCAGACGACCACTTTCGAGGACGCCGAAGGCAAGACCTTCTCGTTCGTGACAAAATCCTTTGTCGACCAGACTCTCGACAAGGAGGTCAAGGGCACCGCGACGAAGGAGACAAACGGCCTCAAGGTCGACATCGACAAGCCGGAGAAGAGCAGCGTCGAACTGCCGGCCACACAGTTTCCGACGCAGCATCTGGCCGAACTGATCGACAAGGCCGAAAAGGGCGAAAATTTCTACGAAACCAACCTGTTCGACGGTTCGGAAGATGCCAACAAGGTGATGACCACCACCGTCGTCGTCGGCAAGAAAGCCGATGCCGACAAGACCGATCCGGAAGTGCCGGCACTGGCAAAACTCGCCACCGACAAATACTGGCCAGTCGACATCGCCTATTTCGACAGCACCGACAAGTCAGGCGAGGAGGTGCCGGAATACCGGATCAGCTTCAAGCTGCATGAGAACGGCATCACGCGCGACCTGCTCATGGACTACAACGATTTCTCGATGACCGGCAAGCTGGTCAATCTTTCGCTGTTCGATCAGACGAAACCCTGTCCGCCGAAATAGAGCCTTGGGTTAGCCACGCCCGCAGGACGGCGGCGAATGACTTGAACACGCCGCAATTGCATTTCAACCTCTGCGCCGAGGGATCGATCGGGGGGTGGGTTGAGCAAAATCGATGTGTTCGTGGCGCCGACGCCCAATCCGGCGCTGATCAGGATCATGACTGTCGTCAACCGGGTCGTCATGCTGCGTGGCATTCCCGGGTTTCGCGACCTGTTGCCGTTCAACCGCGTGGCCGGATTGCGCGGTGTCGCCAATGTCCGCCATATCGACTTTCCCGACGACGACCGGCAGCGGCTGAAGGCCTGTTGCGGCGCAGGCAACGCAACGTTCATCACGCCCAATCATCCGGAATTCTTCACCGACTGGATGATCGACAAGGAGATCGTCTCGAGGGTCAGTCCGCTCGCGGCATCCTGGGCCACGCATGGCGTCGTCAACGGCCTCGGCCGGATCATGCAGAAATTCTGGCTGGCCAACAATCTGATCGCCCAGATACCCGGCAACAGCGGCGCTGCCAAGGAACACTCGATCGCCTGGGCGCTGAAAGGGCATGGCGTTCTCTTGCATCCCGAAGGCGGCGTCGGCTGGCATGGCAATGTCGTCGCTCCGCTTCTTCCGGGGGCGGTCGAGATGGGGTTCGAAGCGCTCAAGCGCGGTCGCGTCACGGATCAGGATTTCAAAGTCTGGATCGCGCCGGTTGTCTGGAAGCTCGCCTTCACCAAAAATGTCGAGCCGGCGCTGGCGCAGGAATGCGCCTATGTCGAGAAGAGCCTGAAGATTGAGCGTCGTGCCGCCGATACGCTGCCGGAGCGCGTCCACCATATCTATGCGACGCTGCTGTCGCGCGATGAGATTGCCTGCGGCATGGCGCCCGACGAACGGGCTACGTATGCTACGCGGCACAAGCAATTGCTGCTCGAATTGAGCCGGCGCCTGGGGGAGGGTATTTCGGTCGATCCCGGCGCCAGCGAGATCGCCGAGCTTTTGCGCCGGGCGCGCCGCTGGCTGCGGGAAGGCACTGGCGACGCCGAGCGACAAAAACAGATCCGCTCGCTGGCGGACACTATCCAGCGTCTCCAACGCGTCGGACCGTGGGCCTCAGCCAATCCGCGCATTGCGAAAGAGGAGATCGCAGAGCATCTGAAGCGTATCCGCAACGATTATTGCAAGGGCACGCTGCGCGACACGGTCAATTGCTTCGTACCGCAACCGGCCGGGCCGCGCTGCGCGCATATCCGGGTGCCGGAGCCGTTGGGATTGCACGCCTTTCCGGGCTCTATCGACGATGCCCTCGCCGAACTGCACCGGCGCATGCAGGAGACCATCACCACGACCGTGGCCGAACTCGAAGCCGCCGGCAGCTTCATTTTCTATCCGAATCCCTTCTATCATCGCTAGGATTGGCATCTCTAGCATTGGCATCGCTGACGTTGGATCTCGGCTGCGGGTGAACTGCGGCTCCGCTGGTCGGCGCAAGATGAAGGAGTGCGGCAAGCCTCATGGCGGTCTATGTCGACGCGGCGATCTGGAAATGGGTCGGCCACCGCTGGTGTCACCTGCTGGCCGACGACACCGACGAGCTGCATCGTTTTGCAGCACAGCTCGGCGTCAAGCGCTCGTCCTATCAGGGGCCGCCGAAGACATCGGCGCCGCATTATGACATAACCGGCTTCGAGCGCGACCGCGCGGTGCGGCTAGGCGCCGTCGAATGCAGCCGCGAGGAGATCGTTGCTGTTTTCCGGCGGGTCCGGGTGCCGAAGGGGAAGATACGACCATGACGTTGACGGCATTTCTGGCTTACTGCGCTGCGATCACATTTGCCGCCGCCACGCCTGGCCCGGCGGTATTCACGGTCATTGCCAACGGCGTCTCGCGCGGCTTCGTTCGTGCCTTCCTGGCTGGCCTCGGTATCGCCGCCGGCGACGCGGTGCTGGTGACTTTGGCGCTGCTCGGCCTCGTGGCACTGGCACAGACCTTCGAATGGGTTTTTCTCATCCTGAAATATGCGGGTGCAGCCTATCTGATGTTTCTTGGCGTCAGGATGTGGAGATCGGCTTCCGCGCGATCGAATGGACTGGAGGTTACGCAGGCAAGACTGTCTCGATCGTTTTACCTCGGCATCTCCATCGCATTGGGCAATCCCAAGGCGATCCTGTTCCACGCCTCCATCATGCCGTTGATCCTCGATCTCAATGCAATGAACTTCGCTGAGGGGCTGCTCGTGGTTACGGTCGTGATCGGCGTCAACATTATCACTATGGGCGTCTATGCGGTGCTTGCCGGGCAGGCTTCGGGCTGGTTCAAGACGCCAAGGCGGATGCGCTTGATGAACAGGTTTGCCGGCGGCGCCATGATCGGCACCGGTGCGCTGATCGCCGCACGCTGAGCCGCAAGATACCGCAGCGCTTGCGTTTGCCGCGCATCCCCTCTATATGCGCGCTCATTCCACACACGGACTTTGGTGTCTGCCCGGGAGAATCCGGCTGAAACCTCCGGTGGCGTTCGAGGACAAAGTCCAGAAATGCCTGTGTCCGTGGAGGCTAACCGGAAAAGGACATAACAATGGCTCTGCCTGATTTCAGCATGCGCCAGCTTTTGGAAGCTGGCATTCACTTCGGCCACCAGACCCACCGCTGGAACCCGAAGATGGCGCCCTATATCTATGGCGCCCGCAACAACATCCACATCATCGACCTCTCGCAGACGGTGCCGCTGCTGCACCAGGCGCTGAAGCAGGTTTCCGACACCGTCGCCAAGGGTGGCCGCGTGCTGTTCGTCGGCACCAAGCGCCAGGCGTCCGACATCGTCGCCGACGCCGCACAGCGCTCGGCCCAGTACTATGTCAACTCCCGCTGGCTCGGCGGCATGATGACCAACTGGAAGACGATCTCGAACTCCATCCAGCGCCTGCGCAAGCTTGACGAGATGCTGGCTGGCGAGGCCCAGGGGCTCACCAAGAAGGAGCGCCTCAACCTCGACCGCGAGCGCGAGAAGCTCGACAAGGCGCTGGGCGGCATTAAGGACATGGGCTCGACGCCCGACCTGATGTTCGTGATCGACACCAACAAGGAAGCGATCGCCATCCTCGAGGCCAAGCGTCTCGGCATCCCGGTCGTCGCCATCATCGATTCCAACTGCGACCCGGACAAGATCGATTTCCCGATTCCGGGCAATGACGACGCGGCCCGCGCCATCCAGCTCTATTGTGATCTGATCGCCAAGGCTGCAATTGACGGCATTGCTCGCCAGCAGGGCGCGCTTGGTGTCGACGTCGGCGCTTTGGCCGAGGCTCCGATCGAGCCGGCACTCGAGCCGACGCCGGCCGCCGAGACACCGGCCGCCCAGACACCGGAAGCGTAACAGCGAAGGCCGGTTTCGGCCTTCATCTTTCTCATATTTTGGCGCGCTGAGCGCTGGCGCCAGGCGCATCATCGAGGACCGGTGGTGCGTCGGTGCATTTTAAACGAAGAGGCGACAATGAGCATTTCGGCTGCACAGGTCAAAGAACTCCGCGACTTGACCGGCGCGGGCATGATGGACTGCAAGATGGCGTTGAACGAGACCAACGGCAACATGGAAGAGGCCGTCGACTGGCTGCGCAAGAAGGGCATCTCCAAGGCCGACAAGAAGGCCGGCCGTACCGCGGCCGAAGGCCTCATCGGTGTCGATTCCGGCGTGCGTGAGGCGGCGGTCGTCGAGGTCAATTCCGAGACCGACTTCGTTGCCCGCAACGCTGCCTTCCAGGAGATCGTCGCCAACGTCGCCAAGGTGGCGCTCGCCTATGGCGGCAAGACCGAGGCCGTCGCAGCCGCCCCGTATCCGGGTTCCGCCAAGTCGGTTGCCGACACCATCAAGGACGCTGTCGGCACCATTGGTGAGAATCTTGGCTTCCGCCGTTCGGCCAAGCTCACCGTCGAGCAGGGCGCCGTCGCAACCTACGTCCACAACGCGGTTGCCGACGGCCTTGGCAAGCTCGGTGTGCTGGTCGCCATCGAGACATCTGGCAACGCGCAGGCCGCCAACGCCTTTGCGCGTCAGGTCGCCATGCATGTCGCCGCCACCAACCCGATGGCGCTGACCGCTGAAGAACTCGACCCGGCGGCGGTCGAGCGCGAGAAGGCGATCTTCGCCGACCAGGCGCGCCAGTCCGGCAAGCCGGAAGCGATTATCGAGAAGATGGTCGAGGGCCGCCTGCGCAAGTTCTACGAAGAGGTCGTGCTGCTCAAGCAGGCTTTCGTGCTCAATCCCGACATCACCGTCGAGAAGGCGCTGCAGGATGCCGAGAAGGAAATCGGCGCACCGGCCAAGATCACTGCCTATCTGCGCTTCGCGCTCGGCGAGGGCATCGAGAAGGACGAGACCGATTTTGCGGCGGAAGTCGCGGCGGCGGTCAAGAAGTAAAACGCACTCTATCTTTCTGAAAGACTTTACGGCCGGGTGTCCGCGAGGATGCCCGGCCGATTTCTTGCGCGGTATCGATGAAGGCCAGGCGTCGGCGACAGGCCGGCTGGCTATCTGCTCATGCCCGGATCTGCTCATGCAAGGATCTACATGCACAAGTTGCATTTGCCGGTGTAAGCCAAGGGCTGGAAGAGCGTTTGCCGGTTCCGGCGCCGCGTGACATCGCAGCGCCCTTCGTGTATCGGAACGCCAAATGTTTCGGGGCAGCGCCTGCGCGGGAAGCCGCCCCGGCGCGTCACACGCATAATGATGAGGACCAGATGACGGTGAAGCCCCTCTACCGACGTGTCTTGCTGAAAGCGTCGGGCGAAGCGCTGATGGGTGAGCAGCATTTCGGCATCGACGTGTCGGTGGTCGATCGCATCGCCGCCGACATCGCCGAGGCCCGCACCCTTGGCATCGAGGTTGGGGTTGTCATTGGCGGCGGCAACATCTTTCGCGGCGTCGCCGTTGCCTCCAAGGGCGGAGATCGCGTCACCGGCGACCACATGGGCATGCTCGCCACCGTCATCAACTCGCTGGCGCTGCGCACCTCGCTGAACAAGATCGGGGTCGACGCGGTGGTGCTGTCTGCAATCGCCATGCCTGAGCTTTGCGAGAGCTTTTCGCAGCGCCAGGCGACCGCCTACATGAACCAGGGCAAGGTTGTCATCTTTGCCGGCGGCACCGGCAATCCGTTCTTCACCACCGATTCGGCCGCGGCGCTGCGCGCGGCGGAAATCGGCGCCGACGCGCTGTTCAAGGGCACCCAGGTCGATGGCGTCTATTCCGCCGATCCCAAGAAGGACCCGCATGCGACCCGCTTCGAGCGCATCAGCCATGGCGAAGTCATAAAACGCGGTCTTTCGATCATGGATACGGCCGCGATTGCACTTGCGCGCGAAAACAACATCCCGATAATCGTCTATTCGATCCACGAGAAGGGTGGTTTCGGTGATATTCTGAGGGGCGGCGGACGTTGCACGGTCGTTACGGACGACTGATCGGGAGCCCGATGCCGAACCGAAGGTTTTCCGTAGGCGAAAAACGGGAACCGGTTTTCGGATCGAGGCTTGAATACGGGTTACCCTGAAGTGAATCCGGCTAACGGGGTCGAGGAGACGATGATGAGTGGCGAATACGATGATCTCAAACGGCGCATGGACGGGGCGATCGCTGCGTTCAAGCACGATCTGGCTTCGCTGCGGACCGGCCGCGCGTCGAGCAACCTGCTCGATGCGATCCAGGTGCAGGCCTACGGCACCACCATGCCGATCAACCAGGTGGCAAACGTGTCGGTGCCGGAGCCGCGCATGATTTCGGTTTCGGTCTGGGACAAGTCGATGGTCGGTGCGGTCGATCGCGCCATCCGTGAATCCAATCTCGGCTTCAATCCGATCGTCGACGGCACCAATCTCAGGATTCCGCTGCCCGAGCTCAACGAACAGCGCCGCAAGGAGTTGGTCAAGATCTCGCATGGTTATGCCGAGAATGCGCGCATCGCCGTGCGCCACGTGCGCCGGGACGGCATGGAATTCCTCAAAAAGGCGGAAAAGGACGGCGATATCAGCGAGGACGATCATCGCAAGCGGTCCGACCAGGTCCAGAAGCTCACCGACGAGATGATCGGCACCATCGACCATCTGCTTTCCGATAAGGAAGCTGAAATCATGCAGGTTTAGGGTCTGGCCACTGCTGGCTCGAAAGCGAGAACATGACAAGCCCTGCGCATGTCGCAATCATCATGGACGGAAACGGACGCTGGGCCAAGGCGCGTGGCTTGCCACGGCTTGCTGGGCATCGTGCCGGCGTCGAGGCGCTGCGCAACACGGTGCGCGCCGCTCCTGGCCTTGGCATCTCGTTCCTCACCGTCTACGCCTTCTCGTCGGAAAACTGGTCGCGGCCGAAGTCCGAAGTCAGCGACCTGATGGGCCTGTTGAAAATCTTCATCCGCCGCGACCTCGCCGAACTGCACCAAAATGGCGTGCGGGTCAGGATCATCGGCGACAGGGCAGGGCTGCAACCTGACATCAGGAGCCTGCTTGAAGAGGCCGAAACGCTGACCGTCCGCAACGACGCTCTGACCCTGGTCATCGCTTTCAATTATGGCGGACGCGACGAGATCGTGCGCACCGCGCGCAAGCTTGCCTCTGCGGTGGCGCGCGGCGAGCTCGACAGCGAGGCGATTACGGCCGAATCCTTTGCCGGCTCTCTCGACACCCAGGGTATTCCGGATCCGGAACTGGTCATCCGCACCAGCGGTGAGCTCAGGCTGTCGAATTTCCTTTTGTGGCAAGCGGCTTACAGCGAACTTGTCTTCCTGCCTTGCTACTGGCCCGATTTCAGCCGCGAGCATTTGGCTGACGCATTGCGCGACTTTGCCGGTCGCGAGCGCCGTTTCGGCGGGCTTGGCGCTGAAGGCGTCGCCGTGACAGCCAAGGGATGAGCAACCTCCAGCTTCGCGTTATTTCTGCCGTCGTGCTTGCGGTCGTCACGCTCGGCCTGACCTGGCTCGGCGGACTGCCCTTCCGGTTGCTTTGCGCCGCCATGACGATCCTGATCTTCTACGAATGGACGCGAATGTGCCGCCCGGTCGCCGCCACGGGTCTTGGTCTTCTGCCGGAAGCGCTGCTTCTGGTTTTCGTCGGCGCCTTGGTCGCCGGCCTGCCGGCGTCCTGGCTGCTGCTTCTTGTAGCGGTGATGGTCGTTGTCACCGTGGTCGTGGCTTCGATGCACCAGACTTCGATGCATCAAACGGGACAGTGGGACGCGTCCGGCCTTGCCTATGCCGCCATTTCCGGACTGTCACTTGCTCTTTTGCGCGACGGCGACCATTCCGGCCTCGTCGCCATTCTCTTCCTGTTCGCGGTGGTTTGGGCGACCGACATAGCAGCTTATTTCGTCGGCCGCGCTGTCGGCGGGCCGAAGCTGGCGCCATCGATCTCGCCGGGCAAGACGCAGAGCGGTGCGCTCGGCGGCGCTGTCGGCGGCGTGGTTGCCGGGCTGCTTCTGGCCGCTGCGGCCGGAGCCGGCAATCTGGCAGTGCTCGGCGTCGTCGCGCTGGTGCTTTCGCTCGTCTCCCAAGCTGGCGACCTTTTCGAATCATGGGTGAAGCGGCGCCACAACCGCAAGGATTCGGGCATGCTGATACCGGGCCATGGCGGCGTCATGGACCGGGTCGACGGGCTTGTCGCGGCGGCGTTCGCCCTGTACGTCATCGGTTGGATTTCGGCGACCGCCGACCATCCGGCGCAGGGGCTGTTTCCAGCTTGATCGGCATCGATTCCGGGCCTGGTTTCTTGACCTGCGCAGGATGCGCCATGGATTCGCCTGGATTGATGCCACAGTCGCGGTACCACCGTGCTGCGGACGAATTTTGAGGACATGAGTTGAACGAGATTCTTCACGCGGTTTTCAGCACGGAGGGCTTTGTCCTCGGCACGCTGGTGCCTTTCCTGTTCGTGCTGACCGTCGTCGTGTTCGTTCACGAGATGGGCCATTATCTCGTCGGCCGCTGGTGCGGCATCGGCGTGAAGGTCTTTTCGATCGGCTTCGGCCCGGAGCTCTTCGGCTTTAATGACAGCCATGGCACGCGCTGGAAACTCTGCGCCATTCCACTTGGCGGCTACGTCAAATTCGTCGGCGACATGAACGCCACCTCGAGCCAGCCCAGTTCGGAGGAGATCGAAACGCTGACGGCTGCCGAACGCAAGGTCGCTTTTCACACGCAGCCGGTCTGGAAGCGCGCGGCAACTGTGGTGGCTGGCCCGCTGTTCAATTTTCTGCTGACGATCGCCGTCTTTGCGGTGCTGTTTTCCGCCTATGGCCGGCCCGTGCTGGAGCCAATGGTGGCTGAAGTCACTGCGGGCAGCCCAGCGGCCAGGGCCGGCATCCTGCCCGGAGACCGCTTCGTCAGCGTCGACGGCAGCAAGGTCCAGACCTTCGCCGACGTCCAGCGCCGGGTCTCGGGCCGCGGTGGCGACCCCATCACCTTCGTCATGCTGCGCGACGGCAAGGAGATCACCGTTACGGCGACGCCGGAATTGATGGAGCAGCAAGACGGGCTGGGCAACAAGGTCAAGGTGGCGGTGATCGGCGTCGTCAACAACCAGGAATTCGGCCAGCCCAGGCTGATCACCTATAACCCGGTCGGAGCGGTAGGGGCAGCGGTCGAGGAGACCGGATACATCATTCAGCGCACCGGTCAGTTCCTGCAGCGTTTCGTTGTCGGTCGCGAAGACAAATGCCAGCTGGGCGGCCCAATCAAGATCGCAAAGATGTCGGGGCAGGCGGCAAAACTCGGCTTCGACTGGCTTGTGCAACTTGTCGCCCTGCTGTCGGTCGGGATCGGTATTCTGAACCTTTTGCCGATTCCTCCGCTCGACGGCGGCCATCTCCTGTTCTACGGCGTGGAGGCCATCATTCGGCGACCGGTGTCGGAACGGATGATGGAGTTGGGCTACAGGGCTGGCCTGCTTCTCGTCTTGGGCTTCATGGGGTTTGTTTTCTGGAACGACCTGTTTGGATGCTGAAATCATGAAGAAATTTGGCTTCGGCACAGCCAATGTTGAGACGCCGTTTACCATGCGTGGGGATATGCGTGACGCGAAAGCCACGCAATTGGGTTAAGTAAATACAAATTAACCAGGAGCCTTGCGTGTAGGGAAAATCCGGTTAATACGGTAGGGGAAATTACCGCACGTCCGGTTTTCTCGCCGTGGGGACTTCGAGAAAAGGTACAAAAGCCCGATGAAGGCAGCATCCAAGTTTCTGAGCGCCGCGTCCGCGGTGGCCCTGTCCGCCGCCCTGGTCGTACCAGGTGCGGTCGCAGTGCAGTTCGTTGCCACATCGGCGGCCGAGGCCGCTGTTGTTTCAAGAGTTGAAGTCAGCGGCAATCAGCGTGTCGACGCCGAGACGATCCGCAACTACGTCACGATCAAGCCCGGCAGGCCGTTTTCCAGCGCCGATATCGACGAGGCGGTCAAGGCGCTGTTCGGCACCGGGCTGTTCTCGGACGTCCAGATCAACCAGGTCGGTTCGACGCTGGTCATCAAGGTTTCCGAATATCAGGTCGTGAACCAGGTGCTGTTCCAGGGCAACAAGAAGCTCAAGGACAACGCGCTGGCGGCGGCGGTCCAGTTGAAGCCGCGTGGAACGTTCTCGCAGCAGGCGCTCGATGCCGATGTCGAGGCGGTCAAGGCCGCCTACAGGCGTATCGGCCGCGACGACGCCGCCGTGACCACCCAGATCATGGATCTCGGCGACAACCGCGTGAACGTGGTGTTCAACATCAACGAAGGCGGCCGCACACAGATCGCCGCGATCAATTTTGTCGGCAACAGCGCCTACTCGAGCCGTCGCCTGTCCGATGTCATTTCGACCAAGCGCTCGACCATCCTTTCGTTCGTGCTGCGCGACGACGTCTATGACGAAGACAAGCTCAACGCCGACCAGGAATTGCTGCGCCGTTTTTATTACAATCACGGCTATGCCGATTTCCAGGTGATTTCCGCGGTCGGCGAGCTCGACGAAACCACCAATAAATACACGGTGACCATCACCGTGCAGGAGGGCGAGCGCTACACCTTCGGCGACATCAGCGTCGAGAGCACGATTCCCGAAGTCGAGGGCGCATCGCTGCAGTCGGTGGTCGAAACCCACAAGGGCGATGTCTACAACGCCGAGAACGTCGAAGACACCATCATTGCATTGACCGAGAGGGTCGCCGGTTCCGGCTATCCCTTCGCCCAGGTGACGCCGCGCGGCGACCGCAATTTCGAGAACCACACCATTTCAGTGGTCTATACGATCGACCAGGGCACCAAGGCCTATGTCGAGCGCATCGAGATCCGCGGCAACGACCGGACACGCGACTATGTCATTCGCCGAGAATTCGACGTGAGTGAGGGCGATGCATTCAACCAGGTTCTCATCCAGCGCGCGAAGAAACGGCTGGAAGCGCTCGATTTTTTTGAGAAAGTCGAGGTTTCGACCGTGCCCGGCTCTGAGCCTGACCAGGTGGTGCTGGTGGTCGACGTGGTCGAGAAGTCGACCGGCGAGTTCTCCGTCGGCGCCGGCTATTCGAGCGGTGGCGACACCGAAGGCCCGACCATCGAAGGATCGATCAGCGAACGCAACTTCCTCGGACGCGGCCAGTTCATCAGGCTTTCGGCGGGCGGCGGCAAGAATTCGCGCGACTACAGCTTCTCCTTCACCGAGCCCTATTTCCTCGGGCGGCGCATTGCCGCCGGTTTCGATGTCTTCAACCGGACCAGGGAATACGACGACTACAAGAGCGAGACGCTAGGCGCGACAGTGCGTTTCGGCCTGCCGATCACCGACGACATCTCGACGCAGCTGGCGTATAATATCTCGCAGGAGAAGTACAAGCTCGACGATGATTGCGATCTCCCTGGCTGCACCGTCTCTACGGCTATCCTAAATGGCATTGCGGAAAGCCCGTGGCTCAAGTCGTCGGTCAGTCTCGGCCTGGTCTACAACACCATCGACGACATGAAGAACCCGCATGAAGGCATCTTCGCCAATGTCACCACGGAATTCGCCGGCCTCGGCGGCGACGCCAAATTCGTCAAGGTGACAACGCGCGGCAGCGTCTATCAGACGTTGTCGGAGCAGCTTGATCTGGTTGGTTTGATTTCGGGCGGGGCTGGCCATATCCAGGGCTTCGGCAACGACGACCTGCGCATCTTCGATCATTTCCAGAGCAGCGACCGCATGATCCGCGGCTTCGCCTATGGCGGCATCGGTCCTGTCGACAACCAGGGCTTTGACGACCATCTCGGCGGCACCACCTATTTCAACGCCTCGGCGGAAGCTCAGTTTCCGATGCCGATCATTCCGGAGAGCTTCGGCCTGCGCGGCGCGGTCTTTGCCGATGCGGCGACACTTTATGGCAACGATGTGGCGGGTGTTGATCCATCGACAACCAGCATGGAATGGCGTGCCTCGGCCGGCGTCGGCTTGATGTGGGCGTCGCCTTTTGGCCCGATCCGCATCGACTATGCGATCCCGGTCCTCAAGGAGGACACCGACGACGTGCAGGAATTCAACTTCGGCATATCGTCCCGGTTCTGATCGGCGGGCAACGATACGTCCGGGCCGTAGCGGTCCGGAAGAAAGTAATTCGACACTACGGCGCCGCGTGTCCTCCTGGACGCGCAAAGGACGCTGCAGGACTTTGATTTTGCGCATTATCCTTTCCGAAAATCGATTCCGATTTTCGGGGTCGTGCGCTAGCTGGATATAGCTTCTGGAATGACCGATCCGGTGTTCTTCGCGCCATCACGCCGGTATACGGCTGGCGAAGTCGCGAATCTGACCGGCTCGGTGCTTGTCGATTCCGACCTCTCCGATAGATCGATCGAAGCCTTGGCGCCGGCAAGCGAAGGCGGCGAGCACGCTCTTGTCTTTGTCGATGGCAGACGCAACTTCGCGCTAATGCAATCGCTGCGAGCAGCGGCGGTTCTATGCCCCGCCGAATTTGCCGGCAAAGCGCCGGCGGGTATCGCGGTTCTGATCCATCCGCGCCCGCAACAGGCTTTCGCGATGGTCGGCCGCCTGCTTTTCCCGGCGGCTGCGACACCGGCGCCGATGACCGGCGAAACCGGTATCTCGCCGCATGCCCATATCGATCCATCGGCGCGCGTCGAGGCCGGCGCGATCGTCGAGGCCGGCGCGATCATCGGCCCTCGCGCTTCTATCGGCAGCGGAACCGTCATTGCTCCTCATGCCGTTATCGGTCCCTCCTGCCAGTTCGGCCGCGACGGCTATGTCGGCCCAGGCGCCAGCATCCAGTACGCGCTGATCGGCAACCGCGTCATCATTCATGGCGGCGCCCGCATCGGCCAGGACGGTTTTGGCTTCGTGGCCGGGGCCAAGGGTCCGGAGCGCGTGCCGCAAATCGGCCGGGTCGTCATCCAGGACGACGTCGAGATCGGCTCCAATACCACGGTCGATCGCGGCGCCATGTCCGACACGATTATCGGTCAAGGCACCAAGATCGACAATCTGGTCCAGATCGCTCATAACGTCCGCATCGGCCGCAATTGCATAATCGCCGGCCTTTCGGGTATTTCCGGTTCCGTAACGGTGGGCGACAACGTCACCATGGGTGGCGGTGTCGGTCTTGCGGATCACTTGACGGTAGGGACAGGGGCCAAGCTTGCTGCAAGAAGCGGGTTCATGAGCAACGTCCCCGCAGGCGAGATTTGGGGAGGGTACCCGGCGCAGCCGATGGCGGAAGCCATGCGGGAGATCGCAGCTCTGCGAAGACTGGCCAGGGCGCGCAAATCGGGCGACGGAGGGAAGAGCTGAGATGGTTGCGGCGACAACGCTCGAGGCGGTCGACATATTGGGGCTGATGAAGCTCCTGCCGCATCGCTATCCGTTCCTGATGATCGACCGCATCATCGATATCGATGGCGACGAGTCCGCCACCGGCATCAAGAACGTGACCATAAACGAGCCGCATTTCCAAGGTCATTTCCCGGATCAGCCGGTCATGCCCGGCGTGCTGATCGTCGAGGCGATGGCGCAGACGGCCGGCGCCATCTGCATCCGCAGCCTAGGCACCGAAAAACCGTCGCTGGTCTATTTCCTGACCATCGACAACGCCAAATTCCGTAAACCGGTCGTTCCCGGCGACCAGTTGAAGATCCATGTGAAGAAAATCAAGAAACGCGGCAACCTTCTCAAATTCGCCTGCGAGGCTCTCGTCGACGGCGTCAAGGCCGCGGAAGCCGAGATCTCGGCGATGATGGTCGCGAGCGACTGACGATCGAATGCTTATGAAAATCCAGACAGTCATCCATCCATCGTCGGTCATCGAGGCCGGCGCAAAAATCGGCGAAGGCGTCCGCATCGGGCCATTCTGCCACATCAGCGCCGACGCGGTGCTCGGCGACCGCGTCGAACTGGTCAGCCACATCTCGGTGATGGGCGCGACCACCATCGGTGCGTCGACCAAGGTGTATCCGATGGCGACACTGGGCGCGCCGCCGCAGAATACCAAGCACAAGGGCGGCCGCACCACGCTGGTCGTCGGCGAGAACTGCACGATCCGCGAAGGCGTGACCATGCACCTCGGCACCGATTCCAGCCGCGGCGAGACGACGATCGGTGACAACGGCAACTTCCTTGCCTACGCCCACATCGCCCATGACTGCATCGTCGGCAAGAACGCCACTTTCGCCAATCAGGCGACGTTGGGCGGCCATTGCGAGATCGGCGACAACGTCTATATCGGTGGTCTCAGCGCCGTTCATCAGTTTGTCCGCGTCGGCGACAACGCCTTTCTCGGCGGTTGCTCGGCATTCGTCGGCGATGTCATTCCCTACGCCATCGCCGTCGGCAATCGCGCCAGCCTTCGCGGCCTCAACATCATCGGCCTGAAGCGCGCCGGCCTGCCGCGCTCCGAGATCCACACGCTGCGCAAGGCCTACAAGACGATCTTCGATCGCTCCCGAACCGTCGGCGAAAACATCGAGTTCGCCAAGGCGGAATTCGCCTCGTCACCGACCGCCATGAAGATCATCGATTTCATCGCCAGTCGCGGTAAGCGGCACTATGCCGTCCCGTCGCTCAAGGCTGGCGGCGGCGACGATGCCGATGACGAAGATTGAGGGCACCCGGACGGGCCTTGATCTCGCGCCAGACGCCAGGGTCGGCATCATCGCCGGCGGCGGCAGTTTGCCGGTCGAAGTCGCCAAGGCGCTTGCTGGGCAAGGCAAGTCTCCCTTCGTGGTAATAGTGGCGGGCGAGGTCGACCGGATAGCCGACTTCGACGCCTATGAGCAGGCGACGTTGAGGCTGGAGGATGTCGGCTCACTGCTGCCGACGCTCAAAAATAGTCATGTTACCCATTTGGTGACAGCGGGCCATATCACACGCCGCCCCAGGCTGAGCGCCATGCGCCTCAATCTCGGCCTGCTCGCCTGGGTGCCCAGCCTTCTTGTCGGCGTAACCCAAGGCGACGACACCGTGTTGAAACTGTTCGTGCGAAGGGTCGAGCGCAGCGGCATCAAGGTGGTCGGCGCCCATGAGATCGTGCCGGAACTGGTCGCCGCCGAAGGCGCGCTGACCAAGGCAGCGCCGCGGAAATCCGACTGGCGCGACATCAAAGCGGCCCACGCAGCGGCAATGGCCATCGGCGCGCTGGATATCGGCCAGGCGGCTGTTGCGATCGGCGGCCGCGCCATCGCGCTGGAAGGCATCGAGGGTACCGACGGATTGCTCGATCGAACACGGCAGTTGCGCGGCCATGGCAGGCTGGCCGGCAGAACGCGCGGCGTCCTGGTCAAATGCGCCAAGCCTGGCCAGGAGTTGCGCGCCGATCTGCCCTCCATCGGCCCGCAGACGATCGAGGCGGCGCATGCCGCCGGACTTGCCGGCATTGCCGTCGAAGCCGGCCGCTCGCTGGTTCTCGAAGGCCCGACAGTCGTCGCTCGCGCCAACGCGCTCGGCATGTTCGTGATCGGCCTGCCTGCTGCGGAGCCGGTGCATGGCGACTGAGCGACCGCTGAAGATCGCCATCGTCGCCGGCGAGGAATCCGGCGACCTGCTTGGCGCCGACATCGTAGAGGCGCTCAAGCGCGTGACCGGCCGCGAGGTCCGGCTCGTCGGCATCGGCGGCCGGCATTTGCAGGCGCTCGGCCTCACGCCGCTGTTCGACGGCGGCGAGATCGCGCTGATGGGATTGAGCGCCATCCTGCGCGATCTGCCGCGCCTGATACGACGGATCAGCCAGACGGCCGGTGCGGTCGCCAATGAAAAGCCGGACTGCCTCATCACCATAGACAGCCCGGATTTTTCGCTGCGCGTGGCGAAAAAGGTGCGTGCCGCCGATCCAGCAATCCCGATCGTCCACTATGTCTGCCCGAGCGTCTGGGCATGGCGGCCGGGCAGGGCGGTGGCGATGAAACCGTATGTCGACCACATCCTCTGCATCCTGCCTTTCGAAGTGAGGGAACTCGCCCGCCTCGGCGGTCCGACCGGCACCTATGTCGGCCATCGCCTTACCCACGATCCGGGCGTGCTCGGCGCCGCCAAGGCGCAAAGCCTGCCGCGCGACCTGTCCGACGATCGTGTGAAGACACTGCTTGTGCTGCCCGGCTCGCGTCGCGGCGAGGTGCGACGGCTGGCCGGCCCGTTCGGCAAGACGATCTCGATCCTGCGTGCTCGCGGACACCGCTTGCGCCTGCTGTTGCCGACGGTGCCGCATGTCGCCGACCTGGTCAGGGCTTCGGTGGCAAGCTGGGACGAGAAGCCGGAGATCATCCTTGATCCCGAGCGCAAATGGCAGGCCTTCGGCAAGGCCGACGCAGCGCTGATCGCATCGGGAACGGTGTCGCTGGAACTGGCGCTGTCGGGTGTGCCGATGATCTCCTGCTACCGGCTCGATCCGGTCATGCGGATGGCCCAACGCCTGGTCACCGTATGGAGCGCCTCCTTGCCCAATCTCATCGCCGACCGCCCGATCGTGCCGGAGAGCTACAACGAATATGTGCGACCGCACTATCTGGCGCGGCAGTTGGAGGCGCTGTTTTCCGACACCGCCTATCGCGCATGGCAGAAGGGCGGTTTTGCCGAGGTGGCCAGACGCATGGCCGTCGACAGACCGTCTGGCGACATCGCTGCAGGGGTCGTGATGAGGTGTATCAAGCGGTGAATGGTGAAGTGGTGAATAGTGAATGGTGAATGGTCAAAATCCTGCTTGAGCATAGGCCACAAAGAGACCCTGCTTCACTATTCACTATTCACTATTCACTATTCACTATTCACTATTCACTATTCACTATTCACTATTCACTATTCACCGTTTAGCAATCGGCACGTAGTCGCGTTCCGGCGCACCTGTATAGAGCTGGCGCGGGCGGCCTATCTTCTGGTGCGGATCCTCGATCATCTCCTTCCACTGCGCGATCCAGCCGACGGTGCGGGCGACCGCGAACAGCACGGTGAACATGGTGGTGGGGAAGCCCAGCGCCTTCAGCGTGATGCCGGAATAGAAATCGACGTTCGGATAAAGCTTCTTCTCGATGAAATAGGAATCGGTCAGAGCGATCCTTTCCAGTTCCATGGCGATATCGAGCAGCGGATCGTCCTTGATGCCGAGTTCGCCCAAGACCTCATGTGCGGTCTTCTGCATGATCTTGGCGCGCGGATCGTAGTTTTTGTAGACGCGGTGGCCAAAGCCCATCAATCGGAACGGATCGTTCTTATCCTTGGCGCGGGCGATGAACTCCGGGATGTGGTCGACTTGGCCGATCTCGCCCAGCATGTTCAAGGCTGCCTCGTTAGCGCCGCCATGGGCCGGTCCCCACAGGCAGGCGATGCCGGCGGCGATGCAGGCGAACGGATTGGCGCCCGACGAGCCGGCGAGGCGGACGGTCGAGGTCGAGGCGTTCTGCTCGTGATCGGCGTGCAGGATGAAGATGCGCTCCATCGCACGCGCCAGCACCGGGTTGATCTTGTATTCCTCGCACGGCACGGCAAAGCACATATGCAGGAAGTTGGCCGCGAAATTCAGCTCGTTCTTCGGGTAAATGAAGGGCTGGCCGATGTGGTATTTATAAGCCATCGCCGCGATCGTCGGCATCTTGGCGATCAGCCGCATCGATGCGACCATGCGCTGGTAGGGGTCCGAGATGTCGGTGGAATCGTGATAGAAAGCTGACAGCGCACCGACCACGCCGCACATCACCGCCATCGGGTGGGCGTCGCGGCGAAAGCCGGTGAAGAAGCGCGACATCTGCTCGTGCACCATGGTGTGGCGCGTCACCCGGTAGTCGAAATCGTCCTTCTGCGCCTTGGTCGGCAGTTCGCCGTAGAGCAAGAGATAACAGACTTCGAGGAAGTCGCCGTGCTCGGCCAACTGGTCGATCGGATAACCGCGATGCAAAAGGATGCCGGCATCGCCATCGATGAAGGTGATTTCCGACTCGCAACTTGCCGTCGAGGTGAAGCCGGGATCATAGGTGAAGGCCCCGGTGGTGCTGTAAAGCGCGCCGATATCGATGACATCAGGTCCGACCGAGCCGCTTCGCACCTTGAGTTCGTGAGTTTTGCCGCCGAATTCAAGTTTCGCGGTCGACGCGTGGGTTTTGCCGCCAAATTCCTTTTTTGTCGCAGCTTCGGACATTGCAAACTCCTTTTTGTTTTCTCATGTCGGCAAAGGCAAAATTTCTGCAAGCAACACGTCGAAAGTATCGGAGTTCGCGCGTTGCGCCCGCAATTGGATTGCGTGCCAAATTGGGCCAAGATCTAATGTTGCACTGCGAAACCCACCTTTCAATGCCAATCTTCTTGGGCCAGTTTTGCTAATCGATTTGATCCGCGACGCGCGCCAGGCTTTCCTCGCGGCCAAGCACGGCAAGCACGTCGAACACGCCGGGCGAGGTGCTTTTGCCGGTGAGCGCGGCGCGCAAAGGTTGGGCCACTGCGCCAAGCTTATGACCGCCGGCCAGCGCATATTCGCGGATCGCCGCTTCCGCCGCTGCGGCCGTCCAATCCCCTGAAATCGCCTTCAGCGCCGCATGGGCGCCCCGCAGGATCTCGCGCGCCTCGCCGCCGAGCAGCGCCGCCGCCTTCTCGTCGATCGGCAGCGGCCGCTCGGCAAACAGGAAGGCGGCACCGTCGACCAGCTCGACCAGCGTCTTGGCGCGCTCCTTCAAGCCGGGCAGGGCGGCCAGCAACTGCGCCTTGCGTGTGTCGTCGAGGCGCGCTGCGATCGCCGGGCCGCCTTCGAGATAGGGCAAGGTGTTGATGAAGATATCGAGCAATTCGGGCTCGTTCATGCGCCGCATATGCACGCCGTTCAGCGCCTCGAGCTTGGCGAAGTCGAAGCGGGCGGCCCCCTTGTTGACATCGCCGATGTCGAACCACGCAATCATGTCGGTGATCGATATGACCTCGTCGTCGCCGTGGCTCCAGCCGAGCCGCGCCAGGTAGTTGAGCAGTGCCTCGGGCAGATAGCCCATGGCGCGATAGGCTTCAACGCCGAGGGCGCCGTGCCGCTTCGACAGCTTGGCGCCGTCGGCGCCATGGATCAGCGGGATATGCGCGATTGACGGCACCTCCCAGCCCAAGGCTCGATAGATCACCATTTGGCGGGCGGCATTGGTCAGATGGTCGTCGCCGCGGATGATGTGGGTGATGCCCATGTCGTGGTCGTCGACGACGACGGCATGCATATAGGTCGGGTTGCCGTCCGAGCGCAGGATGATGAAATCGTCGAGGTCCTTGTTGGGGAAGCGGACTTCGCCCTGCACGCGGTCATGCACCACCGTCTCGCCTTCGGCCGGCGCCTTGATGCGGATCGCGCCCCTGGCGCCAACCGGCGCCTCTGACGGGTCGCGGTCGCGCCAGCGGCCGTCATAGCGGGGAGGCAAGCCCTTGGCCCGCGCACTCTCGCGCATCGCCTCCAGCTCAGCCGGCGCGGCATAGCAGTAATAGGCTTTGCCGAGGCGCACCAGCTCCTCGGCGACCGCGCGGTGGCGCGGCGCTCGCTCGAACTGCGATACCGGCTCGCCGTCCCAGGTGAGGCCGAGCCAGGAGAGCCCATCGAGGATGGCAGCGGTTGCCGCATCGGTCGAACGCTCGCGATCGGTGTCCTCGATGCGCAGCAGCATCCTGCCGCCGGTGTGTTTCGCATACAGCCAGTTGAACAGCGCCGTGCGCGCCCCGCCAATATGCAGGAATCCGGTGGGCGAAGGGGCAAAACGGGTGACGACCTTGTCGGACATGGAACTCTCGGGGCAAGCGCAGGAAACGGATGTGGCTGCGCGGACTTTCGCGCGTCGCGCGTTCATGTAGCATAGGAGGTCAAGGGCGCAAGGGGCGAACCCTATGGCTGGACCAGGCCGCGGCGTGGACGAGAGCGAGGGCGCGACCGCAAGCGTCAGCGAACGATCGCTGTTTGCCGACGTTCCTCACACTGAGTCGCTACCCGTTTCGCTGCCTGCGTCGCCGCTGAGCATCCAGCCTCTTTCGCCGGATCGCCCGGCGCCGATACCGGCTTCAGCACCCGGCCCTGTCATTCGTTTTCGCCGACAGCTCAGCCATCTTTCACCATCCGGTGTCCGCAACAGCGTGGCCGCGGCAGCCGGCCTGGAACTCGACCGGGGCGTCGCCTTCCTGCTGGTGCCGGTTTTCCTGGCATGCGGGGTGATCGTCTATTTTTCGCTTGCCGTCGAACCGGACTTTGCCCAGCCCATCGCCGTCGTGGTCCTTACGGCATTGTGTGCGGCCGTCACGCGCTCACGCCGCAAAACGCACCTGTGCTTCATGGCAGCGTTGCTGTGCGCGCTTGGTGTGCTCGCCGCCAAGGTTGAAACCTGGCGCGCCGGAACGAAGATGCTCGGTTCGGAAATCCAGACCCGGCTGACCGGCCGTGTCGTCAGGCTCGACCAGATGGCGAACGGCCGGATCAGGCTGACCATCGACGTGATGTCGACCGCCCGGCCGACACTGCGTTATGCACCCGAACGTGTCAGGGTGTCGGCACGCAAGATTCCCGCTGAGATGACCGCAGGCTCGGTGGCAACCGGCTATGTGAGGCTTCTGCCTCCGACTGGCCCGGTCAGACCGGACAGCTTTGACTTTTCCTTTGACAGCTATTTCGCCGGCATCGGTGCCAGTGGCTTTTTCCTCGGCAGTCCAAAGATCGTCGTCTCCGAAGATGCACCGTTAACCGCACGCCTTTCTTCGTCGATCGAGAAGGCGCGCGAAACCATCGCCGACCATATCAGGGACAGCATCGGTGGTGCCGAGGGGGAGATTGCCGCTGCGCTGATCGTCGGCGTGCGTGCCGGCATCCCCGAAGAGATAAACGAATCGATGCGGCGCACCGGCATCTACCACATCATCTCCATTTCCGGCCTGCACATGGCGCTTGTCGCCGGCACCGTCATGGGATTGCTGCGCGGCGCCTTTGCGCTGTTTCCCGACTTTTCGTCGCGCCGGCCGGTCAAAAAATATGCGGCTGCTGCTGCACTCGTCTCCATCGCTGCTTATCTGATCTTTTCCGGTATCGTGGTCGCGGCTGAACGCAGCTTCATCATGCTGGCGGTAATGCTTGTCGCCGTGCTGTTCGACCGGGCGGCACTCACCATGCGCAACCTGGCGATTTCGGCCATCGCCGTCATCGTCGTGTCGCCGCACGAGGTGGTCGGCGCAAGCTTCCAGATGTCGTTCGCCGCGACTGCGGCTCTCGTGGGCGCCTATGCCGGTTGGTCCGACTATCGTGCCGACAAGGCCAAGGCGCCGCGACAGCGACGGTCACCGGTCGCTTTCGTCACGCGCAAGCTCGTCGCCGGGGCAGGCACCATCGCAATGACCTCCATCATTGCCGGCAGCGCCACCGCGCTCTTCGCCATCTGGCACTTCCAGCGCGTCTCGCCGCTCAGCCTGTTCGCCAATCTGGCCGTCATGCCGATCGTCACGATCGTCATGTTCCTGGCCGTCCTCAGCGCCTTGGCAATGCCTTTCGGCCTCGACGGCCCTTTCCTCTACATGATGGGCAAGGGCCTGACGGCGATGATTGCAATTTCGGGATGGATCTCGGAGCGTTCGCCGGTCGATGCAGTCGGCCTGATTTCGTTGCAATCGGTTCTGCTGGTGACGGTCGCCTTAGTCATCGCCACGATGGCGACGACATGGCTGCGGCTTGCGGCACTTCCCTTTGCGCTCGCCGGCCTGCTGACGATTTCCGAGACGCGCACCCCCGACGTGCTGATCTCGGAGGATGCGCATCTGGTGGCGCTGCCGATCGGCGGCGGCGAACTTGCCGTCAACCGGATGCGTTCGAACGAATTCACCACCGACAACTGGAAACATGCGCTGGTTTCAACAACGATCGTCGAGCCGGAGACATTCGAAAAAGGAGATGTGCGGTTCGACATCGCCGATCCGGCCGACCTGCCGCCGGGAGCGCCTTTCACCTGCACTGCCGGCCTGTGCCTGGCCCGGCATCCGTCCGGCGCGCTCATCGCGCTCGCCGACAACCGCAAAACCGCGCGGCCGGCCTGTGCCTTTGCGGATTTGATCGTCATCGACGATGCCACAGCCTATTACAAACCCTGCCGCAACCCGCTGGTTCTCGTCGTCACCAAACGGCAGCTCGCTCGCATGGGCAGTGCCGCCGTCTTCTTCGATCCGCTATCGGCGAAGACGCGCGCAGAAATCCGTTTTGCCGTCAGACAGCCATACAGGCCTTGGCATGAGCAGCGGCGATTTTCGCGCGAGGCGAGGGGCCTGCCGCCATACCGCAGGGCCGAGAAACCCAAGAAGCCTGCCGTTCAGTAACGCCGGATCAGTCCGACGAGCTTGCCCTGCACCTTGACCCGGTCCGGCCCGAAGATGCGCGTCTCGTAGGCCGGATTGGCGGCTTCCAGTGCGATCGAGGCACCTTTGCGGCGGAATCGTTTCAGCGTCGCTTCCTCCTCGTCGACCAGAGCGACAATGATCTCGCCAGGCTGGGCGGTTTCGGCGTTGCGGATGATGACCGTGTCGCCGTCGAAGATGCCGGCCTCGATCATCGAATCACCCTTGACCTCCAGCGCGTAGTGCGTGCCGCCGGTGATCATGTCCGGTGGCACCGAGATCGAATGCGTCTGGTGCTGGATGGCGTCGATCGGCACACCGGCAGCGATGCGGCCCATCACCGGTATGGAGACGGTGGCAACGACGTCGTCGTCATTGCCGGCAGCACGCATGCGCGAAGGCGCCGGCTTGATCTGGCGTCCGAGGCCGCCCTGCCCAAGGGAGCCTTGAATGACGCTCGGCGAGAATTTGCGCGCCGCATTGAGGCCCGGCGCGATCGAATCGGGCAGGCGCAGCACCTCCAGCGCGCGGGCGCGGTTGGGCAGGCGGCGAATGAAACCGCGTTCCTCCAGCGCCGTGATCAGCCGGTGGATCCCTGATTTGGAGGCGAGGTCGAGCGCTTCCTTCATCTCGTCGAACGAGGGCGGAATGCCGCTTTCCTTCAGCCGTTCGTGGATGAACATCAGCAGTTCATGTTGTTTGCGTGTCAGCATCGCGACCCCCAACAGAATCAGAAAAACAAACCCAGAACAAACACTATCTGTTCCAGTTGTGTTCCGCAACCATTTAAAGTTTAATGAATGTGTTGACGTTTTGTTCAGCGTAGCATCAGCACGCTGCAGGCGGCGCCGGCTGCGGCTGCGGGAGCGAATGGCTCGCGTACGACCAGTCCGTTGGCGTCGGCCAGCATTCTGAGCATCGAGGAATCCTGGATACTGAACGGCGTTGCCTCAAGCGTGCCAGCTTCTTCCTTCACCACCGCGCGTACATAGTCCTGCCTGAGATCGTTAGCCGGCATGGCGGCGCCGAGCCGCGCCAGACGCATGTCCTGGCGGAAGGCGCGGCCGCCGAGCCGCGCCAGCAGCGGCTTCAGAAAGAGCTGCGTGCAGACCAGGCTGGCCACCGGATTGCCAGGCAGGCCGATGCAGCGGATGGCGCCCAGCCGCCCGAACATCAGTGGCTTGCCGGGCCGCATGGCGATTTTCCAGAAATCGAGCGCCATGCCTTCGCCGGTCAGCACGTCATGGACGAGGTCATGGTCCCCGACCGAGGCGCCGCCCAGCGTGACGATGACGTCCGCGCCTGCGTCGACGGCTTTTGTCACCAGCGCGGCGATCGCGTCCTTGCGGTCGGCGGCGATGCCGAGATCGAGTGCGCTGGCGCCGACCGAGCGGGCCGCGGCGGCGACGCCATAGGCATTGGAGGAGATTATCTGGTCGGGGCCAAGGTCGCTGCCCGGCGGCAGCAATTCGTCGCCGGTGGCGATGATGGCGACCAGCGGCCGTTTCACCACGCGGACCTGCTGGTGGTTGGCCGACGCCGCCAGCGACAATGCCGCCGGATCAAACAGGCGGCCTTTCTCCAGCAGCATGTCGCCCTGCGAGAAATCGAGCCCGAGGCGGCGGATGTTGCGGCCTTCAACCGTCGGCGCGGTCACTTCGACCATGCCGCCGCCGAGGTCGCGGACATTCTCCTGGATGACGATGGTGTCGGCGCCTCCGGGAAGCGGCGCGCCGGTGAAGATGCGCACGGCCTGCGCCGCGCCGACTGTTCCGGCAAAGCCTCGTCCGGCCGGCGCCATGCCGATCACCGAAAGTCTCGCGGGCACGGACGCGACATCGTCGGCCCGCACGGCATAGCCGTCCATGGCCGACGCGTTGAATGGCGGCTGGGTGCGGAGCGCCATGAGCGGCTCCGCCAGCACGCGGTCGGCGGCATCCATCAGGGCGACGCTTTCAGCCTGCAAGGGCGCAGCATCCGCAAGCAGGTGCTCGAGCGCCTCGGCGACCGCAAGCAGCGCCATTATTGGCCTGCCCCCTCGGCATCCGCCTTGTAGTCGCCGGATTTGCCGCCGGTCTTTTCCACCAGCCTGATGCCGGAGATGGCCATGCCGCGATCGACCGCCTTGGCCATATCATAGATGGTCAGGCAGGCGACCGAGACGGCGGTCAGCGCTTCCATCTCGACGCCGGTCTTGCCGGTGACGCGGGCCAGCGCCGTGACCTTCAGGCCGGGCAGCGTCGCGTCAGGTTCGATGTCTACCGATATCTTGGTCAACAGCAGCGGATGGCAGAGCGGGATCAGCTCATGCGTCCTCTTGGCCGCCATGATGCCGGCGATGCGCGCCGTACCCAGCACGTCGCCTTTCTTGGCATCGCCGTCGAGAATCATTTTCAGCGTTTCGGGCCGCATCGAGACAAGACCTTCGGCGATTGCCGTGCGGGTCGTCTCCGCCTTGTCGCCGACATCGACCATATTGGCTTCGCCTTCCGCGCCAAGATGGGTGAGGGCGGCCGACATCGTCAGGTCACCCTGGAGCGACGTGCGTCCGTTTGGACGCACAAACTACGCTCTAACGCTTTGTATCTATGCATCATGCTCTCCGAAAATCGATTCCGACTTTCGGGAAGATGCATTGGCGGGCGCCTTGCCCATCAAAAGCAGGTGCGTCGCAGTGGCCACGTCCTGTTGCCGCATCAGGCTCTCGCCGACGAGGAAAGTGCCGATGTCGCTCCGTTCCAGCCTGCGGCAGTCCTGGTGCGAGAAAATACCGCTCTCGCTGACCAGCAGCCGGTCGGCCGGCACCATCGCCGCGAGCCGTTCCGATGTCTCGATGCTGGTTTCGAACGTCCGCAGATTGCGGTTGTTGATGCCGATCAGCCGCGACGACAGTTTCAGCGCGCGTTCCGTCTCGGCCTCGTCATGCACCTCGACCAGCGCATCCATGCCGAGCTCGAACGCCGTCGTCTCGAGTTCCCTGGCCACGGCGTCATCGACGCTCGCCATGATGATCAGGATGGCGTCCGCGCCCCACGCACGGGCCTCGAACACCTGATAGGGCTCGAACAGAAAATCCTTGCGCAAAGCCGGCAATGTCACGGCGCTGCGCGCATTGGTGAGGAATTCAGGCGCCCCTTGGAAAGACGGCGCATCGGTCAGCACCGAGAGGCAGGCAGCCCCACCTTTGGCATAGGCCCTGGCCAGCGCCGGCGGATCGAAATCGGCGCGGATCAGGCCCTTGGACGGGCTCGCCTTCTTGATCTCGGCGATCAGCGCGAAACTGCCGGATTTGCGTTTGGCTTCAAGGGCCGAGAGAAAGCCGCGCGGTGCATCGGTAGCCCTCGCCCGTGCCTTGATTTCGGCAAGCGGCACCCGCGCCTTCGCCGCCGCGATCTCGTCGCGCTTGTAGGCTTCGATCTTGCGCAGGATATCAGACACGGCGCTATCCGTTTGAAATCTCGACCAGCCGGTCAAGCACCTTTAGCGCCCGGCCGCTGTCGATGGCTTGCGCCGCCGTCGCCATGCCATCGGCAAGCGTCGTCGCCTTTCCCGCCACCACCAATCCGGCGCCGGCGTTCATCAGCACCGTATCGCGAAAGGCGCCGGCAGCGCCGCCCAGCATGTCGCGCAGCGCCTGGGCGTTGTAGGCGGCATCGCCGCCGCGCAACTCATCCTTGGTATGCCGCTTCAGCCCGACCGCTTCCGGGGTCAGCGTAAAGCTGCGGATCTCGCCGCCGACCAGTTCGGCGACTTGGGTTTCGCCGGTGGTGGTGATCTCGTCATAGCCGTCGCCATGGGCGACCCAGGCGTGGTCGGCGCCCAGTGCCTTCAACGTCTCGGCCACCGGCATGATCCATTCCGGCAAGAAGACGCCAACCATCTGCCTGACGACACCAGCCGGATTGGAGAGCGGGCCAAGCAGGTTGAAGATTGTGCGGGTGCCGAGCTCGGCGCGGATCGGGCCGACATGCTTCATCGCCGGATGATGCGCCGGTGCGAACATGAAGCCGACGCCTGCGTCGTGGATGCAGCGGCCGATCGTTTCCGGCGGGATGTCGAGCTTGACGCCAAGCGCGGTCAGCACGTCGGCGGCGCCGGTCTGCGAGGACAGTCCGCGATTGCCGTGCTTGGCCACCGGCACGCCGCAGGCGGCGATGACGAACGCGGATGCGGTCGAGATGTTGACGCTGTGCGAATTGTCGCCGCCGGTGCCGACGATGTCGATGGCGCCAGCCGGCGCGTCGACGCGCAGCATCTTGGCGCGCATGGTGGCGACGGCGCCGGAAATCTCGCTCACAGTCTCGCCGCGCACGCGCAGCGCCATCAGGAAGCCGCCGATCTGGCCGGGCGTAGCGTCGCCCGACATGATGATGTCGAAGGCATCGCGCGCTTCCTCGAAGGAAAGGGAGCTGCCAGCGGCGACCTTGGCGATATGGGTCTTGAGCGCGCTCATCTGGTCAGGGCTTGGGCAACGGCGGTTTGGTCGATGCGAACGTCATATTGCGTCTGCAGCTGCGCCACCAACTGGTCGAGAAGGTCGTCGGACATGCCGGCGGTGAACGATTTCTGCTCGTCGTCCGGCACCGAGCTGGCGTCGGCTCCGGCAGGCTCGAACACTTCGGCAATCCTGAACAGGATCTGTCCGTCGCCGGTGGGCGAGGGGATCAATCCGGTCCCGCCTTCGCCTTCGCCGAACATCGCAGCCGCCCCTTCCTTGCCGAAATCGGCGTCGTCCGCCCCGCGCTTGACGCCGCGCTTGGTCTGCTTCTCAAGCTTGAGCTCGCTCGCGATCACGTCGAGCGTAGTGCCGGCCTCGAGACGCTTTTCGAGCTCCTGCGCTTTTGCGGAGAGCCGCTTGGTCGTTTCCGCCGCGGTCCAGTCGGCCACCACCTTCTGGCGGACTTCATCCAGCGTGCGGTCGCGGGCCGGCGTGACCGAATCCACCTCGTAGAACACGAAGCCGTTTTTGGCAGTGGTGAGGTCGGGATTCTCGGTACCGGGTTCGGCATCGAACACCGCCTTGATCAGCTCTGGCGATTCCGGCAGATCCTTGACGATGGCGCCGTCCGGCCTCAGGCCGGTGCGATCGATCGCGTCGACGGTGACGACCTTCAGCTTCAGTTTTTCGGCCGCTTGCTCGAGCGTGCTGCCCGAAGCGCGGCTGTCTTCGTAACTGTCATGCACGTCGAGCAGAATGCGGCTTGCCTCGCCCAGCGCCAGGTCCTTGCGGATGTCGGCGGCCACTTCGGCCAGCGGCTTCACCACTTCGGGCTTGATCTCGGTGACGCGCAGCAGCACCGGACCGAAGGCGCCCTGAACGACCGGGCTGACTTCGTTGACGTTGAGCGCAAACGCCGCATCCGCCACCGCCTTGTCGGCGATCTTGTCCTTGGACAGCGTGCCGAGCAGCGTGTCGGCCTGCGTCTTGCCCTCGGCGGCGACGAGTTTGTCGAATGTCGCGCCGGTCTTGAGTGAATCGAGCGCGGCCTTCGCGGCATCGGGCGTTTTGAACACGAGCTGTTCGATGGTGCGCGTTTCCGCCGTGGTGTAGCGCCCCTTGTTCTTGTTGTAGTCGTCGCTGACCTGCTGGTCGGTCACGGCACTCACATCCATGATGTCTTCCGGCTCGAGCCTGACATAGGAGAATTTGCGGTATTCGGGCGCCGCATAGGTCTTCTTGTTTTCCTCGAAATACGCCGAAAGCGTAGTGTCGGATGGCGCTTCGATCGGTTCGACCAGCGATTTCGGCAAGGTCAAATAGTCGATGGTGCGGTCTTCGCCACGATAAAGCGCGACCGCCTTCAAGAACGTATTCGGGGCCTTGAGGCCGTCCGAAACCGCCTCGACGATCTGCTGGCGCACAGCCACCTGGGCGCGATTCCTGAGATAGTCTTCCGGCCGCATGCCGACCTGTTGCAGTATGTATTCGAAAGTCCTTCTGTCGAAGTTGCCGCCGGGACCCTTGAAGGCCGGGTCTTCATGCGTGAGTTGGGCCAGCCGGTCCTTGGACAGCCCAAGCCCGAGCTTGCGGGCCTGCTCATCGAGGACTGCCCCCGACACGAGTTGCGCCAGCACCTGGTTGTCGAGGCCGAGCGCCGTCGCCTGCTCGCGGCTGATGCGCTGGCCGAATTGCTGCGACATCACGCTGATCTGCCGGTCATAGGCCAGCCGATACTCGTTGATCGACACTTTGGTGCCGCCGGCCGTGACAACCGCGTCGTGGCCTGCAAAACCACCGACCATCTGTCCGGAAATGCCCCAGACGGCGAAGCTCAACACCAACAATATCAGCAGCGCTTTCGCGATCCAGGTCCCCGCGGCGCTTCTCAAGATACCAAGCATGGTCACTTCCGATTTTTTCGCGCATTTTCGCATGCGCCGAGTCTGAAACAAGCGCAATAGCGTCCTTCCGGCCCACTGTCGATTGCTTTGTGGGCTGAGTTTGGTAGTGAGGACGCAGCCGAATATTGCCCGGAGAAGCAAATCCCATGACGCCTGGAATCCGCCCGCTGGTCGCTGGCAACTGGAAAATGAACGGCACCAGCGCCTCACTCAACGAACTCAGGATGATCGGCAACGGCTTCATGAGCGGGCTCGATGCCGAGACCGAAGCGCTGGTCTGCGTTCCGGCGACGCTGCTTGCGCATGCCGCGGAGATCTTGTCGCGCACGCCGGTCCGGGCCGGGGGCGAGGATTGCCACAGCAAGGAGAGCGGCGCCCATACCGGCTGTATTTCGGCCGAGATGCTGAAAGATGCGGGCGCCAGTCACGTCATCGTCGGCCATTCCGAACGCCGCGCCGATCAAAACGAGGACGACGCCATTGTCCAGGCAAAGGCGTCCGCCGCGTGGCGCGCCGGGCTGGTTGCCATCATCTGCATCGGCGAGACGAGAGCCGAGCGCGAGGCGGGCGCCACGCTCGACGTGCTGTCGCGCCAGGTCGCCGGCTCGGTGCCGCCGAATGCAACGGCATCGAATACCGTCATCGCCTACGAGCCGGTATGGGCGATCGGCACGGGGCTGACGCCGACTGCCGCCGACGTTGCTGAGGCGCATGCGCATATTCGCGAAAAACTGTCGGAAAAGCTTGGCAGCGCAGCGGCAAAGATGCGCATCCTCTATGGCGGCTCGGTCAAGCCGTCGAACGCGGTCGAACTGCTTGGCGTAAAAAATGTCGACGGCGCGCTGGTCGGCGGCGCCAGCCTGAAGGCGGCGGACTTTCTCGGCATTGCCGAAGCCTATCGAAACATCTCCTAAAGCGCGTCGCGTTTGGCCGGCCTAATGCGACGCGCTTTAGGTTGTTGTTTTTACGCATGTCGTTATCGCAAAACCGCTGCACACCCTCGGGTCAGGCCCAAGGGCATGCTTTTGCGCGACATGCTTTAGCATCGAAAGGCTGTCGGGCACTTCGGATACTGTGCCGCAGCGGAAAATGTTGCAACGGCGGCATTGCTTCCCATATTCCGGCCACGGGCTTGGAATTGCCGTCAAAGCATTGTATTGAGCCGCCTCCAAATCACCGGTCGTATCTGCGGCCGCGCAAGGCTTTGCCAGGATAAATTATGGAAACCGTACTGATCGTCGTCCACCTCATGGTTGTGCTCGCTCTTGTCGGCGTGGTGCTGCTGCAGCGCTCCGAAGGCGGCGGCCTCGGCATCGGCGGCGGATCGGGCTTCATGACCGCGCGCGGCGCCGCCAACGCGCTGACGCGGGCGACGGCGATCCTGGCGGCGGCGTTCTTCGCCACCTCGCTGACCTTGTCGATCGTCGCCCGTTACGGCGAGAAGCCGATCGACATTCTCGATCGCGTGCCTGTGACGAACGGCGGGGGCGGCGTGCTCAACCAGTTGCCTGGCACCACGACGCCGACACCGCCGTCCGGCAATACGGCGCCAACGCCGCCTTCCGGCAATGATGCCGCAGCCCCGGCCCCCGCTGCACCGCCAGCGGCGGGAGCGACCACGCCGCCGGCCACAAACGGCGCCACCCAGCCAGTAACGCCGCAGGTTCCAAACCAGTAATCAGCAGACGTCCGGCGCCGCGATCTGTTGTTGTTTGAACACAGTCGCGGCAAATGCCGCACGATCGCGAGGATTCGACCGGGCGCGGCACGCCAGGGCGCTTGAGGCGTCTCCGATTAATCGATTATAGATTGCGCGCGGCACATTCGGGGTCCTTGGGGGACGCCGGGCAACGCCGTGGCAACAAGCATTGAACGATCGGATCTTCGCCATGCAGCTTCGCAGCTTCATTTCAGCCGGCCTTTGGGCCGTGCTCAGCCTTGGTGCGCCCGCTTACGCGGCCATGCCGGCGGGCAATTCGGCCCCTGCAATCACAACTGACGTCGTCAACGTCGCCGCCAAAAGCGATTCGGCGCAACTAAAACTCCTCAAGAAGAAAAAAGACCCGACCGCGGCCGATCTTGCCCAGATCAGGAAGCTCGAAGCCAAGATCGCGGCTGGCAAGCAGGCTGCTCGAGTAAAGGCCATCGAGGCAAGGAAGCTGGCGATGCGCGAGGCGGCCAAAGCCAAGTCGGACGCGGAACGGCAGGCGTTTCTTGCCAAAAAGGGCCTCGTCAAGAAGGATAAGTCCGCTGGCCAAGCCAGGCTGGCCAATGCCAGGCCGGTCAAGATCATCGACCCTATGCAACCCATCGCAGCAGTCCAGTCGGCCGAGGCCATTCCCGCCGAGGCCATGAACGTCGCGCTGACCGGCAACAACGGCGAATTGCGTAGCGAGCCGGTCGGACAGAAGCCGCAGCGCGTCGGGCTGTTCGCCGGCCTGTTCGGCGGCACGTCCTCGTCGATGTCGTTGCTGCCCGAGACCCGCGCCCTCGATGCCGCGCTCGCCAGCAAGGAAGCCAGGAAGCAGTTCAAGGTGAGGCCGGAGTTCGTGCCGCAAGAGGTCGAGTTCACCGGCTATAGCCCCGGCACCATCGTCATCGATACCAGTGCGCGCCGCCTCTATCTCGTCGAATCCTCCTGGACCGCCCGCCGTTATGCGATTGCGGTCGGTCGTGACGGCCTGCAGTTCAAGGGCACGGTCGCCGTCGGCGACAAGCAGGAATGGCCCCGCTGGATCCCGACGCTCGACATGCAGAAGCGTGAGCCGAAGAATTACGGCCGGTACAAGGATGGCATGCCCGGCGGCGGCGATAACCCGCTCGGCGCGCGCGCCATCTATCTCTACGACGGCAGGAAGGACACCCATCTGCGTATTCACGGCACCATTGCACCGCAGTCGATCGGGACGAGCTCCTCCAACGGCTGTTTCCGCATGATCAACGAGCACGTCATGGACCTTTATCGCAGGGTGAAAGTGGGCACCAAGGTCGTCATCATCTGACGCCTTGACGGGTCAAACAAAAGGGCCGGCCTCGCCGGCCCTTTTGTATTGGTGGTGGGCCAGCTTGGGCATCACCAGGTCGCCTTCTCTGGAAAAAGCCTTCGCGGCGGTTTTTTCTCTGGCGGAATCAATTCGGCCGCGTTAAGCGATGACTCCCATGGCGCGATATGTATTCATCACAGGCGGCGTGGTTTCCTCACTCGGAAAAGGCATCGCTGCAGCGGCCCTTGGGGCTCTCTTGCAGGCGCGAGGCTATCGCGCGCGCATCAAGAAGCTTGATCCCTATCTCAATGTCGATCCCGGCACGATGTCGCCATACCAGCATGGCGAAGTCTTCGTGACGGATGACGGCGCCGAGACCGATCTCGATCTTGGCCATTATGAGCGCTTCACCGGCCGCTCGGCCAACCAGCAGGACAACATCACCACGGGTCGCATCTACAAGAACATCATCGAGCGGGAGCGACGCGGCGATTATCTTGGCGCCACCGTGCAGGTCATTCCGCATGTCACCGACGAGATCAAGAATTTCATTCTCAACGGCAATGACGACTATGACTTCGTCCTGTGCGAGATCGGCGGCACCGTCGGCGACATCGAGGCGATGCCGTTTCTGGAGGCGATCCGCCAACTTGGCAACGACCTGCCGCGCAACAACGCCGTCTACGTGCACCTGACGCTGATGCCCTATATTCCAACGGCGGGCGAATTGAAGACCAAGCCGACCCAGCATTCGGTCAAGGAATTGCGCGGCATCGGCATCGCGCCCGACATCCTGCTGGTCCGCGCCGACCGCCCCATCCCCAGGGAAGAGCGCCGCAAACTGTCGCTGTTCTGCAATGTGCGCGAGAGCGCCGTCATCCAGGCGCTCGACGTGCCGCACATCTACGACGTGCCGATGGCCTATCACAATGAAGGACTGGATTCGGAAGTGCTCGCCGCTTTCGGCATCGATCCGGCGCCGAAGCCGCGGATGGAGCCGTGGCAAGCGGTGTCCAAACGCATCCACAACCCGGAAGGCGAGGTGACCATCGCCGTCGTCGGCAAATATACCGGCCTCAAGGACGCCTACAAATCGCTGATCGAGGCGCTGTCGCATGGCGGTCTCGCCAACCGCGTCAAGGTCAAGCTCGACTGGATCGAGAGCGAGATATTCGAGAAGGAAGACCCGGCGCCGTGGCTGGAAAAGGTCCACGGCATTCTGGTCCCCGGCGGTTTTGGCGAGCGCGGCGCTGAAGGCAAGATCCTTGCGGCGAAGTTCGCCCGCGAGCGAAAAGTGCCGTATTTCGGCATCTGCTTCGGCATGCAGATGGCCTGCATCGAGGCAGCGCGTTCGCTGGCCGGCGTCAATCATGCCTCGTCGACCGAATTCGGTCCTACCGAGGAACCGGTCGTCGGCCTGATGACGGAATGGCTGAAAGGCAACATGCTGGAGAAGCGCAGGGAAACCGGCGACCTCGGCGGCACCATGCGGCTCGGTGCCTATCAGGCGGACCTCGCCAGGGGCTCGAAGATCGCCGAGATCTATGGCGACACGCAGATTTCCGAGCGCCACCGCCACCGCTACGAGGTCAATGTCGACTACAAGGAGCGGCTCGAGGATTGCGGCCTGGTTTTTGCCGGCATGTCGCCGGACGGCGTGCTGCCGGAAACGGTCGAATATCCCGACCATCCCTGGTTCATCGGCGTGCAATATCATCCCGAGTTGAAAAGCCGGCCGCTAGACCCGCACCCGCTGTTTGCCAGCTTCATCGAGGCGGCGGTGGAGCAGAGTCGCTTGGTCTAAATCGACAGGCTATCGTGAGATATCCGGGCTAGCATGCAAACCTACGTCGCTTTGCTTTACAGCATCGTCCTGGGCGAGGGGCGGCGTGTCGTCATGTCCGATCTCAGGGCCATGACAGAAGGCCTGGGCCTGAACAACCCGCGCACGCTGGTGGCGACCGGCAATCTGGTTTTCGAAACGAAAGAAACAGAGATTGCCGCGCTGGAGCGCCGATTGGAGACGGCGTTCCAAAAGACCTTCGGCCGCCATGTCGACATCATCGTACGCCGCGCAGATGACTGGTTGAAGCTTGCGGCCGGCAATCCGTTTCCCGCCGAATCGGCTGCCGCCGCGGATCGGGTAGCGGTGCGCGTGATGCGCAAGCCCGTTCCCGCTGAGGCCGTCGCGGCGCTGGAGGCCTATATCGGCAAGGATGAGCGGATGCAGGCCGTCGGCGGTGACATCTGGATCTTCTTTTCGCGCGAGACGCCAAGCTCGCGTCTTTTGGCGGGGATAAGCCATAAACGGCTCGGCATCGGCACCTCGCGCAACTGGAACACCGTGCGCAAGCTAGCCGAGATGGTCGGCGGATAGGGCTTCCCCTTCTCCCAGGGAGAGTATAGCGACGGGGAGAAAGACGCCTTGGCCAAAGATTTCGCCAATCTGCAGCGCTGCAGAAAGGGGCGCCGATGTTGCGGCCAGCCCCCTTCTCCCCGTCACTATACGGGGAGAAGGTGCCGACAGGCGGATGAGGGGCGGCGCTGACATCGACACCCCAGGACAACTCCACCTCCGGGAAATCGCCTCAGGTGGCGCTGCCCCTCATTGCCCTGCCGGGCATTTCTCCCCGTATAGAGACGGGGAGAAAGACGCCTTGTCCGAACCGGATAGATAGGTAACAGAATGGACTGATTGCATGGGTGACAGTTTTCTCCTTCGCCGGGAGGACCGG
>NZ_JBVVPY010000004.1:85389-378439 GCF_055811335.1 Mesorhizobium sp. WSM4847 | reverse complement strand
AGGATGCAGGTGCAGACCTGCGCTCACAAATAAACATCCACCGACTGCAGAACACTGCGCCATCCACATGCGACGAGGTTATTTAATAGCAACACTGCCCTGTTCAGGACCTTCAGTGGCTTGTTCGAGGAACAATGAGAATACGCCAGCTTTCCACCAAGTCGGCCATTCGCGGTAGTCGGCTGACTGCGTTTTAACATTTTCGCGGCCGGCCGGCGCGGATAGGCGTGGGCGATCGCGAGCTGCAGCTCTCTCGGCGCGTCCAGCCGTCTCTAGCATGCAATCGACCATCGCTTGAAAGCTAGGCTCCATCGCCTCCTGACAGTTGAAGCTGGGCGAAATCGCGGGCCAACATAGTAGCGCGTAGGGTGCCGGCACATCGCTAGTTACCCGAACTCACCCCCAGGCGATTACTCGTGCAGAGGCAACTCAAAATTTGCGGCTCAAGTACGACGAGCCTGCCAGTCCGAACCGCCACTCGAGATCGACAGCCTTGGAGATGCCGACCCGGTGTCCCGTTAAGATGGAGCTGGTTCTTGCTCCTGACGGCAGCTTGAACTGGAACGGAAGCTCGTCCAATGGCAGCCCGTCATAAGATGCATCGACAGCAAGCGCCTGGCAAAGGCGACCGGGTCCCGAACAAAGAAGTCGAAGGTCATCAACGCCGCGATTGGCCCGCATCAGGTCGAGCTTTGATTGCGGTTCGATCGCGCGCACAAGGACAGCACTACCGGGAAGACAGACGGCATTCAGGCACCAATGCAGACCATAGGACCGATAGACGTATGCGCTCCCTGGGGCGCCGAACATTGCGGAGTTTCGCGAAGTCCGACCACAAAAACTGTGTGAGGCTGGGTCATTGGCGCGATAGGCTTCCGTTTCGACGACGATCCCGCCCACGCCGTGCACAAGAAGCGTGGCGCCAATTATATCGCGAGCGACAACGCAGGCGTCCCGGGCAAAGAACTGGCGGTTCGTGATCAACGCCTGCACCAGATCTCGACCGCGCCGAAACATGGGGCGAACAAGAACATTCCCGCTCCGGCTGCAAAAGGCCAATCCACCAAGGCCAAACTCGCGATCATCAGCATCGCGGCGCTTCCTGCTGAACTCGGATAGCTCTGATCGCCTATAATGAGGGTCGATTGGCTATTCAACAACGCCTAGCCCAAGCGGTCGAAGTGATTGGAAGGTTGAAGTTCGTTGCCGGCGTAGAAAAGAGAGACCCGGAAGACCGTGCCCGCTGCCGCGCTTGCGATGCCGCGATGCGTTAGGTGGCCGGAGAAAATCCTCGTGCGCTGCTCGGGAGCAATACCACGAAGGAACGTGACAGGCTCTGCGATCGTTGAAGACTTTTGATCGAGCCATATCATGCCATCGACCTCGATAAGAACGCCTACGATCCCGACAGCAGAATCCTCTCGGTGTGGTTCGTCGCCAGCGGCAAACGATACGAATTTGAGGAAGTGCCGCCGGAGACCTTCGCCGCGTTCAAAGCCGCCTTTGCGAAAGGTCGCTATTTCAACGAGCACATCCGGAATCACTTCCGGTACCGTCAGGTTGCGGCCGGCAAGGATGCGGGATGACGGCAAGCTGTTGATACATTCCAACTGCCGGTTGGTGGACGCAGCGCAGCCGGCGCGCGTAGAATTTTCTTACGATCCCCGCCCGCCCTTTGCAAACGACTGATAGCCCGCCGTGCCGACAGGTGCGGCGGGCTTTTTTGTTGTCTGGGGGGAACACGATCTGGCGACAATCGTTCGGGCGCCAACAAAAGCGCCGAACAAGATCGAGGTACAACAATGCGGGAAAGGCAAGGCTTAACCGATAAAGAAAAATACGACCGACAGGAGCGCACGTCGGATGCTGCGCGGGCATTAACAGACATTGAGCGCGTCGCACGAGACGCAAAGACGGCTCGGCTGCGGGAGCAACGACTTAAAGCCGAGACTGCTCTTCCTGCTGCATCGGCACCGAAACCGAAGAGGAATTCGAAGACCAAGAAGTCGTAGATGGCACGCTGCACCTGCGCCCTACAATCAGCCGCGGTCCTCTCCGCAGGCCGCGTGAATCGACGGCCGATGTGCAAAGGTCGAGCGTGGAATGCTGTGCGATTTGGGGTGCGGGATTTTAGGCGCTTGATTACTACTCAGCGTATCGTCTGCGGCAATGCGATCCAACAGCTTACGGGTGCCAGTATTAGGCGGCGGGCATCGTTTATCCTCTGGCGAAGATCATCGATATCTGCTCGCGCGCGACCCTCATTCAATCGAGCCGCTTCTATTCAAAATTGTCCCATATGGGTAGTATTGTGAATGCTCCTAAGCGTCCGGCGGCTTCAGCCGGCTTTTCAGTAGCCGAGCTTCCCGAAGTAGTGATGCCCGATCGGTGCCGATCAACTCGATCAGCTCGCGCGCTTGAGCTTCAGTTATTCCGGATTCCTTGGCGAGGAACTGCGCCTGGAAATCCGTCATTCGGTCGCGGTCGGACTTTTCTTCCTCGCCCATGGTGAGCCTTTTGCACTTGGATTGAACCGGAACGCCGGCGGGAGGGTTTTGTTGCGATCAATGGCGCAAACTTTTCCAGGCATATTTCGCTTTCTCTGGAACACATGCTTGAGATGAATGTTCGGGAAGTGCAGCAATCTTGTTCCCTCCCAACGATGGGCCGCAGATCGGAGATGCACCGATCGGCCCGCGTCCTTTCCTCGTGGGGCGCGGGCTTTATTGTTCGCACTGACCACCAGGCGCATGCGTTTCGCCGGCAGGAAGGCAACTGCTCAGCGAAATGGCCGCTTTTGCAGATCCAGGCTTTTGGATCACGCCCTACGGTTGTTCTGGTTCCCCATGCCTCGCCGTCGCACTGCTTGTCTTTCAACGGTGATTGTTGTCGTTTCCCGGGCAGCATGGAACCGACGGGCAGAAGCCTTCAGGCGCTATTTTCAAGACGCTACGCGCCGATCGGCGTAATGTGTTCTCATCGGCGATAGACAACGGGCATCGCTGGCTGTGAGCGACCACCGCGCTTCCGCCCCAAATGGGAGGAAAGACATATGAGGAGCATGAATGAAAGAAACTCAGAAAGAGAGGAGCGGCGAAAGAGCCTGTCCGGCGCGACCCTAACGCTCCGATCGAAAACCGGCAACGAGCGCGGACGAGCCACCGACCCGGTTGTAAACACCCTGGATCCGCCGCCGATGGAACCCCCGAAAGAGCCCAAAGAATTGGCGAAGGCAAGCAACTCAGCCGAAACACAAGCCGTAACAGTTCCCGCGGAACTGCTACGGCCTCGGACCTCAGTTCCTCGACTAAGGTCGATCTACATTGCGGATGCGACTACGCTCAATGTCTTCTGCTGGGTATGGCTCCGCATAGGGATCAAAGCCGGTCCACCCGCCAGCCTCGTATTCACTGCGGCGTTCGGCGAGATCGATCGACCTGGACTGTTCAAGGATCCGTTCAGCATCTGGAACAAGCTGATCCTCGACCTTGGCCGTTACAAGAGCGCCGCCACGACGGACGCCTTCTGCATAAACATGGGCATCCGCTTCAGGTACGCCAGCATCTGTCATGGCGCCGATAATTCCGCCCGTTGCTCCCCCTACAGCGGCACCGGCAACTGCCCCCGCTGCGGTAGCCGCCAGCCATCCGGCGGCAACTACTGGCCCGACGCCCGGAATGGCCATGATGCCTAACCCTGTGAGCAATCCTCCTGCGCCCCCGATGACTGCGCCAATTCCCGCGCCAGCCGTCGCATCTTCTGCAGCTTCCGAGCGATCACCGTCGTACCAACCCGTTGCATTGTTGGCGACGATGCTGATGTCGGAGATTGGAATGCCCATTGCTTCCAATTCACCCACCGCGTCGGCTGCTTCATCATAATCGTCAAATAAACCCGTTACCGTTTTCATGGTGAACTCCTGAGTGTCTGTTCAGTTGGTGCTGGCAACGATGTTGCCTTGATAATCCAAACCTACCGCGGTGCTCTTTCCGTTCTTCATGGCCTGACCGCGCCAGATGCCTTGATCGTCCTTCTTAAGGTCAGATACATCAGAATAGCCGGCATCTTGGATGCGGCTCCTGGCCTGATCTTCCGTGAAGCTGTTGGCACCGGGAACCAGCGCCCCGGTGTTCGGGGTATCGGTTGTATTCACCGCGGGTGTGGTCGAACTCGTACTGGAAGGCCCGGCAGCCATTTTAGATGCAATGTCTTCTACCATTTGCTGATGCGCCTTAAGCGTGGGCACCGTGTCTTTCGCGAACGACTTGAGGGCCGCATTGTCTCCCTCGCGTGAATAGCTTTCGAACAGTTTGACGGCGTCGGCATGTGCTGTGCGTTGCATCTCGACATAGGGCTCATCAACCGGCGCCTTGGCGGACTGAAGCTTCTCCAGATCCGTCTTGTGCTTAGCGTCCATTTGCGTGGGAACCTTGAGCTTCTGGTCGCCAGCGACGCTCTCCAGCTTGGCGTTAGCCGCACCATGATCGTCGATCATTTTCTGCGCGAATTGCTTGACCTGCTGGTCGTCAAGCTTGCTCAGAACACTCAGGCTCGATTCGACTTCGAACCTTCCACCGACAGCAGCTTTGTCGACGAAATCCTGTGCGCTGTCCGCGGCCAACGAGGGTAGGGCGAAGGCGATAGCAGTGGCGGTAAATAAGCCGCCAAGAAGGTGTCGAACTTTCATGGGCTTTATCCTTGTTTGGTAGTGCACGACTGTGGCTGGTGCACGACTATGCTACCGACCCAACAAGGCAGGACCCTCTTTGTTCCTGGGTGAGAATGCCCGAAGGCAAGTTGTTTCGAGTGCCGGGCGAGCAAAAACGAGCAAACCCCGCCTTGCGAGCGGCTGCAGCACGCCAGGACGTAGCATGTCGCCTTTCCTTCCGAGGTCAGCCCGCCAAAGTCATCAGGCGACTTCGCCCGACAGCTTTCCTATTCGGCGCGTTCCGCAGGTTCCATGCTGGCACGCGCTTGGGACGTAGACTCCGCACTTGGCAGCGGTGCCGAGCGCTTCGGCGAGATCGGACGCCAGGTCCTGAATGCCGACACCGGTCCGTCCTCGGCGCACCTCGCAGTGCTCAATGGGTTGCTTCATCACGGCCGACGCCACTGCAATCGGCACCGCCAAGTCGATACCGACACTTGCCACCGGCAGGCGCGATGATGGCAGTGTTGATCCCGAGAAGGCGGCCATCGGCGGTGACCCGCGCATCGCCGGAATTACCAGGGTCCACCCGAGAAAAACGCGACGAGAGTGGTCGAGGAACAATGCAGGAAACGGCTTGATGTTGCCGCCGGCGGGCTACTGCTTGGTCGGCGCCGTGGTGTCGTCGGCGATCGCCTGGCTTGCCAGTTCCGCCTTGATGTCGCGCGCCAGTTGCAGATGCTCGAGCACTGTCGGCAAAGTCTCCGAGGCGAAATGCTGAAGGTCGGCGTCCTGTCCCGACCCGATCTCCCATTCAAGCAGCTGCACCGTCTTCTGGTGATCGGTGATCTGCCCGCTGATATAGGCCATATCGAATTTCGCCCCGTCGAGCTTTTCAAGCTCGGCCCGCTGCCGCTCGTGCTCCTCGTCGAGCTCTTCCGGCAGCGGGATCTTATTGGTCTCAGCGAGAGATTTCAGTTTCGCGTTCGCCGCCGAGTGGTCGTCGACCATGCGACCGGCAAATGCCGTGACGGCGGAGTTGTCGGACTTTTTCGCGAGCTTGCCGAATTCGACCTCGGCTGCGCCGCCGGCGGCGGCGAGCTGCGCGAACAGCCGGTCCTGGTAGTTGGTCTGATGAGGCGCCGGCTGTCCCGGCGCCTCCATCCTGGTATCCGGGGCCATGCCGGCCGGGTTTCCGATCTGGGCCAAAAGGGGCGATACCGAGAGAGGCGATGCGCAAAACACCGCCAATCCCAAAGCAGTTGCAAAGACACGCATCAGAACCTCCATCGAAGATGTGCCGGGATCGGTCGGCCAGCCGGGTGTCAAAGCGCGAGCATATAGGCAACGAGGTCGTTCTTTTCGTCCTCGGTGAGCTTGGTGCCGAGCACCAGGTTGAAAAACTCCACCGTATCGGCGAGCGTCATCAGACGGCCGTCATGCAGATACGGCGGCGTGTCCTTTATGCCGCGCAGCGTAAACGTCTTGATCGGTCCGTCCGGCAATTCCACCATGTCGTTGAAGGTCTGCCCCGGTCTATAGAAGCGCTCCAGCTTCAGATCGTGCATGTTGTTGTCCATGAACGACGTTTGCGGGACATGGCATTGCGCGCAGCGGCCCTTGCCCATGAACACGCGCTCACCTGCCAGTTCCTGCTCGCTGGCCATGGCGGGATCGAGCCGGCCGAACGGATCGAGCTTCGGCGCCGGCGGAAAATCGATGATGTTCTGCATCTGCGCCATCATCGCCACCTGGTTTGTACGATCGGGCAGGTTGACGCCCTTCCTGGTAGCGCTGACATGATCGCCGTTGAAGTATGCGGTGCGCTGCTCGAACTCGGTAAAATCCTCGACCGAGCGCAGCGACCGTTTCGACCCATGGATCTGCTGGTTGAACAGACCGCGCAGGCTGGTCGTGTCAAGACGGAAGCGCGCGGCCTGCGGTCTGACATCGGGCGTCAGATGAAAGGCAGCGTTGGTGTTGAAGTTGGCATGGCAATCGAGGCAGGTTACGCCCAGGCTCTGCGCCGCCACCTTGCGGTCCTCGGTCTGATTGAATTCCTCCTGCGGGAATGGCGTCAGGAGAAGCCGCAGCCCTTCCATCTGAACCGGCGTGATGATGCCGTTCATGATTTCATAGTAGTTGCGGATCGTCAGCAACTCGCCGCGGGAAACGTCGCCCAGTTCCGGATGGGTAGTCAGGAAAATCGGTGACGGGAACTCTGGCGTAAGGTGATCGGGAAGATCGAAATCGACGTCGAAGCGTCGGAGATCACGCCCCTCCTGCCGGCCGATCTCGCGAATTTCTTCTTCCGGAAAAACCTGTCCCCCGGTCGCCTGTTTGACATGCGGCAGCGGCAGAAGACCGTTGGGCAGCAGGTTGCGGTCACGGATCTCGCCAGGGCTCATCTCTGCCAGGCCCTGCCAGGTCTGGCCCTTCGCCAGCTTGACCCGGACGCCGTGCTGGACAGGTTTTGTCCCGCCCGACATCATTGCGCCTGGCATGGGGCGATCCGACAAATCGTATCGCTCCTCCAGCAAAGCCCTCTGGCGCGCCATCACGCGCGGCTTCTGCGCTTCGTCGTCGGCCTTGACGGCGGAGAATGGACGGGCGGGCAGTGGTCGGTAGGTTGTATCGGGCGGCAGTGGATCCGATAGGGCGCTGAGGCTGGCGGCCGCAACGATAAGAGCGCACGGAATGCCTGCATTCAACACTCTGCGCATTTTTCCCTCCATGGCTGAAGTGCCCCGAACCGCGCTGCCCGTGATTTGTTCCCGCCGCGAGCGCAATCGCGATCGACCAGTTCGATGTATGCGTACGGTGCCGGAACTAGCGAGGCTCACGTGGCGACTCCCGTTTGCCCCGCCTTGCCAGCGCCAAGCCGCCAATCAGCATCAGCGCACCCCAAATCAGGAACCCGATGTCCCAATAGATCCACTGGTCCTGCGGGACGGTTTCGTTGACATGGTGAATGCCGAGAAGCTGGTGATTGATCACCCCTTCGACCAAATTGAACATCCCGAAGCCCATGAGCATCGTCCCAAGCAACATCTTTCCCGACCACCAGAGATGAGATTTGTGAGCGGTGCGCCAGAGCACGACCAAACCAAGCACGACGAAGATGTAAGTGCAGGCGTGGAACAGGCCATCGAGAAGCGTGTTGAACCGAAGGTTCTCAACACTGTTGGCGGGATAGCCGGCGCTGGTTGCCATATGATGCCACTGCAGCAACTGGTGCAGCACGATTCCATCGAAGAATCCGCCCAGGCCAAGCCCGAGCAGAATACCTGCGGACGTCGGAAATCGGCGATGCTCCAAAGCCATCGTCGCCATCCTTTTTCTCCTCAGGCAACCTAACCTCGGGCCAGGCCATGTGTTCCCCTACCCTGCGGGTTGGATACGCGCGCAGCTAAGGTCGCAAGAATCGGATGTTTAGGCAGCGGAAGCGGCGGCGATGACAACATCCATTCGAACAGATGAAAGGCTGCGCTTCTGGCGGAGAGGGCGGCCGATCGCGTCGCTGTTCCGAGTTTTATGACACTCGACCGAGATCGCGCTTTCGCCTTCGACGCTCGAGGACGATGGAATCAAGGATACAGCGCAGATTCGCTATGACATCTTCCACGAAATAACTTGTTGATCTTCCCACGCAATGTGCCAACAAATGCGCTTGGGGTTCTGTCCGGGGAGCTCCCTCAGGCGATCCTTGGGCGCATCACCGGTGATCTTTCGGGGAGTGTCATGCCGATCTATGACAAGCCGGGAGAGCGGGTGTGTTCCTCCCCTCTGACTTGGCGCTATTTGGCCGCGTGTTTGATCAGCTGAAGCTGGGGCTCAATCGGAGAAGCAACATGAAGCACTCGCGTCTCGGATCATGGCCAATTATATGGCCGGCGTGAGGGACGAGGAAGAACTTCTTTCGGCCTCCAGACAGCCGCTTGGCCGGTGAGCTTGTGATGACTGTGCGTCACGCGATCGAGGGAGCGGCGGGCTTCGGCCAAATTCTCGGCGAGAGTCTCTAGCAGGGCTTCGCTTTCGGGGAGGATATGTCCGCACTGGCGCTCATGCTCGACAACTCTGTCTTGGAATGACACCGCCTTCTCATAGTGAGTGACGAGGCTGGAATATAGATGCTGCATCGTACTTCTCCCTGATTAGGCGAAAGCACGTTGCTCGCTCTCAAGCGCTCAATTGCAGCAAGGTATGGGCGACCGAGAAACCCTACTCTCCTTAAGAGCAAAGCGCCACCATGCACTCGCCAACCGAAAGCCCGCCGTGGCTAAAGGGTGCCAACCGCCGGTTAGTAGACGCGACGCAGTTGACGAGCGTAGGATTTCCTACGATCTAGGCATATGCCCTCCGCCCACACCCCGTGCCTGGTGAACGACTGAAAGCCCGCCGTGCCGATAGGTGCGGCGGGTTTTTGTCCTCCGTCCGGGAACTCTGGCCGAGCACATTTGAATTGCGCAGCACTGGTCCCGTGCTGAGAGATCGGCTTTGCCCGGTTTCCGCGCCTATGCGCGGGACGGCATTAAAGACGAAGACATTTTCCGGGTTGCCCCTCAATCTGGAATACATGGAGCCGAATATTACCTGCGCGGCTCCACCGGGAAGGAATCGACGATTCCGATGCCGGTCCGGAGGGATTGTAGGCCGGGAGATCGGCCGAAAGTGTCCTTGCGAGAGGCGAGGGCGGCCTTGGTCCGTTCAGAGATCAGCCGCCGCCCTTTCTCGGCGAGCGCGGCATCCAGGTGAAGCCTAAACGGGTCAGCGTTTGTGCCAAGTTCGGCTACCTTGAGACGAGCGGGGACGACCATCTGCTTTCGACTGCGGTTAATCGGCGGCATGGACAAGCTCGTTGACGAGAACAGGCCGAGACGGAAGGACTGGGGCTATGGAACCCTGAACAGGCGCATGTTGTTGATGGTCATTGCCGGCCCCCTATCCGGGCCCGCAAAATCCAAACAGAAGGAGTAACGAGTGTTGGCCAGTCAACGAGGAAGGCGCGTCCGCGCTGAGATTGCTCTTGCCCAGAACCTGATGCTCGCGCCCTGGGTTGTGGGGTTGCGGTTGCCGATCCTGGTTGCCGAGGCAACCGGTTCGCTGGTTTCAGGTCGGCCGGAAACCGTCAAGGCGGTGAGCGAAAAAGTTTCGGCCCTTGCGCAGGGGATTTTTGCGGCACAGGTGGCTTGGACGCGGGGCGCATTGACATTGCCGCTCGCCATAGCCGACGCGTCATCGCCGCTGGCCGATATCGGGCAATCAATGGCCCTTGCTGCTCTTGAACCTGCGGGGCGGCAGGTTCGCCTAAATCACCGCCGGCTTTCCAGGCGCCGCAAACGGTGAAGCCGCAAGAGGCGAAAACACCCGCAGCAACGCTGCAACTGCCGCAGTCCATCGATGAATGTTCGATGGCAGTATAAAACTTGGCGGAATTTCAATGAAAACCTCTTCCGGGGCGGCGGCGCAGAAAATGATTTCTACCACCGTATACCCGGGCGGTCGCAATCACCTGACAGACGCGAAAAGAACGCGCCGTCGGCGGATTGACACTTCAGTTGGGATACAGCTCCTTGCCGTTAATGGAGGTGTCGGGAACTGAGCTTCGGTTCGGCGGTTAGAAAAGAGGGAGAGTTACGGAGGTTAGGTGAACGGCTTGCTGAAGACTGGACTTTCGACAGGCGTGACCGGAACGGTCGCAAGTGTTGTGACGGCGGCGTTCCTCGCCCTTCTGGCCAAAGCCGAAGGAAAGTCGGCGCTGCAGCCGACCAACGCCACCAGCCACTGGCTCCACGGCGACAAGGCTGGTGCGATTAGGAAGGCCGACCTCGCGCACACGGCGGTCGGCTTCGGCACCCATCATGCTTCGGCGATATTCTGGGCCGCTCCTTTCGAGGCTTGGCTCGCCAGAAATCCTCCGCGGTCGCCGCTACTGATGCTGCGCGATGCCTGCGCGGTAGCCGCGATCGCTGCGGCTGTGGACTATCTCGTTGTGCCGAAGCGGCTGATCCCGGGCTGGGAGACAGTGCTTTCTAAGCGCTCCATCGCAGCTGCGTATGTAGCGCTCGCTCTGGGTTTGGCTGCCGGCGGACTAGTCGCGCAGGAGATGCGAAAGGCGAGGTAGGGCAATAGCGCCGCGCATTTCGTGGCCATTGAACGCCTGTGCAAGAGCTTCTGTACCACGGCACGAAGTGGAGAACCGTTCGGCCCACGGCATCGCCGCGACCGCGGGCGTGTCAATGCTCACGCCGGTTTCGGAGATGAACGCCCTCCGGCCCGAGGCGACGGCTTTACTCCCCTTCAGCACGTCCAGGCACCCCTTAATTTGAAGCACGCTGCTGCACGACCATCTGCCGAGGATCGAGGGTGGAGAGAGATTCGCGCCGGCAAAAAGTTGACCGCTTTACAGGGGACTGCCAGGCGGCCAGACCGCTATCTACTTTGTTTGAGCAGTTCCACGGAACCAACGGGTTTTCCCGCAGTTTTGTCAGTCAATGGAGGAAATTATGAACAACCAAAACATGGAACGGGATTCCGCGCCCAAGACACCAGATCACAGTGCAAAGAAGGACGTTGGGGCAACAGTGAGCGGCGCGTTCTCCAAGGCATCCGATTTGGCTCAAGAGGCAGCCGATACGGTCAAGCAGTCGGCCGCGGATGGTGCGTCAACAGTTGCCAGCCAAGTAAAGGAAATGCTGGATCGTCAGGTCGGCAGCGGTGCCGAGGTGATGGGTCAGCTCGCAAGCTCGACAAAACGCGCTGCCGAGGACCTCGACAAAAGCGCACCGCTAGTCGCCGGTGTGGTCCGTACGTTCGCGAACCGAATCGATGGGTACGCAGACGATCTGCGGGACCAGTCGGTCGATCAGCTGGTCCGCGCCGCCTCCGATTTGACAAGGCGTCAGCCGGCATTGGTGTTCGGACTTGCCGCCCTTGCGGGTTTTTTGACATTTCGAACGCTGAAGAGCGCACCTCCGGCGTCGCCGCTTTCGAACGAGCCTATGCACGAACGTAACCGGCAAGGAGCGAACGAATTCCATGGCACATGAGCAGCTCAAGAATTCCACGCTTCCTCGCGCACTGTCCGACGTCGTCGCCGACCTTGCCGATCTTGTTCAAAAGGAGCTGCGACTGGCGCGCGCGGAGTTGTCTGAAAATCTCTTTGCCAAATTTCGGGCGGGTATTTGGATGTCCACTGCTGGCGTGCTGGGGCTGATCGCGGCATTTTTGGCAGTGCAGGCGGTTGTCTTCGGGATAGCCAGCCTTGGGATCGCAGTGCACTGGTCCTGCCTGATTGTTGCCGCCATCACGGCCGGGGCTGGAGCGCTCGCCTATTACAAGGGCCGCATGGACGCACACAAAGAGATAACGCCGACCCGTTCCATCCATCAGATCAAGCAGGACATCTCGACAACCAAGGAGCATCTCTCATGAGCCGCGAATCACGTACGGCCAATCTCGGAACGGCGGAATGGCTCATCGGCGCCGCCAAAAACAACCCGGAAGGTCTTCTCCTCGTTGCGGCCGGCTGCGCATTGTTGATGCGCCGCGGCGGGTCATCGGCCATCAGTAGCTTCTGGCATGCTGAGGAATCCCGCGGAAACAATGGCCACCGAAAGGCTCAGTCAAGGTCTTCGAGCACGCGCCCCGATGGACACGAGGCGGAAACCAGAGAAGGCGGCGCCCCAGCGGCGGTAGAGGCAGCACCTGAATATGTTTCCGAGATCGGCGAGAAGGTGGCGGCAACCGCAAGTTCCTACGCATCCTCGGCATCAACATATGCGGACGAGGCGCGGCGCAACGTCTCCCAGACATCGGAACAATTCGCCCGGCAGGCCCAATCCACTCTCCAGGATACGATGAACCGTGTGGCGCAAGAGCAGCCACTGACGCTGGCGCTGCTCGGTTTTGCCGCCGGGGCGGCTGTTGCAGCTGCCTTCCGGACCACCGACATTGAGAACCGGACCCTTGGCCCGGCCGCAGAGCAGCTGACGGACACCGCAGAAAGGGCTGGCGAACGGCTAAAGGAATCGACAGAGGAGGCGGGCAAACGTCTCAGGAGGGCAGCCAAGGAGCGCGGCCTTGATGCCGATGGCCTCAAGGAGGTTGCGAGCGACGTGGCTGGTGCGTTCGGCAGCGCCTTGTCGGGCGAGCAGCCAACCGAGTCCGCGCAGGCGCCATCCGCGAGTTCGGGTGGATCGCGCGCTCAATCGGCTCAGCGCGGCATGCCCCAGTCGGGCGGCATGGGCCGCTCGCAAGATAACTCGGCCAAATCGGACCAATCGCCACAATCGGATGCCTCTCGACCGAGCAAATCCGGACGGTCTAGCGGCAAGCGAGGCTCATAATGGGCGAGGCAAGTCTCCGCCAGCTCGAACATGATGTGGAGGCAGCCCGGGCTAGGCTCGCCGAACATCTGTCGACGCTGCGATCGCCAAATACATTGTCCGAGTTTACCGACGAGCTGAAGCAAGAGGCGCTCGAGGCAAAGGACGCGCTGGTCGAAAAAGCAAGATCGACCGCGCAGTCGACGGCGCAGGGGATCGTCGATGATCTCAAGGCAAAGGCGGCAGCCAACCCGAGCGCCGCATTGGTGATTGGGGCTGGTCTCGCTTGGCGTCTCCTGCACCGTCCGCCGATTGCAGCTGCTTTGATCGGAGCGGGACTATTCAGCCTGTTGCGGACACCTTCAATACCAGACATGGGCGAGCAAGTTGATCGTTTCTCCTACGCCACAGAGCGCTTGAAGGAGCAAGCCGGCGAGCTGGCGGAGAAGGTCGGCGAACTGGGCGCCGAGACGGCGGAAGCAGTGAAGGAGCAAACAACTGAGCTGGCCGGCGCCGTCAAAGAGAGAGTGCGGGATTGGAGCGCCGGGACGCCGAACATGATCGACGATATGCGGCAGACCTCCGGCGAGGCCGCCCAGCGAGTAGCCGCCACAACCGGCTGGGCATCATCGGCTGTTCAGGGCGTCATGAGCGATCAGGAGACTCGAGACAAACTCCTGCTGGGCGCCGCAGGAGTAGCCATAGCGGCCGCTATGGCTCTTGCGTATCAGCGGCGGGAAGAGGAGAGGACGGCGGACGATTAATACTCGAACAGCAGCCACTGAAGGCTCGCGCACGAGCGACAGTCGTGGGAGATGCCGGTCTGGTAAAGATATCGCGCAGGAGCCTGTTGCTGGCCGCCGCCGCGGGACAAGCATTTTCCACGGTGCAAACTGTTTCCGCCGGGGACGTGGGGACGATGAACAAGGTTGTGCTACTAGGCGATTCGGTGTTCGACAACAGCGCCTATGTCGCCGATGGAGCAGATCTATTGGCCCACGTTTTGCGTCAGCTCCCGATCGGCTGGTCGGCCAAGCTGCTTGCCGTTGACGGCAGCGTCATGGCGGATGTGGGCCGGCAACTGAATCACCTGCCAGCTGACGCCACTCATCTGGTGGTAAGCATGGGAGGGAACGACGCGCTCGGCGTCTCCTCCGTTTTGAACGCTCCGTCGCGGTCCGTTGCCGACACTCTGCTGAGGCTCGCCGAAATTAGAGAGCAGTTTTCCTTGGAGTATATGTCGACGCTGGATGCCGTTCTGGCTGTAGGGCTGCCGACCGCGATTTGCTCGATCTATGATGTCCGGTATGCCGACCCCGACCAGAGACGCATTGCGGTAACGGCCCTGTCGATCCTCAACGATTGCATCACACGAGCAGCCGCCGTGCGCGGCGTTCCGCTGATCGACCTTCGCATTGTCTGCGGCGAGGACGCCGACTTTGTCAACGCCATCGAGCCTTCAGAACAGGGCGGCAAAAAGATTGCCGCGGCGATCGTGTCGTTCCTTGCCAAGCACGAATTTCGAAGCGGGCGTGCCGAACTGATTGTTCGGTAGCAGCGCTGGCAGTTGCCATTCATGGTCGATCGGGCCTTCCTCGGCGTTGCGGAGGACGAGGCAGCCGCTGAGCGGGCGTTTGTGGCCCTCCCAAGCGCGGACTTGTTCTCCCCCATCATCGCATCAGATTTGGTCAATGAGAAGCGGTCCTAGCCAAGTGACCGGCGCGAACAAAACAGTTTTTGACCCGGTTCTCTTGCCCTGGTGACGCGCCTTCGTGTTCGGAGAACGAATTCGCATGGTGCCTCACCAGGATACGAAGCCAGGCGCCGAGCACTCACCACCTTCAATCCACGACCGTACGAAAGACGCTCAGCGGCCGGATCGCCCGCCCTTCCTCAGCGGCCGGATCGCCCCGCCCTTCCTCAGCGGGAAGGCTATGTCGCCGCCAAGCGTCTAAGACCCCGAAATCGCCTGGATAAATGAGGAGAGCCAATGATTAGACGGCTCCAGTCGGGAACAAAGTCGAATACCCATGATTTTGTATGCTGCCCAGAGTGGCAGGCCCGATAGCTATCCAACTGGTGTTCCATGGATTCTCCAACGTTGCCTCCGCCACCTCCGACTGAACTCAGCCAAGCACTGAAACGTAATATCCATGCGATTGAAGAGCGCTGGGCGAAGGAAGCAAGCGAGGCAACTTTGGAAGAGAAAATCGCTCAGGCGATTACTTCTTTTACGGGCAGTATGCGTTTCGTGTACCTTCACTTGGCCGTGTATGGCTGCTGGATCGTCTCGAACTTGGGCTGGATACCGATCACTCCGCCATTTGATCCGACATTCGTGATATTGGCTATGGTTGCTTCCGTCGAGGCCATATTCCTCTCGACCTTTGTACTGATCAGCCAAAACCGGATGTCAGCTGCCGCAGACAAACGGGCGGATCTGGACCTTCAGGTGAGCCTGCTGACGGAGCATGAACTCACAAAACTTGCTGAACTTGTCGATTCGATAGCGGATCGGTTGAATGTAAAACCAGCCTTAAGCGATATAGAAGTCGGCGAGATTAAGAGGGACATTGCGCCAGAAGCAGTGCTGGACGAGATCGAATCGAAGCAGCTGGAGGCTGCGGAGAAGCTGGACCAGCGCTGAATCGACACAACGCCCTAGTGCCGTGATTTCGAAGTTCTGGACTTCGGGCGAACTTCGAAGTCGAAACGACAGTCGGAATCAATGCTTCCTACTGTCGGCAATGCCGCCCTACAGGAGCTTCATATCTTCGTGGGTGGTGACCAAGGTCACTGATGTGGCCAATTTTCCTTCTACCTCGTGAACCGAGGTCTCTTTCCAGCGCGCCCTGGTCTTCAGCCAGAAAATTGCTGCAGTGACGGCCTCCCGACCTTCACCGGTCGCCTTGCGGTAGAGGCTTTCGGCGACCCGTGCGTTGGCCTTGATGGCGCCGCTCTCGAGCTCATGGGCGTAGATCGCCATAAGGTCCTGCTCGTCTGTGGCGAGCACGCAGGCGATGTCCGCCGTGCTAAGCCCGAAGCCGGCCAGCGCCTCCACCCTGGAGCTCAGTCGCCGGTTTTCCAGAGGAGCTTCGATATCGGGGCTCATTCAGCCGCGTCTGCGTCCCAGAGGGTGACCGGACGTTTGCTGGCGGCGTGCCGGCAGGAGTCTCGCCCAAGGCTGCAGGATCCGGAGCGCGAAGGATGATGCGGCGAATCTCATGCATCTGCTCGATCGGCTTGCCGTCCAGGCCTGAGTGTTCGTTGACCGAGGTCTCCTTCCAGCGTCCGCGTGCCTTGAGCCAGAAGATGGCGGCGATGACCACTTCACGACCTTCGCCCGTTGCCTTGCGGGTTCTCCGCCACCTTGGCACTGGCCTCGGTGTGGCCAAAGGCCAATTCGTGTTTATAGTGCTTGCGCAGCGTCTTCGCATCGATACCGAGCATCCCGGCAATGTCCGCCTCCGGAACACCATAGCCTGCCAGCGCCTCTACCTGACGGCGATGAAAAGCATCGGGCTGATGGCTAACAGTGCTCGCAGCCTTGCCAAAGTACGGTCTTCGTCTGCGCTCGTCAGCCGGCTGTACCTGGCGATAGGCGTCCTCGGACAGGCATATGGCCCCAGCGCCGCGACGACCTCCAGACGCGAGGAGCCGACCGCAAGTTTCCATAATATGCGGCATGGCCCTGCACCGGGTCGAGGCGCCGCCGGGCGGCAGCAATCTATTTGCCAACTCCAAAAGCTGCCAGACCGCTAATGGCCCCACCGAGACCACCAATGCCACGCTGCTGATCGCTGTCCCTTGGGGCGCGAAACTGGCTTCCAGGGTCGGGTAGCAACGCCGCCTTCGGGTTCGATGTTCACGCTCTGTGCTTCGAAACTCGCATAAGATTGCAGTGCGGAACTCAGCGGCGGACCTATGCCGGGGCGCCTCACCATAACGTCTGGCCCTTTCCCAACCCGGACGGCTTTTCGCAGAATGCTGCAACGGGTCCGGGAGCAGGCATCGTGTCTTTCGGGAAGGTTAGCGGATCGGGCCGCAGGTTAGTTCCCAACGTGCGCTGCCAGATAGGACGGAAACCGATGCCCGCAACGAAGACCAGTGGAAGGCTTTCCGAGAAGAACTTAGCCAGCAGCTTGAGGATGAGCGCCGGTTTATCGCCAATGCCGAAGCAGGGAAAACCGGCATTTGGAGCGTTCAGCCGGGCAAGGGAAAAGTCGACACCACGGCCGCTCATGTTGAGATATCGAGGCGTGCAGTCCAGGCCCTTGAGGGGTGATTGCCAAGATCGATCAGGACCATCTGGCAGAATAACCATGACCTTCGCCGGCTACCGACTAAAAGTGACTATCTGGGACAGCTCGGCGATGTCGCCATAGATTATCGAACCTTTGACGAGAAAACACTTGTCACCGAGGACTTCGAAGAGGGAGCTTGACGCGGTGCAAACCGGCAGGTTCTTCGGATTGGCGTACGTATCGAGCGTCGCGGTTTCGACCTTACGGTCCGCAGCTTCGGCATAGCTGATGCTGATCGCGATCACAGCGATAGCAAGGTGGCTCCGGGATAAGTAACGGCGGGACATGCATTAAAATAGCACCGGCCTTTGATGGGCTTCGTCCATCGATTGGATGAAGCGGTCACCTATATTAGCAATCTCTTGACTGAGGCGCCGGCCGCTCCAGACTCATGGAATGGCGCGGGGAATTGGGATTGGAGACCTGGTGGCGATCACGGCCATCGTCCGCAGGCGGGTCACTGAGGACCGCGTCAGCGTCTCAATCCCCTCTTACAATTTCCCGCATTCGATCATCGATCATACCAAGGTGAAGAAGGGGCAGCAGATCGAGCTACCGGAGAGGTCACGCGCATAGACAGGAAACCGGCAGGGCAACCGTAGACCTGGGACCACTGGTGACGGTTGACATCGACAAGATCAGGCTAGTGGAGAAATACCGGCCGCCAAAGCGCAAGAAGCCGTTGCCTGACATGGTGGACTAGCAAGCTGCGAATGGCTGGAAACCAACGCCTATCTGCCAGTCCGAACTCTCGATGAGGAAAGCGAAACCGGCGGCAACGCCTAGGGACTTCCGCGATAACGCAATTACTTAATTTGCCAGGATCGGTACTATCCAACGGCGGCGGACCCCAATCCGCCTGGCCGGCGCCGTCAAGCGTCCTTACCCCAACGCCCCCTACAAGCGGCGCCGGCCTTCCCCTTGCCAATCAGCAATCTTCGGTGGTCTTCTTCATTTGGCCGGGGGCGGCAGTCTTGGCGTCCGTGTCCTGCTGACCGGGGGCGGCTTCTTGCGCGCTGCCGGTCTGCTGGCCAGGTGCGCAATCCTTGGCCGAGTTCGGGTTCGTGCCGCTGGTGGTGGTGGTGTCAGTTCCCTGATCGGTGCTGGGCGTGGTCGTGGTCGGCGCACGATACGCGCTTCTCTCAGGATATAAGCAGTGGTGTCTCAGTTTGAATTCGGCTGTGGGTGGATTGCAGTAGCTTGCGTTGCCAAGCCGCCGATTGGATAAAGTGCATTCCACCGGAACTTGGCAATGTCAGCCTTCATGCTATTTTGCCCCCTCTTTCGTGGAGATGAGTGCCGTGTCGCAATTGGGAACTTTGCTGCTGGGATCATGGCGGATGATTTCCTGGACCTATGAGGTCCTTGTATCCGGCGAAGTCAGAGACGCTTTCGGAAAGAATCCCAGAGGCGTTATCACCTATGCTGCGGACGGCCGAGTGATGGTCCTCGTGCTTAGTGAAGATCGCATAACACCCAACGATCTTGTCCCTACTCCCGACGAAAAGATCGGACTCTACGATTCAATGTTTGCCTATGCGGGGACATACTCGGTCGAAGACGATCGAATTATTCACCATATTGACATGAGTTGGAACGCGACGTGGGAGGGCACCCAGCAAGTTCGTTTAATCAATACGGACGGTCGAATGCTGACTTATAAATCAGCCCCAGCGAAAAACCCCCTTGACGGTCGCGACTGCATTCACACCGTCAGGTTCGAGAAGATCGTTTCGCCTCATCACTAAAATGTACAACGCGCATCAAAGACCCTGCCATACGGTGGTGTCTCAGTTTGAGCTTCGGCTCACCACGCGTACCGGTCGTTGGGGTTTGGGCATACGAGCTCGTCGCCATTTTCGCTGTTTGATGGCCTAATCTGATTTTGGCGTGGCCCCAAGTCGTGGAGGTAAGTTTCATGAGCGATGCAACTTCACAGACCGTCTATTTTTATAATCGTCATCCCATCTCATGCGAAATCATCCTTGCGAAACTACGCGCCAGCCGTGGCCATCTCGACGGCTTGCGCCCTGAAGAGCTTTTTCCCCACGACCAAGATCATTATGGCGGCCTCGCCGCTACAGATGAGTTGGCGCGAGAAGCGCAGGTTAGCAACGGATCGCGCGTAGCCGATTTCTGTGCGGGGCTTGGCGGCACGGTCCGTTATCTGGCTCACAAATATGGAGCCGACGTCACTGGGATCGAATTGACGCCAGCGCGCGTCTCGGGCGCACAGGAGTTAACCAGACGAGTTGGCCTTCACGGTACTGCGCGGATTGTCGAGGGCAACGTGATGGACGTTCCGCTTCCTGACGCGAGCATGGACGCTGTCGTCAGCCAAGAAGCATTTTGCCACATTCCTGATGTGAAGAGAGCGGTTGCCGAAGCTTTTCGTATCCTGAGGACCGATAGCCGATTGGCATTCACAGATTGGATAGCTAATCAGCCGCTTACCGCTGCTGATGCGCAATTGATGAGGGAAGGAATGGCTATTCAGCCTCTTCGGACGATCCCCGAATATCGCAGTCTGGTCGAAAGCGTTGGCCTTAGAGTAATTTCGACAACAGATTTGACGGAAGAATGGGGACCAATTCTGAAGGAACGACTGGCAATGTATCAACTGCTGCGTGAAGAAGCCCGACAGGCTGGCACCCCAATGGGGCACGATGCATTCCACAAGTCCTACATCCGATTTGTTGACCTCATTCACGAGCGCAAGATGGGCGGCGTCAGGATGGTGGCTACGAAGTTGCCGCGTGATTGAGGAACGCCACGCATTACCGACTCTGCTCGCCCGCGCCGACGGGTGGAGCGGGCGGACATGCCCCGCTAAAATTGATCTAGGCTGATTTATGAGTACACGGCTTAGCTCTCGTCACTGAAACCGAGCAGCGTTGCATGGCGTATGTGGCCGTGCTCGCCACGGAGATGCTTGACGCGCAGCTTCATCCCAGGCCCGACCCATTGCGTCGCCAGTCGCTTATTCATGGCTTTCGGAGGCGGTCCGGCGTGTTTCTGGACGCGCTCCCACAATCGTTGCCGCATGCCGTGGCCCAAGGTGATGAAGGCGGAACCGACATATTTCCCGGTGCCTGGTTCGGCCAGCAGGGCGAATGCAGCCTTGCCCCGCTCGCGCTCGACGCCGAGCAGCTTCGAATTCGTCGACCGTGAAGCTTTTTGTCTTCAGCCACTTCGTCGTCGGGCCGCTGCGATACTTGCTGCCGCGGCGCTTTGAAACAGGTCCTTCGATACCGGCCTTGTCAGACGTTAGCGTGAGAACTTGAGTGCACTGCCGGCATGAGTCTGTTTTTTTGGGCCAGGAGCAGCCATTCTGAACGGTCCGCTTCGCGCCTCATCTTGGTCACACGAAGCAATTTCGCTGTTACTCGAAAGTGGACATCGGCAGCGCGAGGCATCTAGCGTTTGCACATTATGCTCGTCAGGCCACCCGCTCCACGGCCGATATGCCTCTTCCAAAGAGATTTCCGCCTACTCCATCAATTTGGGATTTTGGGATATAGTCCGGGGAACAGGGCAGCCCCCGCAGCCGAAGAGGAGAAGGGGCGTGGATACCGCGGCATGGCTACTGAGCCTCGGCCTGCAGCAATACGAGCCGGCTTTTCGCGAAAACGACATTGAAGCTGATACGCTTCCCCAGCTCACGGCCGACGATCTCGTGGCGCTCGGGGTCATATCGATCGGTCACCGCCGAAAGCTGCTCGCCGCCATCGACGCCCTGCGCGCTAGTTCGGATACAGCGGCCACCTCGACCACGAGATCCGTGGCGGCGGTCCCAGGGACAGCCCCGCCGCTTCCAGAGGCTGAGCGGCGGCAGCTAACGGTCATGTTCGTTGACGTCGTCGGCTCGACGGCACTCGCAGGCCGCCTGGATCCGGAGGACATGCGCGAGGTGATTGGAGCCTACCATCGCAGTGTCGCTGACACAGTTGGCCGCCACGGCGGCTTCGTGGCGAAGTATATGGGCGACGGGGTCCTGGTCTACTTCGGTTGGCCACAAGCTGATGAAGCCGATCCCGAGCGCGCTGTGCGCGCCGCCTTGGCTACGCTGGAGGAGGTCGGCAAGGCCGCGTCAGCCGGCGAACGGCTGGTCGCTCGCATTGGCATAGCCAGTGGTCTCGCGGTGGTCGGGACTTGCTGGGTGCCGGGGCCGCACAGGAGCAGGCGGTAATAGGCGAGACCCCAAACCTCGCCGCGCGCCTACAATCCCTCGCTGATCCTGGCTGCGCAGTTATCGACGCACAAACACGGCGGCGCATCGGCGGCTTGTTCGAGTGCCGCGAGCTTGGCGAATTTCATCTCAAAGGCCTCTCTGGCGCTTTGTGCGCGTGGCAAGTGCTTGGCGAGGCCTTGGTTGAGAGCCGCTTCGCGGCAATGCACGCGGCCTCCCTCTCGCCGCTGGTCGGGCGCGATGACGAGCTCGAGCTGCTGCTGCGCCGCTGGCAGCAAGCAAAGGACGGCGAAGGGCAGGTGGTGCTCATCTCCGGCGAACCCGGCATCGGCAAATCGCGCCTGATCGCTGCGCTCGAGGAGCGCGTGGCCGGGGAGGCGCATCTCAGACTCAAGTATTTCTGCTCGCCGCATCACCGCGACAGCGCACTACAGCCCGTCATCGCACGCTGGCAGAACGATGCGGGTTTCGTGCGCAGCGAGTCTGCGGACGCACGGCTTGACAAGCTGGAAGCCGTGCTTCTCCCACTCGGGGCAACTCGCGAAGAGGTGACGCTCATTGCCGGGTTGCTCGGCGTGCCGGGTGGAGAGCGGTATCCGCCGCTGGAACTCACTTCGGAGCGCAAGAAGGAGCAGACCTTCGGAGCATTGAACCGGTTTCTGGACGAAAGGGCACGTCGGTCCCCCGTGCTGATCCTGTTCGAGGACGCGCATTGGGCCGACCCAAGTTCGCTTGAGCTGTTGGACAGGTTAATCATGCGACTGGCCTTTTTGCCGGTGATGGTGATCATATCCTTCCGGCCAGAATTTCACGCGCCTTGGGTCGGCCAGGCTAGCGTAAGCTTGATGGCGCTGAGCCGGCTTGGTCCTCGCCAGGCGACGACGCTCGCAAGTCAGGTTGTCGTCGGTCAGGCGCTTCCGGCGGGGATGCTGGAGCGGATTGTGGCGCAGACCGATGGCGTACCTCTTTTCATCGAGGAATTGACCAAGGCTGTGCTGGAACGCGCCCGTCAGCCCGACAGCGCTGGTTCAGCGCTTTCGGTGCCGAGCACCTTGCAGGCTTCACTGATGGCACGGTTGGATCGGTTGCCGGTCGCAAAACAGGTGGCACAGATCGGCGCGGTCCTCGGCCGAGAGTTCAGCAATGAGCTGCTGGCCGCGGTGGCCGGAATTCCCGAGGCGGCATTGACGCAAGGATTGAACGAACTCGTAAGCGCCGGTCTCGCGTTCCGCCGCGGCACCCCGCCCGAACGTATCTACTCCTTCAAGCACGCTCTCGTTCAGGATGCCGCCTACGGGAGCCTGTTACGCAGCACACGACAGAAGTTGCACTCGCGGATCGCCAAGGTGCTGGAAGAGCGGGGGCCGGACGTGGTCGAAACCCAGCCGGAGCTGCTCGCCCATCACTTCACCCAAGCGGGCTCGATTGAGCACGCTGCCGATTACTGGCAGCGGGCTGGCGAACGCGCGTTCCGGCGCTCGGCAGCTGCGGAAGCCACAGGCCATCTTGCCAAGAGCATCGAACTCTGGCGAACCTTGCCGGAAGACCGCGCTCAAGCGGAGCGTGAGCTGCATCTCCAGACGATGCTCGGGCAGGCGTGCATCGCCCGCCACGGCTACGCCGCGTCGGAAACCGCCGCCGCTTTCGCCCGCGCCCGGGATTTGGTCGAGTCCTAGGCGACGTGCCACAACAGTTCCCCGTGCTGTATGGGTTCTGGGCTGTTCAATACGTCCGAATGGCGGTTCGAGAGCAGCAGAACCTCGCCCGACATATTCTCGCCTGGCCGAGCAGCACCCCGACCCGGAGCGACTATGCGTAGCGCACCGGATTTGCGGGGCGACCAACGAAATGACGGGCGAGCTGCCCGCCGCCCGGGAGCACCTCGAGCAAGCTATTGCGCTGTACGACCCGGAGCGGCACGGTTCCACAGCCTTTCCTTCGGACAAGACCTTGGGTTGCCGTGCTGTCGCACCTGGTTTGGGTGCTGTGGCTGCTGGGCTACCCAGATCAGGCATCTCGCCGGCAAGCCGAAGCACTGGCGTTGGCGCGCCGTGTTGGCCACAAGAACACGCTAGGGTTTGCCCTGATGTACAGCGCGATGGCGGGTGCCTATGGCCACAACGCTGGAATGGCCGCTGAGCACTCGGCATCCTTGCTGGAATTGGCCCGGGAGCAGAAATTTGATCTATGGCGCGCCGGCGCTACGGTGGTCAAGGGCTGGGCCACTGCTCGCCAAGGGCACGGAGCAGTCGGCACTGCGGCGATCGAGCGCGGTCTCGCGGAGTGGACGGGCAGCGGCGCAGAATGGATGCGACCATTCTTTCTCAGCCTGCTTGCCGACGCCTGCGCACTCTCCGGTGACGTGCTACGGGCGCTCGGGGAATTGGATGAGGCCATAGCGGCGGTCGAGCGGACGGGGCAGCGCTGGCCGGACGCCGAACTGCATCGATTGCGAGGGCAGTTCCTGACAGCTTTGCCGGACTGCGGAAGACCAGGCGAGGCAAGCGCCGCGTTTCAGAGCGCGATCCAGATCGCTCGGCGTCAATCCGCAAAGTCCTGGGAGCTACGCGCTGCCACCAGTCTCGCCCGGCTCTGGCGCGACGAGGGCAAGCATGCCGACGCCTGCAATCTGCTCGTGCCGGTTTATGCGTGGTTCACCGAAGGATTTGAGACACCGGACCTCAAAGAGGCCAAAGCAATGCTCGACACCTTAAAGTGAACAGAGGCCACGCTACTCTCGGGCGGCTCCTGAGCCATTGATGCCGGCCGAGACGCGCGTATTCGTCGATTTCGTGGCCGTGGCATTCAAGCGACGCCAGCGCCTCGACAAGATGTGCCGGCGGCCTCGCGTGAAGGCGTTAACCAGGCTCCGCCACTCGCTTTGCGACATGAGTGAAACGTCTGGTCATTGCCATTTCCGGACCTACACGGTGACATCCGACAACGTCGTCACGTTGATCTCCTTGCGGACCTTCGCGAGGCGAGACTGTGAATTAGCCCCGAAAGTTGAGACCCCCGGGCCGATTGGCGGCAGCAAGCGCACGACTTTGCAGGCAAATTCATAGGTTCGGTGGGCTCATCATCGGCGCCGATCCTGACCCTACTCCTTTGCAAATCAACGACTTGCCCTCCGCTAGGGGTCGGCTTTCGGTTCTGATCCACAATGCGGGTAACCCCGATCGGCGTGCGACCGACGGAGAGAGACCGGCGATTCGCCACGACGGTTCCGGCGTCGTGGGCTACAATGGCGAGAGATCCAGATCGACCGGGGAGCCGAGGTGCCAAGCTCCACAGCAGAACGTCGCCTTGCCGCCATCGTCGCGACCGATGTCGTAGGTTACTCGCGCCTGATGGGCGAGGACGAGACGCAGACGCTGGCCGCCCTCAAGGCGCACCGCAAGGAGCTGATCGACCCTCTCATCGCCGATCACAAGGGCCATATCATCAAGACGACCGGCGACGGTCTGCTGCTGGAGTTTCCCTCTGTCGTTGAGGCGGTGGCCTGCGCCGTTGCCGTGCAGTGCGCCATGCTCGAGCGAAACAGGGCCGTTCCGGAAGGACGACGCATCGAGCTGCGCGTCGGCATCAACATCGGCGACGTCATCATCGAAGACGGCGATATCTTCGGCAATGGTGTGAACGTCGCTGCGCGTCTCGAACAGATCTCGGAGCCGGGCGGCATCTGCCTCTCCGACGATGCCTACCGGCAGGTGCGGGACAAGCTCGACATTGAGGCGTTCGACGCCGGCGAGCAGCACCTGAAGAACATCGCCAACCCCGTCAGGATCTACCGGATCGCCCCGGCTTCATCAGCAACAGGGATCAAACGGGTTTCCGGTATTCGGGGCGGCAGGGCGAGCAGACTTCGGCTGGCGATGGCCGGTCTGGCCGTGATCCTCATCGCCATCGCAGCCTTGGCCATCTGGTCCGGTCTGGGCCGAGCCCCTGCCCCAGAACAGCAAGCCGCGAGTCCCGCGACAATCAAACCAGACAGCGGCCCTACACTTCCCATCGTCGCCGTGCTGCCATTTACAAACCAGACCGGCGACGAGGCACAGGAGTACTTCGCCGACGGCGTCACCGAGGAGGTGATCAATGCCCTCGGCCGCTTCAAGAACTTGCGGGTGATCGGCCGCAATGCCGTCTTGCGGTACAAGGGTGGGCAGGCGCGGCAGGCCGAAATCGCCTCCGAACTTGGCGCAGCATACATGGTTGACGGCAGCATCAAAGCATCCAAGGACCGCGTGCGGATCTCCGCGCAGCTGACTGACGCGGACGCTGCTACCGTGTTGTGGTCTGATCGATATGATGGCGAGCTGTCAGACCTGTTCGAATTTCAGGACAGCATCGCGCGGCACATTGCTGGCACGCTGGCGGCCAATATCACTCAGGTGGAGGTGCAGCGTCATTTCAAGGAAGCCAGACCAGACCAGAGCGCCTTCGACCTCTTGTTGCGCGCCCGAGCTGTCGGCCATGCCGCGTCTCGGACTGCCAACCGACAGGTTCGAGAGTTGATGACCAAGGCGATCGAACTGGATCCGAATTATGCCACCACCCATGCTCTTCTAGGCGAAGCCATTTACTCGCAGGTGGTTCTGGGCTGGACGGAGTTCCCCGACCGCGAGCTTGCCCGTGCCGAGAAACTCGCCCGCCGTGCTATCGCGCTCGCTCCCGATGAGCCTGATGGGCACCGCACCCTTGGTCGCATCCTGCTGATCCGCACCGAATACGATCAGGCGCGCAACGCGCTGCAGCGTGCGATCGATCTCAATCCGAGTGACGCCAATGCGTTGGCGGTCCGGGGAACCCTCCGTTCGTTTGATGGGGACCTTCCCGGCGCCATCCAGTCGCTTGAGCTGGCTTTGAAATACGATCCGATGCTCCAGCCGAACTACCATTTCGATCTCGCGATCAGCTACTATCTCGCACGCCGGCACGAAGATGCCCTGCGTGTCGCCGAACGTGGAATCTCCCGGTTTCCGAATTTCCCGATGTTCAATGTCCCGGCCGCAGCGGCAGCGGCACAGCTTGGGCGCCAGGAGCAGGCGGCCCTCTACGTTACCGAGATACGGCAACGCCTGCCGCAGCTCGATATGAGCTTTGACTTTCTTGGCTCGCGCTTCAGAGATCCGGCCTATCCGGCGTATCTGAAGGAGGGACTCAGGCGGGCGGGCTTGTGAGGCGCTATTGCGGTGGCCATTTAGGAAGATCCGGCAATCGCGGATAATTCGCGTCTGCGTTGCTCACCATAACCGCCGGATCGGCAGCAAATTTCCCTGGACCGGCCGGTCCTCCGAAAACGTACAGGCGGCCTTCGTGAATCACCCAATTGTTCGGATCAGCAACCAACCTGTAGCCCCTCGACAGTGCCGCAGTGCACCAATTTTGGTACTGTGGCAGATATCGATCAGGGTCGGCCTTGAAGAGATCGAGGTGGAGCGTCGAGGCGAAGCGGTACAAGGCGCCATCCAATTCATACTGGTACTGCGGATCGCCGATCATCGGCTTGGCCTCGGTGAAGTAGGCTACAGGGTCGTAGCCCTTGATGGCGAGGCGGTCCTCCTCGCTATGGGCAGCGGTGTCGAAAGCGAAAGACAAAGCGCCAGACAGTCCGATCAGGACGGCCAACGCATCGCGCCTGTTCATTGACGTCAACTCCCTTGAACGTGAGCAGCATCAGCCGGCGGCAGAGGCGGTGGCAGATTGTGCTCTCGTCACATGCGGAACGGCCCCGCTCATAAGGGCCGGCCGCTATCGGCATAGCTGGAAGATTACGCCTCGCGTTCGCCCGTGGCAACGCGCATATATGCACCCCAACTAAAATAAGCTTGCGCCAATCTCGTCGCGGGAGCAGCTATATCCGCGAGCGCGGATGTAGCTGTGGCCGCCGGCAGCCGTGCATTGCCCGGGCGTTTCGCGATTCGGCCACGTGCGGGAATGAAATTCTCGATGACCGGTTAAAGCAATCGCTTGGTAAGCACCTCCTCACAATCGGGTGCCTATCGCGGTTATTCGCGCCTCGCGCTGAGAGCCAAACTGTCCTGTTTGCAGACCTTCGGGCCGGACCCACGAAAGTCGCCTTCGGGTCACGTCACGACGTTACTCGCACCGATTTGAAGGTCAGCTATTGAAGATCCGAGGGCCAAAGCTGCCAGTCCGCTGTCGGCCCCTAATGCGACACATTTGGTTCTCGGCTCGGAAGGGTCGCTCTTGGCGCAACTGAGCCCATGACGAACAGCGGATCCCAGCATGTGCGCGAAGTCATTATGGCGTGTTCGATGTTTGTTCGCCCAAAGTCGCATAAGGTTGCATTGTGGAGTGTATAGCATCGTCGATCCGGTGGTTAAGCCATGGGTCGAATCTCATTCTTCCCCAGACGCACGAACGATCTGTCACCGGCCTGCGAAAAACGCCTTCGTGCACTCCCTGTCCTGCCCTGTTTATTGGGTAGAACCCGCGAAGACTTATCTTTTCCAGACTATGCGCGGAGGCCGGAGTTCAGCGATGGCGGTTGAATGAACATCACCCGCAGGGACATTCGTTAAGGTGGCCGCTGGCTCCCCGATGGCCCTCGCCTGGCCGGGAAAGACGCTCGCCGCGACGCCCGCCCCGCTGACGCGCACCATCCCTTCCACCGGCGAGGCGATTTCGGCGGTCGGGCTTGGCACCTGGATCACTTTTCAACCTTGGCGACGACCCGGTGCTGCGCGATGAATGCGCCGACGTGATCGCCGCCTTCTTCGAAGTGGGCGAGAAGGCAAAGCCTGGTGGTTGGTTCTACGCGACAATTGTCGGCTTCCCGCTTGAAACCAGCTGCGGTCTTGCAGGGCAGCAGCGCTTCCTCTGGGGAATTATCAACTGCAGCGCTTTTCCTTTTCGCCACAGACTGTAGCTGTGGTGCATGCTGCTTTCGATCGAAGACCTGCTGAAATCCTATCCCGGCCCGGAAGGCCCGGTGCCGGTCCTGCGGGGCGTGACACTCTCGCTCGACGCCGGCGAGACGCTGGCCCTGACCGGCGAATCCGGTTCGGGCAAGAGCACGCTGCTTCACCTCGTGGCAGGACTGGACGCTGCCGACGGCGGGCGCGTCGGGCTTGATGGGCAGGAGGTCACCGCGCTCGACGACAGTGGTCGCGCCCGGCTCAGGCGAAGCACGGTGGGCATCATCTTCCAGCAGTTCAATCTCATCCCCTCCCTGGACGTCGCCGCCAACATCGCCTTTCAGGCACGTCTGATCGGCACGCCGGAACCGCAGGAGCTTTCACGACTGGCCCACGCACTGGGCCTGGAGCCGCAACTGCGGAAATACCCCGAGCAGTTGTCCGGCGGCCAGCAGCAGCGCGTGGCGATCGCCCGCGCGCTCGCGGCGCGGCCGAAGCTGATCCTCGCGGATGAGCCGACCGGCAACCTCGACGAGGCGACGGCTGACGGGGTGATGGGGCAATTCCTCGCGCTCGTGGCGGAGACCGGCGCAGCGCTCCTGATGGTCACCCACTCCCCGCGTCTTGCAGCACGTCTCGGGCGCCGGGCGCATCTCAGCCAGGGCCGCCTTGCATGACCGGCGCTGTTCTCGAGGCATTGGCTTCGCACTGGCGACGCAACCGGCTTCAATTGCTGACGCTGGTGCTCGGCCTCGCGCTGGCGACGGCCCTCTGGTCAGGCGTGCAGGCGATCAACGCCGAGGCACGCGCGAGCTATGATGCAGCTGCCGCTACGCTGGCCGAAGGCCGGTTCCACCAGCTGATGCCGCGCGAGGGGGATTCCATGCCCCAGGCGCTTTTCGTCGCGTTGCGCCGTGCCGGCTGGCTGGTCAGTCCGGTGGTAGAGGGAAGGCTACGCGTCGGCGGCACCGCCGTGAGGCTGGTCGGCGTCGATCCGCTGACCGCGCCGCCAAGTTCCGCTGCAAGCGAAGCACTGGCCCGCACCGACCTCAACCGCTTCTTGCGCGCGGAAACGCTGGTCGCCGGCCCGGAAATGGCCGCGCTCCTTGAGGCGAACATGCCCAACCCGGTTCTGGTCGATCAGGCGGTCGCGCCGGGCAGCGTGCTCGCCGATATCGGCGTCGTCCAGAAGTTGCTTGGCCGCGCCGGGCGCATCAGCCGCCTGATCGTCCTGCCGGAGCAGCCCTTGCGGCAACAGCCGCTGGCGGATATCGCACCGGACCTCGTACTCCAGCGTGCGGACGGTGCGACCGATGTCGGCCGGCTCACCGACAGCTTCCATCTCAACCTCACGGCGTTTGGCTTCCTCAGCTTCGCGGTAGGCATCTTCATCGTCCACGGTGCGATCGGCCTTGCTTTCGAGCAGCGGCGTGGCGTGATCCGCACCCTGCGCGCCCTCGGCGTGCCGCTCCGCCGCCTGGTCGTCCTGATGATCGCCGAGCTTGTCGTGCTGGCGACGCTTGCCGGCGCGCTCGGCATCGCGCTCGGCTATCTCATCGCAGCGCTCCTGCTGCCGGACGTGGCCGCGACGATACGGGGCCTCTATGGCGCCGAGGTCGCAGGCACGCTACAGATCCGCCAGGCATGGTGGCTTTCGGGAATCGCCATGGCGCTCGGCGGCGCATTGCTCGCCGCCGCGAGCGCGTTGTGGCGGCTGGCGCGGATGCCGGTCCTTGCGAGCGCCGGCGGCCGCGCCTGGGCGTTGGGCTCGGGACGGACGCGAACGCTCCAGGCTTCAGCCGCGGTCGTGCTGCTCGCGGCGGCGGGCGTGCTGGCCGTCACTAGGGGCGGGCTGGCCGCCGGCTTCGCGCTGCTTGCCTGTCTACTGCTCGGCGCAGCACTTGCACTGCCGCCTTGCCTGGCGGCAATCCTTCGTCTTGGCGAAGCACAAGCCGTTCGCGCCATGGCGCAATGGTTCTGGGCCGATACGCGTCAGCAACTGCCCGGCCTCGGGCTTGCACTGATGGCCCTGCTGCTAGCCATGGCTGCGAATGTCGGCGTTTCCACCATGGTCTCGAGCTTCCGCCTGACCTTTGTCGGCTTCCTCAACCAGCGCCTGTCAGCCGAACTGTACGTCGATGCGGACGCGGTCACGGACCGGGCGGCTCTGGAACGTTTTCTCGAGGCGCACGCTGACGCCGTGCTGCCGATCATGTCGGTCGAAGCGACGCTCGCCGGCTTGCCGGCGGAGATTTTCGGGGTGCGTGTCGGCTACACCTACCGCGAAAACTGGCGCTTCCTCGACGCAATCCCCGCCGTCTGGGACGAGATCGAAGCGGGCAGGGCGGTCGTAATCAACGAGCAGCTCTCGCGCCGCGCCGCGCTGCACGTCGGCCACACGCTGGCGCTCGGCCCCGGGCTGTCTCTGCCGGTCGCGGGCGTCGTCGGCGATTACGGAAATCCCATCGGCCAGGCCATCGTCGGCGAGGCGCTGTTTCGCCAGACGTTCCCGGCCATCGAGCCGAGCCGCTATGGCGTTCGCACCGGCAATCCTCAGGGCCTGCGCCGCGCGCTCACGGAGGCGTTCGACGTTCCACCCGCGCGCATCATCGACCAGGCGGCGATCAAGGCGTTCTCGCTGTCGGTGTTCGAGCGCACCTTCTCCGTGACTGATGCGCTGAACGTGCTGACGCTGGCGGTTGCCGCGTTTGCAATCCTGATGAGCCTGCTCACGCTGGCGGCGATGCGACTGCCGCAGATGGCGCCCGTATGGGCGATGGGGACCACCCAGCGCCGGCTTGCCGGGCTAGAAATCCTGCGTACCGTCCTGCTTGCCGCGATCACGGCCGTGTTGGCCTTGCCGCTGGGCCTGGCGCTCGCCTGGGTCTTGCTTGCCATTGTCAATGTCGAGGCGTTCGGCTGGCGCCTGCCGATGTACGTGTTTCCAGTCGAATACATCCGCCTGATGCTCTTCGCGCTCGCCGCCGCGCTGCTCGCTGCGCTCTGGCCAGCGTGGCGGCTGTCGCGCATGGAGCCGACCGGGCTGCTGAGGATATTCGCCAATGAACGCTAGGGCGCTCATTTTCCTGCTGCTGGGTGTCGGCAATGCCTTCGCCCAGGGCTTTGCCGGGCTCGGCACAGACGCCGAAGGCTTCGCCGTTCCGGAACCGGGCAAGCGGTTCGAGTTCCCGCAGGATCATGGAGCCCATCCGGACTACCGGATCGAGTGGTGGTATCTGACCGCGAACCTCACCGGGCCCGACGGCGCGGACTACGGCCTGCAATGGACGCTGTTCCGCTCGGCGCTCGCGCCGGGCGAGGCCGAGGGATGGGAGAGCCCGCAGGTGTGGTTCGGCCATGCCGCTGTGACCAGCGCCGCGACCCACCTCTCCACGGAGCGTTTCGCGCGCGGCGGCATCGGCCAGGCGGGTGTGATTGCCAAGCCCTTCGCGGCCTGGATCGACGCCTGGCAGATGGAGGGCGACAGCCTGGACCGACTTCAGCTCAGCGCGACCGGCAATGACTTCGCCTACGACATCGCGATGCATGCCGAAGGCCCGCTCGTCTTCCACGGCGCCGGCGGCTACTCGGTCAAGTCGGCAAAAGGGCAGGCGAGCTACTACTATTCCCAGCCCTTTTTCTCAGTTGAGGGAAAGATTCGTCTGCCCGAAGGTGAGATCCGGGTGCGCGGCACCGCGTGGCTCGATCGCGAATGGTCGTCGCAGCCGCTGGCGGACGACCAAAACGGTTGGGATTGGTTCTCGCTTTCCTTTGACACAGGCGAGAAGCTGATGGGTTTCCGCCTGCGCGATGCCGCTGACAGCGGCTTCACCTCCGCCACCTGGATCGCGGCGGACGGTGCCGTGACGCCCTACGGCGACGGCAAGCTCGTTGCGACCCCGCTGGAGACGAGCTGGGTGGAGGGGCGCGAAATTCCTACGCGCTGGCGTCTCGTCTTGCCCGACCGTGCGCTCGACGTCACCGTCGGCGCGCTCAATTCTCAGGCCTGGATGGGTCTCAGCATCCCCTATTGGGAAGGTCCGGTGCGGGTGGCCGGCACACACCCTGGCAAGGGCTATCTCGAGATGACGGGCTACCAGCGGCGATGACCGTGGACCCCGGCTGTGCCTGCGCGTCAGATCGTCATGGGCAACTCCCGGGATACCAAGTCGCGGCGCGATAGTTAGCGATGCGGTATATCGGATCACCCAGCATTGGCTATTGTTGTCGCTTGTCAGTTAATTGTAAGAATGCGGCGATTTGGTTGAGCCTTGGCATTTAATTGTGAGAATCCAGGTGATCTGATTCTCAAATTAACTGCATTTGAGACGAGACTCTCGACCTGCGGGCTTGGGCTATCATGTTCTCGGCAGCGTCAGTGAATTATTCGCAACCGCTTTGGACGTGACGCCATGGGCTAGGCCGCCACAGCACTGGACGGTCCGCGCTCGGTCCCCGACGGATTCCGCGAACTGGCCGAGAAGGAGTTGTAAAGTGCGGCTGCCTACCCCGCGCGGCGAATTTCCTCTCGCTTCGGAAGCTTCCAGTTTGGTCTTGGGAAATGACAGGTGTAGCCATTGGGATAGCGCTCGAGGTAGTCCTGATGCTCCGGCTCGGCCTCCCAGAAATCGCTGACCGGCGCCACCTCGGTCACGACCTTACCGGGCCAAAGCCCGGATGCTTCGACATCGGCGATGGTGTCTTCCGCAACGCGCTTTTGCTCGTCGTCTGTATAGAAGATCGCCGAGCGGTAGCTCGCGCCGACGTCGTTGCCCTGGCGGTTGCGCGTCGTTGGATCATGGATCTGGAAGAAGAATTCCAGCAGATCGCGATAGCTGATCGTGTCTGGATCGAACACGATCTCGATCGCCTCGGCGTGGCTGCCATGATTGCGATAAGTAGCGTTAGGCACCTCACCGCCAGTGTAGCCGACGCGGGTGGAAATCACGCCGGGGTAGCGGCGGATCAGATCCTGCATACCCCAGAAGCAGCCGCCTGCAAGCACAGCGCGTTCGTTCGTCATGGTCTCTGACCTCCTGAATTTGGGCTCATCGCCAATATAGGCATTGTTGGCGTCTTTTTTCAGTCGCAGGCCATTTGACACAAACGCGTCGCCCGATGAAGATTATCCTGAACAGCTAGCGCAGTGCGCGCGCCATGTCAGTCGAGACGATCATGGGCAAGTATAGAGACCAACGCGAGCCACGTAGGCGTCGGTATGACGATGACCCGGTTTCCTTTTCGGAACGGACTTCCGAACCGAGCTACTTTCAACGCCCGTCGACCGTAACGGCAGAGCCCGTCGACGCCGAGGTGATCTGGTTCAATACCAGCAAGGGTTTCGGCTTCGTCAAACTGTCCGATGGCACGGAGGCTTATCTCCACATCCGAGTGTTGGAGGCTGCCGGAAGCCGCGCTGTTGCCGAGGGGACACGTCTCAAGGTCGCGGTTGAAGAAAGTCCAAGAGGTCGTTAGGTCGTGCACGTGCTGGAGATCAGCGATCAGATCGTGAAAACGCCGGCAGATGCGCGCCTTGCTGAGGGTTCCATCGCCGGGAAGGGTGGTGCGCAACTGGAGAGCGAGGGGACGGTCAAGTGGTACAATCCCGAAAAAGGCTTCGGCTTCATTGCTCCCGATAACGGGGCGCGCCAATAATCTCAATCAGTTAGCGGCGCGACACCGTTTCAAATCGGTTTTTGAAACGGTTTTGAACGGCCGGATGCTTTTTCGTGTGATTTCGCGCGAGTGGCACGTCAGGAACCCGACGCTGGCGCGGCGGAGGCGGACGCATCCGGGGCGACGTTCAACTGCTTCGTCCGGCATGACCTTCGCGCATCATGAAAGCGACCACGGTACCGGACAGGAAAGTGAGGGCGGCGATCGAGGCAATCGCCCACGCCAGGCCGAAGAAGTCGGCGATCAGTCCCGCCGACAGCGCACCGATCGCGTAGCCGAGATCGCGCCAGAAGCGGTAGACGCTGAGCGAGCGGGCGCGCCATGAAGGATGCGACGCATCCGATACCGCGGCGATCAGGCTCGGATAGACCATCGCCGTGCCAAGTCCTAGCAGGAGGCAGGCCACCAGCCACCAGCCGAAATTCGCGGTCAGCGCCGTGAGAAAGAGCGCCGCCGCCTGCACCCACATGCCGGCGACGATCAGGCCCTTGCGGCCCCAGCGGTCGCTGAGCGGTCCCGTCACGACCTGCAGCACACCCCAGGTGACGGGATAGACGGCCTTCAGAATGCCGATGCGCTCCACGCCAAGCCCGCCGGCTGCGAAGAAGAGCGGAAAGATGCCCCAGCTCATGCCGTCATTGAGGTTGTTCACCAAACCGGCCTGCGAAGCGGCAAAGAGGTTGCGATCCCGAAAAGAGGTCAACGCAAAGACCTCGCGGAAGGAAAGGGGTGATGCCTCGCGCGGATGGTTCGCCAGTTCTGCGCGCACATGATCGCGCGTGTCGCGCACGAGCAGGATCGAGAGCACCGTGCCCACCACCGCGTAGCCGACGCCGAGATAGATCGGGATTGGTCGCAGACCGTAGCGGCTGGCGAGATAGCCGGTGAGAAAGGCGGTGATCCCGACTGCGAGGTAACCGGCAAACTCGTTGAGCCCTACGGCGAGGCCACGCCCCTTCGGGCCGACAAGGTCGACCTTCATGATGACGGTCATCGACCAGGCGAAGCCCTGGCTGATGCCAAGCAGCGCGTTGGCGGCGATGACCCAGTTCCAGTCTGGCGCCCAAATGATCATGAAGGGCACCGGCAGGCCGAACAGCCAGCCGAGAACCAGCACGCGCTTGCGCCCCCATTTGTCGGCGAGCTGTCCGGAGACAAGGTTGGCCAGCGCCTTGACGACGCCGAAGCTGACGATGAAGGAGACGACCAGCGTGGTCGAGGCGAGCCCGAATTCCTCTGAGCCGATCAACGGCACGACGGTGCGTTCGATGCCGACCATGCCGCCGACGAATGCATTGATAAGCACAAGCAGCGCGAACTGCCGCCAGTTGGCCTTGAGACCGAGGCTCACTGCTGGCGCCGCGATCGTTGTCATGCGGCACCGGCATTGATGGCTCGGGTGCGTGCGGCCATCACTACATCAATCCCGTTCGGGAGCCGTCAGAGCCGGAGCCAAGGCTGCTAAGCGATTGAAGGGGCTTCTCGGCCACGGACTTGTCTCCTCGGGGGCCGTGTGATACGCATCATTCAATAATTATGTTGAATGACTAGCGTGGCTGCTACCCTGATGTCAATCCGCAATCCGAAGCAGGCACTTTACGAGCAGTTCGCGGTTGTCGCGAAGGCTCTGGGCAATCCGCAGAGGCTGGAACTGATCGAGCAACTCGCGCAGGGTCCGCGCAGCGTGGAAGCCTTGGCCGCCAAGCTTGCGCGTCCGGTGGCGAATGTCTCGCAGCATCTCCAGGCGATGCGCCGCGCCGGACTCGTGACGTCAGAGCGCGATGGCAAGTTCGTCAACTACCGGCTCGCAGATGAAAGCGTACTTGCCGCCTTCGCCTCCATTCGAGTCGTTGCCGAGCGGCATTCGGCCGAGGTCGAACGCATCGTGAGGGGCTATTTCGACCGGCGCGACGATATGGAGCCCGTGTCCCGGGAAGAACTGGCCGCGCGAATGAAAGACGGGCTCGTTACAGTCATCGACGTCCGACCGCCCGATGAGTTTGCGCTCGGACATCTGCCGGGCGCGATCAACGTCCCCCTCGGCCAACTGGAGCAGCGGTTGACCGAACTCGAGGCGAAGCCCGAGATTGTCGCCTACTGCCGCGGACCGTGGTGCGTGATGTCATTCGAGGCGGTCGCATTGCTGCGTGAGCACGGCTTCCGCGCACGCCGCATGGAAGATGGCCTGCCCGAATGGCGTGACGCGGGCTTAGCTGTCGAGGCTTGATCGACTTCAACTTCAAAGTCCCCCTCACTCAGTCCTTTTTGCCGTAGCAAGGTTGACTCATCACGTTAGTCCGTGCTAACGCGTTAGTGGTGACTAACGTGAACAACAGCTGGACCGCCCTGGGCGACCCCACCAGGCGCACGATCTTCGAACTCTTGGTCGAGCATCCGCGTTCGGTTACCGAGTTGGCGCGTGCCCTGCCGGTGACCCGGTCGGCGGTCTCGCAGCATCTGAAGGTGTTGAAAGAGGCAGGGCTCGTTGCAGACACGCCGGCTGGCAAGCACCGCATCTACCGCGTCGAACCCGACGGGCTGGCGGCGCTTCGCACAGAGCTCGACCGGTTCTGGATGAAGACGCTCGCTGCCTTCAAGCAAGCTGTCGAACAACCGCGAAAGGAGTGAAAAAATGAACACGCAAGCAGCAGACACCTTGGTAAGGCACTCGATCGTGGTCGAGGCGCCGATCGAGCGCGCCTTCGAGGTCTTCACGGAGGATTTTGGCAAGTTCAAACCCAGGGAGCACAATCTGCTTGCCGTGCCGATCGCCGAGACCGTGTTCGAGCCGCGCGTCGGCGGCCATATTTATGATCGCGGCGCCGACGGCAGCGAGTGCCGCTGGGCGCGCGTGCTGGCTTATGAGCCGCCGCACCGTGTGCTGCTAAGTTGGGACATCAGTCCGCAATGGCGGTTGGAGACCGATCCGAACAAGGCCAGCGAGTGGGAAGTCCGCTTCACTGCCGAGACGGCTAATCGGACCCGCCTGGATCTCGAGCATCGCAAACTGGAGCGCCACGGCGCCGGCTGGGAAAGCGTGCGCGATGGTGTCGCCGCCGATCAAGGCTGGCCGCTCTACCTGCAGCGATACGCCGACCTGTTCGGGCGTCGGGCGTGACGGCCACATCCGCAAGCATCAGACCGAATCCGGTCTCGCGGCCTGCAATCCCGTAAGCTCAGGAGTTATTCGCGGTGGCGACACTGCCGCGAATAACGTCCCTTGCCTACCCGGAGCCCGACCAGCGTAGGCGCAATAATTGCCTGACCAGCATGCCCAACGCCGCTTCGGATGCGGGGACGGCTCCGCGCGAAGCGGATGATGGCTGACGAAGGTCAGAACGGTATAGGCCACAATGGTCACGCATTTGTGAGCTGTATGATAAGCGTATTCGGGATTATGGGTCTAATCTTGAAGCGTGCGTCGTCTTAAGTGTCACTAGTAATAGTCCCTGCAGGACCGCCGCTCAGGAATAATGCTGATGGAACGCAAGCTCGCGGCAATCATGGCCGCCGATATCGTCGGCTACAGCCTGCTGATGGCTGAAAACGAGGCTTCCACCTACACGAAGCTGCGCGCTGTTTTTGATGAGCTCATTGACCCGACCACTGCCCGCCATGGCGGGCGCATCGTAAAGACGGCGGGAGACGGCTTTCTCGCCATGTTTCCAAGCGTCAACGAAGCAGTTGATGCGGCGCTGGCCATACAGGAAGGCTTCGACAAGGGCCCGTTCGAGCTGCGCATCGGCATCAATCTTGGCGATGTCATCGAAGATGACGGCGACGTATACGGCGACGGCGTCAATGTGGCCGCCCGGCTTGAGGCCATGTGCGATCCGGGGCAGATATTCGTCAGCGGCGCCGTGGTGATGGCGGCCGACCGCAACAGCGCTGACAGGTTCGTCCGCATCGGCCGCAGGCGGGCCAAGAACATTCCCGAACTTCTCAACGTCTACCGCGTAAGGCGCGTGGGCTCTGCCTGGTCGCCATGGCGGCAGCTGCCGCAGGTGCTGCGCGGCACCGCCGCACGCTGGTCTTATGGCGCGGCCGCCATAGCCCTCATCCTCATCGGCACCCAAATCCAGCCGCTCCCCCTGGCAGCCATGGTCAGCCGCATCCCGGCTGTCTTGTCGATGGACCAGGGCCGCGCCGACCCCCGGCCGTCAGTGGCGGTCATGCCTTTTGCCGCGATGAGCGGCAGCGGCGAGCAATCGTATTTCGCCGACGGACTGGCCGAGGATGTGACGACAGCCCTTGCCCGCAATTCAGAGCTACAGGTAATCGCGCGCGATTCCACCTACGCCGTGCACGGGCAGGGTACCGACGTGCGCAAGCTCGGGGCGAAGCTCGGCGTTGATTATGTGGTTGAAGGCAGCGCCCGCCGTGAAGGCGATCAGCTTCGCGTGTCGGCGCAGCTGATCGATGTAAAGACAGGCGCGCATCTGTGGTCGCGCAGTTTTGACCGGCAGGTCGCCGACGTGTTCACCGTCCAGAGCGAGCTGACCACTGAAATCGTCGCGCAGATCGCGCCCTATATCGGCAGGAGCGAGGCGGCGGCGGCAGCGGAACGCCCGACCGACAATCTGCAGGCCTATGACCTCGTGCTGCAGGCCCGCAACCGCTACCGGCACGGCGGCGATGACCCGCAGGACATTCTGGAGGCGCGGGGCCTCTACCAGCGCGCCCTTGAAATGGACCCGTCCTATGCGGCCGCCCGCGCAGGCCTCGCGCTGACCTTTATCGCCAGCGTGGCGCAGAGCGGTGACGGCCGGGAAAACGCACCGGAACTCCATCTTGGGCTTAGCGAAGCTCGGCAGGCGGTCCGTCTCGACCCCAATCTTGGCCTTGGCTATCAGGTCATCAGCTTCGGGCTTGCCCTGCAGGGCGACTATTCAGGCGGCTTGCAGGCCGCGCGGCGCGCTGTCGAGCTCAACCCTAACGATCCCGACAGCATGATGGCGCTTGCAAAGGCGCAGGTTCGCTTCGGGCAATATGATGATGCCGTCGCCAACGCAGAGCGGGCCCGCCGCCTTCATCCTATGGCGCCCGAGTACTACGCCTATGTGCACGGGCAGGCGCTCTACGCGGCTGACCGCCGCGATGAGGCTTCCTCCGTCATAGAAGAATGCCTGATCCGGGCGCCGCGCGATGCAAACTGCCTTCTGATTCAGGCCGCTTTGCAGAGCGGGGGCGGCGAGGTCGAGGCAGCCCAGCAGACGATGGCAAAGCTGGTCGAGGCGCATCCGGCATTCTCGCTGGAAGCAGAGCGCACTTACCGCCGGTTCGGTGACAGGCCGCTGATGGAAGAGTTCCTGCAGGACCTCGCAAAGGCGAAGGCCCCTGAATCCGCCTGAAAGTTTTTTACAGAGCGACTTCAATCATATAGCGGTGCCGGTTTCATTCTCTTCGGCGCGCCAATTTTTGCCATTCCACGACGCCAACACCGAAATTGCCGCCAGTCGCCGCCGGAACTACGTCCGCCGCTTACGGTGGCAGGAGCCGGTGCGTCGGCGGGGCGGAGGGAGTTACGCGCAGCCTATGACCGACGCAGCACGTCCTGCCATTCGACATGACGGTCGATCTGCGCTTTTGCGAACGGACAAAGCGGAATGATGGCGACCCCTTCGCGCCGGGCATCCTCGACCGCCTGGCGTACCAGTCGCTCGCCGACCTTGCGGCCGCGCAACGCCGCTGGAACTTCGGTATGGTCGATGATGATCAACCCTTCGCCGGCCCGGCTATAGGTCATCTCAGCTTCGACGCCGTCGACGAGCATCCGGTAGCGTCCCTTCGATGCGGTATCCTCCCGCTCGACCTTTTCGACGGTCAAGGGAGAGGCAGGATCCGGCTGCTCGGCATCATGCGGCCGCACCTCACCCCGCCGCCCCGGCATGCAGTCCAGCAGGTCGCGGTCCCATCTTCCGAGATCGGCCGCAGCGTCGTAGGTCGAGACAAGAAACTCCATAAGCGCCGCGTCGGGATTTGCAGCCGACCGAACGGCATCGTACGGCAGGATGAATTCCGATAGGCCCTCATGCCAGAACGCGCCCTCGGGCCGGACCGACGCGCCCCGGAAGCCACTCGGCGCCGGATAGGCGTAGGCGTAGAAGGCGGGGTAATCGATGCCGCCACCGCCGGGCCAGAAACCTGCTGAGGAGACCTCGCGGTCGTAGGCTTCCTGTGCCACATCGTTGGGCAATGAAGGAATGCCGCCGGGATGGAGAGGCGCGCGCCGCCCTGAAAAGCGGGTGACGGCCAGGTCAAAACTGCCCCAGAACAGGTGAACCGGACTGGCCTTGCCAAGAAAGGAGGTCCGGAACCGATTGAATATCCTGTCGACCGCCACCGATGCGTGATGGAAGCGCTGAACGGCTTCCCGGTCATAGGGCCGGTCGCGATGATCTTCGGTGAACGGCACGGGGTGGGGCACCTCGTTCGGATTGCCGTTAAAGGTCGGCGTGCCTCCAAGTTCGGAAATCAACTGCACGAAATTGGCGTGGAACGCCGCGACTGTGGATGGCCAGAGCGCAAACGATGCCTTGCGACCATTGCCGCATGTGCCGACAACCATATGGTCCCGAAGATCGAAGAGGATCTCAATGCCTGGGCCGTCGGGGATCGGCGAGGAGGTCAGGCCGAGCGGTGTGACATAGAAGGTCGCGTTCCAGGAATGGTTGAGCCACGGGGTATGAGCAAGGCGATATTTCCCGGCGATCTGCAAATAGAGATGCAGGGCCGAACACGTCTCGCGCCAGCCGAGGTAGTCCAGGTGGGGCCACTTGTTGCTCATTCTGCTTTCTCCATTCAGAACACACCCGGCATGCGACGCGTCATCTCGTCTGAACCGCCCGGGTCCGTGCCCAGGCGACCTCCTTCCTGGCGCCGGCCAGTCTTAGCACCGGTCAGTCTTAGCACCGGTCAGTCCGGTAGGGGAATGTACTCATCTCGGTCATCGATCGGGAGATCGAAACGTCCCTTGCCCCAGTCCTCGGCGCGCCATTCGGCCTTCGCTTCTTCGATGCGGTCCTTCGAGGAGGCGACGAAGTTCCACCAGATATAGCGCGGTCCGCTGAGCGTTGCGCCGCCGAGAATCATCAACCGTGCACCTTGGCCGCCGGCCGCGACCGTGATCCTGTCGCCGGGACGGAAGACCATCATCCGACCTGCCTCGAAAACCTGGCCGGCGATCGAGATCGAACCTTCGGCGATGTAGATTCCCCTGTCTTCGTGATCGTCCGGCATCGGCAACCGGCTTCCGGCGTCGAGCTTCACGTCGGCATAGAACGTCTCCGAGTACATTGTCGCGGGGGCCTTCTCACCATAGGCCTCCCCGAGGATCAGCCGGACCGAGACGCCGCGATCCACGATCGCCGGCAGCGCCTCCTGGCCATAATGCTCGAACATGGGCGCCATGTCCTCGTGGCTGTCGGGCAGCGCGACCCAGGTCTGTATTCCGAACAGGCTGTTCGGACCGCTCCGGGCGGCCGAGGAAGTGCGCTCTGAATGGGTCACGCCGCGCCCGGCGACCATCCAGTTCAATTCGCCGGAATGGATGATCTGGTCTGCCCCGGTGCTGTCCCGGTGATGGAAGTCGCCGCGAAAGAGGTACGTGACAGTGCCAAGACCGATATGCGGATACGGCCGGACGTCGACGCCTTGCCCGGTCAGCAGTTCGGCCGGGCCGGCCTGATCGAAGAGGATGAACGGTCCGACCATCTGCCGCTTGGGTGCGGGCAGAGCGCGCCGAACCTCGAAGCCGCCCAGGTCTCGAGCGCGCGGGACGATGAGCGTTTCGATCGCGTCGAGGCCAACCTCATCGGGACAGCCCGGTTCGATTGCCGGGTTCCAACTCATGCGCCTCATCCTCTCTTGGGTTTTCGGGAGGCCTCGCCCTTGCCGATGCGAACGCCCGATTGCGATCAATCCGGACCGTGCGAGCGGGAAGAGCGCTTTCGGCCCGACGAATGCCTAAACTGGCGAGCGACCGTCTGCCCAACTAGTCCTGTGATACGTCAAGCTGTGTCGCAGCAAGTGGAACGTGCGGGCAATGTCGTCGAGCTCAGCGGCTCGCAGCAGAGCGACCGTCGAACGCAATTCTCTAATAAGGCTTCGCCCGTTCGTGTTTTAACGGTCGAGACCCCAAACGTCCGGATTTCGTGCGAAGTACTCGATCAGCATCTCGGTGAGCACCCGGACTTTCCGTGTCGGGTGCTTACCCGGCGGTCGGACGACATAGGCGCCTGCCGAAGGTGGCGGATAGCGTGTCATAATCGGAACGAGCGCTCCGGAGGTCACATGGTCATACGTGATGCAATCAGGGAGCCAAGCGATGCCGAGCCCTGCCACTGCGGCGGCGGCAAGCGCCGTAGCGTTATCCGCCTTGAATCTGCCCTGCGGCTGAACCGTGACGATCTTGTCGCCATCCATGAACTGCCAGGCTTCTGTCCCTTGCATGAGGGCCTGATGGGTGACGAGCTCATCCGGCGTCTGAGGTGAACCGTTTGCTCTGATATAATCCGGGCTTGCGACGAGCTTTCCATAGATCGGTCCGATGCGCTTCGCGATCAGGTTGGAGTCCTGAAGGTACCCGACCCGGATCGCGCAGTCGAAACCCTCTGCGATGAGATCGACGAAGCGATCGCTGTAGGAGGTATGGATGTGGAGCTGCGGGTGGTGTTGCGCCATTTCCGCAAGCACGGGGGCGAAGTGGGTCGGGCCGAAAGTAAGTGGCATGGCAACCCGCAGGCGGCCGCGCAGCTCACCGGCTGGGAGGATGGTTTCCCTGGCAGTGTCGATCTCGGCGCTGGCTCGGGCCGCATGATCCCTGAAGGTGATCCCCGCTTCCGTAAGCGCGGCGCCGCGGGTCGTGCGGGCAAGAAGCTGGACGCCAAGCTCCGCTTCAACCCGAAAGAGCCGCCGACTGACGATTGACTTGGAGACGCCGAGCCGGCGCGCGGCGGCCGATACGCCCCCTGCATCGGCCACTGCAACGAATGTCTGTAGATCTTCGATGTCCAATTCGGCGTTCCTCGTTTCGCGACACAGCTTGCCTGACTATGGCACTACCCCATCACCCAAAGGAACAGCAAATTGCGGCAAGGCAACGTCGCCCGCCGGCGCATGTTTCCCCGTGAACCCATTGCCGTCCACAACGGCAGAGAAAGGAAGTCTTGATGACCCCCCGTAACGGCCTTGATTCGCTTCTTCGTCCCGAAGACTCGGTCCTCGTTCTGATCGACCACCAGCCTTACCAGCTCACGAACCTGAACAGCCACGACCCGCATATGGCGGTCAACAATGCTACGGGTCTGGCGAAGGCCGCCAAGGCATTTAGCGTACCGACCATCCTCACGAGCGTGCTCGCTGACCGAGGCGGGCTCATCTTTCCGCAGATCACCGACGTCTTCCCCGGCCAGGAGGTGATCGACCGGATGCTTATCAACACCTGGGAAGACCAGAAGGTCGTCGACGCGGTCAAGAAGACCGGCCGCAAGCAGTTGATCATCGCCGGTCTGTTCACGGAGATCTGCGTCGCGATGCCGGCGATTCAGGCTGCCGGCGAAGGATGGGACGTCACGGTCATCACGGACGCCTGCGGCGGCGTGTCGGCTGAAGCCCATGAGGTGGCGATCCAGCGCATGATCGCGGCCGGCTGCAACATGATAACGTGGATGGCGCTCGCGTGCGAATGGCAGCGCGACTACACGAGGGCCGAGACCCTGCCTGCATTGATCGAGCTCCTCAAGGATCACATGGCCGGCAGCGGCATGGCGTACCTGTGGGAGCAGCAGCTGCTCAACACGCCGGTGCCGAGCGAAGGCTGATCCGGGCCGGGATGGCGAGCATTTCGGTGAGCGTCGGGCCGCGGCCCGGGTTGCGCCGATGCCGATAAGCGCTCGAATTTTAAAATGCCGGATACCGACGCGTTGTAGGTCAGGCGAGACAGCGCTCCAGCAACTAACCATCGGCTCTCGCCGCTTTGGATAGGCATCAGTTCGCAAACTGTCATCGAGGCAGCCCGTTGAACTCACAGCGAGATTTGATCCGGGATCGCTACCATTGCGCCAGAATTTGGTAATCAGAACGTCAAAAAAAATCTGGCGGCGGGAGCCTGTTCGCTCACACCCCCCGGAATTTGGCGGTCCCGATCAGCCGGTGGTTCGCCTTGAGTCAGTGCCGCGATAAGCAGAGAACAATCCAATTCCTCAGGGAACGAAAACCTTAGGTCACTCTGAGTGGCCATACGAAGCGACCTCAATCTTGCTGTCTTCGCGGCGCGTTCGGCGCGCTCAGCCTCAGCCATCACCTTCGCGGAGCGATTGATTTTCCTATTTTCCAGCCAACACATCTGTTCGGTCCCGCAAGAAATTTCTTCTCGGACGCTTCCCGTAGTTTCCGGGCGGATTTGCGCGACCAAAGGCCAGTTCGGATCCGATTCCGCCTTTCCTCTTGCCGAGCCTTTTTCGCGCCGGTACGCCTTCATGCCCTGACTCAATTGCGATTGTCGCCCTTCGTTGTGATGAAGTCGCTTCGATCGGTGACGCGCCATGCCTATCCCGCTTCGCAGTGCGTCACCGAAATACGTGCCGTCATAGGAAGGGGCCAGGTGCGCCCAGAAGGCTTCGTGCGCCTTCGTGGAAGTCGTTTGATGGGGGGGCTTTCAATCGGAACCGGCGCAGCACTGGCTCTTCCGCCGCTTCCAATCTGAAATTGCCGCTTTCCAGCAGGCCGGCGATCCACTCGAGGAACTTGCCAAGGGTTTCCGCAAGCACCGCTTTCAGGTCTTGGTCGCGCCCAAAGAGGATGACCTGGCCGACGCGACCGCTGGGCCACGGATCGAAATCGAGACCGATATGATTGCCTGAGCCATCATGGGTCAGCGGTATCCAGCGCGGATTGATATAGGCCGGGTCAACCGCGTGTTCAGGCCACGCCCCTCCGGGAATTTCATAGCGATTGCCGCCGAAATCGGCGAGCACATCGACCCAGGCTTTCCATTGCGCCCCTGCCTGATGCAGCGGCAGCAGCGGATGCCCATAGATATGGCCCCGACTGTCGTCGTTTTCGCCGTCGTGCCATCGGTATAGGTCGCGATAGGCGCGCGGCATCTTGAGGCCGATCAGGCGCTCGAACGCATCCAGTTGCGCGTCCGTGGCCGGCGGATTGAACACATATTTGTCTGGCGGCAGATGAGCAGCATACCAGGCATCAAGGCGCGCAAGCACCGGCGCGATATCTTCCTCCAGCAACGGCTTCGCCTGTCCCGGCGGCCGTTTGGGACGGCTGGTTTCGGCCATGGGGGATTTTGTCCTGATTTGCCGCATTGCGCACATGGTAGGAAGCAGCCCCGCAAGGCTCAGGGCTCCGAAGATAGACGCACCGATCAGCACATTGCGCCTGCTCCGATCCATCACGGACATTCCGGCGCGATTGATCGGCGCCGCCACACAAGCCCTGAAGGCATCGCAGGTCTCGGCCCGAATTCGTTTGCCGCCATCAGACGAAGTCCGAGTCTGGCGGGTAACGGTTGTCCATGATTACCTTCATAGCAGACACTTATACCAGAGATCACCAATAGCGACTCATAGCCCCTTCTTTGATTTGGTATAAGCAGTTAGCGCAACCCGGCGCGCGAGGAGATAAAGGCGCTTGTCGGCGCACTTATTGGGCGCTGGAGGCCTGTCCTGCTGGCGGCCATCTTCACTGATCTGCGCGCCTCAGAGCTGCGCGGGGTGCCATATTTATGCCCCTTGGGAAAACTCATTTAACAAGACCGTCGTTCCCTAGCGGTTAACGTGAGACGGTCTTTGGGCGTCATTGAACGGAACCTACTGCTCATCGACCTCAACACTGGCGTCTGACGCGAGCCGCTTGGGAACATAGACGCCCGAGATGTACAGCCAAGCAGTTGCGGCAATTCCTGTCTGGTCAGATCGCCGGACCAGGATGGGGCATCAAGGTGACGTAGATCTGAAACGCTATCGTGCAGATCGCTGCGAGCGAGATTGGCACGCCAAACGGCACAACGCCCTTGCGGTCCAGGTGCTGAACGTACAGGCGGAAGGCGCCCGCGGGCAGCATGAACGGATTTTTCACGATCAACGCCGTGGCGAGGGCGAAAACCAGCAGCAGGACGGAAAATACGACGAGGCCGCTGCCGCCGATCAGTAACGGCACCACCGCCATCAGCTTGACATCGCCGGCCCCGACCTTGCGCAGGGCCCAGAACGGAAACAGCGCAACAAACAGCAAAAGACCGGCGAGCGCGCTCAGGCTCATGTCCCACCACGACCCGGATTGCACCGATAGGAGCTGCAGCGAGCCCAAACCCAGGCAAAGCAGCAGCAGCACATTCTGGTTGGATATCTTCTGGGTGGTGAAGTCGAGCCAGGCGATCCTTGCCAGCAAAGGAATGGCTAGCCCCTTCAGCAGCAGCGATGCGGCAAGCAACATGTCGTCGCCTTACCGCTCGAGATTCTTCACGCTGGACGACAGCAGCTTCAGATTGTTGGCCACGGTCGGATCGTTGGGCGCCAGCTCATAGGCCTTGAGGAAACTGCTGCGCGCGTCCTGCAGCTTGCCGCGCAATAGATTGGAATAGCCGACATTGTTGTAATATTCGGGCGTCCCGCCGACCAGCCGGAACGCCTGGCGATAGGCGTGGTCGGAGAGGTCGAAGCGGCGAATCCGATCGCTGGAGGCGGCCAGGCCCATCCAGGCAACGCCATCATTGGGCGCCAGTTGCGTCGCCTTGTAGAACAGGGCGCCGGCATTGCCGTAGTTTTCTGCGCGGAACTGGTTCTTGGCTTCGGCAACAGCCTGGTCCGAGGCATAATATTCGACGTCGCTGACCGTCTTCAGCCCGTCGAAGGCATCGCCAAAGGCTGTCACATCACCTTTCGAGGGCTCGTTGGTACGGACGACGCCGCTGGTATCAGCCGTCTGACAGCCGGAAAGCACGATAAGCAGCAAACCGGCTACGGCCGCGAGGCGCATTGGCCCTGTCATTTTGTCCCTCAAAGAGTTCCCCGACTCTGTATTTCGACCAAAGCACAGACGTGCCTAGAAGAAAACACCCCTCATTCGAATGATCACCGGCAACATGATGATCATCATCACCACCGGGAAGATGCACAGTCCCAACGGAATCATCATTTTGACCGGCAGCGAATTGGCACGCTCCTCGGCACTCAGAATTCTCTGGCTGCGCATTTCGTCGCTATAGACGCGTAAAGCCTCGGTCAGGCTGGTGCCGAGTTCTTCCGATTGCCGAAACAGCACTGCCAAAGCTCGCGCCTCGTCAAGTCCGACGCGGTCAGCGAGTTCGCGCAGTGCTTCCCGCAACGGCTTGCCGGCCCGCAATTGCAGCGTCATGATCGACAGTTGAATGCCTAGCCATTTGTGGGTGCCGGCCAGTTCCTGGCTTACGCGCTCGACCGCAGCCTCCAGGCTCATACCGGCGTCGGCACAGGTTATCATCATGTCCATGAAATCGGGAAAACCGCGGCGGTAGACCTGCTTTTGCCCTTTCTCGAAGCGATCGAGCATGACGCTTGGAACCACGAGGCAGGCGAGCCCGAACAAGGCGGAACCGATCAAGGCTACCAAACTGGGGAGTTGCGGTGGGAGCACCCGGGACAAAAGCGCATAGGCGGCCAGAAAGCCGACACAGACCGCAGCCAGCCGCGACAACGTGTAAATGAGCGGAGCGCTCGATTGATAAAAGCCGGCGCGGAAGAGCTTCGCGTCCAAGGCGCTGGGCTGGTCCCGTTCCTTCTCTATCGATCGAAAATAGGCATCGACCGGCCGCTGCGCTGCGATCCTGGCAAGCTGTTCCTGTCCAACAAGCGAACGCCGATCGGCAATACCTTCGGCCATCAGGCTTTGCGCGACCAGCTTTCGCGTCTGCAGCGCCGGCAAAAGGACGAGGGAGCCGAACAGGAACAGAGCCACCGCCGCGACGAAGACGGCAATGGAGACCAGAACGCTGAGATCCTGAATAGTCGAAAACAAGATTATGTCTCGCCCTGTCAGAAGTCGAAATTGACCATTCGATACATGATGAAGTCACCGAACAGCGCCCATGTCCCGAAAATCAGGAACACAGGAAGGATGATCGGATCGCCCCAGACGGTGCCGTAGTAGGCCGGGGCAACAAGCTGGAGTATCAGGAAGATCACGATCGGGAACAGCGAGATGATCCATGCCGATACACGGCCCTCGGCCGAAAGCGCCCTGATCTTCATCCTGAGTTTTTGCCTTTCGCGCAGCACTGACGAAAGGTTGGACAGAATTCCGGTCAAATTGCCGCCAGTTTTGGCCTGGATCGACAGCGACACCGACAACAGATGAAGGCCCTCAAAGCCGACACGTTGCGAAAGTTTCCGCACCGCTTGTTCCATGCTGAGACCAAAGGTGATCTCGTCTGACACGATGCCGAATTCGGTACCGAGTGGGTCGGGCATTTCGCGGGCGACGAGACCAACAGCCACCGAAGCCGGGTGTCCGGCTCGCAATGAACGAACGATCATGTCAAGCGCATCCGGGAGTTGTTTCGCGAATTTCTGAATTCGCCTGCTCCGTGCTCGCCGGAGAACGAGAAGCGGCAGCACAAATCCAACCACCAGAAAAACAACAAGCGACACCAGGGTCGAAAAGCCTAAAAGGAACCACAGAAGCGACGCCAGCGCCAAACCCGCCAGGAGGAACTTCGCGGCGAAAGTCAGCGGGTTTCCGGTAATGCCGGACTGGGTATAGAGCCTGTTCAGCCCGATCAGGCCAAAGAGAAAGTCGCCCGAGTCCGTCAGCCCGCGTTCGCGCAGCAATCCTTGCAGGGTCCGTTCGGCTGGAACGTCGTCGGACAGCCGTTTCAGCCGATGGTTGATCGCGCCAATGCGTGCCCGGCTTTTGGCAAAGGAAAGATACATGGCCTCGCCGGCTAGAATAACCGATGCCGCCGCGAGCACATAAATGAAGTAGAGCAAAGTCTGACCGGTGGGCATCAGAGCGCAACCTGCGGGTTGAACGCGTCCTTGGCGAAGTGATGACCAAGGGTTGCCGCCTCCGGGGCAAAGCGTGGACGGACGCCGGTGGCGCGAAAATCACCAATGATCTTGCCTTCTGGCGTCACCTCGCGACGGACGAAGTTGTAGATTTCCTGGAGCTGGACGACATTGCCTTCCATCCCAGTCAGTTCCGATATGGAGACGACCCGCCTGCCGCCGTCCGCAAGACGCTGTGTCTGCACGATGATATCAATGGCCGATGCAATCTGCGCCCGGATGGACTCGTGGGTCATCGGCATGCCAGCCATGCCGACCATCTGCTCGAGGCGTGATATCGCGTCACGTGGCGTGTTGGCATGGATGGTTGTCATCGAGCCTTCGTGGCCGGTGTTCATGGCTTGCAGCATGTCGAAGGCCTCTTCACCGCGGACCTCACCGACAATGATACGGTCGGGCCGCATGCGGAGAGCGTTCTTGAGCAGTTCGCGCTGACGAACCTCGCCTTTTCCCTCGACATTGGGCGGACGCGTCTCCAGCCGGCCGACATGCGGCTGCTGCAGTTGCAGTTCCGCCGCGTCCTCGATGGTGATCAGGCGCTCCCTGGCCGGGATGTAGCTCGACAGCGCGTTGAGCAAGGTGGTCTTGCCGCTGCCGGTGCCGCCCGAAACCAGGATCGACTTGCGTGCCTGCACGGCAATGCGCAGCAGGTCGATCATCGGCTGGCGGATCGAATTAAACACCATCAGTCGTTCGAGCGAGTAGGGATTCTTCGAGAATTTGCGGATCGACACCAGCGGCCCATCGACCGAGATCGGCCGTACCGCGATGTTGACGCGCGAGCCGTCTTCCAGTCGCGCATCCACCATCGGCGCCGATTCATCGACGCGCCGGCCAATGGCAGAAACGATCTTGTTGATGACGCGCAGCAGATGCGCCTCGTCGCGAAAGCGGATCTCGGTCTCCTCGATCATGCCGCGCCGCTCGATGAAGACGCGCTTGTGGGTATTGATCAATATGTCGGTGATCGAGTCGTCCTTGAGCAGCGGCTCGATCGGCCCAAGGCCCAGCATCTCGTCGGCTGTCTCACTGGTCAGCCTGTCGAGCTCACGTGCGTTCAGCGGTACAGCGCGAGCACGAACGAACTCGCGAACGATTGGCCGGATTTCATTCAGGATCTCATCCTTCGATGCCGTTTCAAGCGCGGCAAGATTGAACCGGTCGATCAGATGACGGTGAAGCTCGACCTTGAGCGTCAGGAAATCGTCACCTTCCGATTCGATGTCGGCTGCAAGGGAAAGCGCCGCGACTGGCGAGGTCACGATCGGCTCAACCCTAGGCTCGACCCGCGGTTCGCTTGGCCCCTTGGTGAATCGGCCCAACATAACGCTTCTTCCCCCGTTTAATCCCCACGCTGAAACTAAGCGTTAACCACAGATGGCACAAGCGCCAGCCGCGCACCATGCAACTTAATACTTCAGACATAGTTAAGATCAAGGATCAGAAAACGCGACGTTTATTTGGTGAGCGGCGCTGTCCTAATGGAGTATGAGGGCTAGCTTTTCGATGCCGAGTGCTTTTTTTGTCACGAAGGCGCCATGGAACCCACGCAAACCCTTTAGATATAAAGGAATATGCACTACCGCTAATGCTGCCCCACTTCCGCCACACCCACGGCCAAATTATGAACGAATGGTTAAGATAGGTTGAAAAACGAGCCGAATCAATGTTTTGGTCCACTTGAGATCGGCAATATTCTTGCCCGGCCATGTATAGGAAAGTTAAGAAACCCTTAATCCCGTTTGACTCTGATTTTCGTCGGGACTTAGATCGAGATGACGGGGGATGCTTGGGTATGGATTTCATCCTTGGCTCGTCTCGTCGGGTTCAAACCTCCAAAGGGAGAAATTGGCATGAAGAAGCTCATGACGATGACCCGGCAGTTCCGCGACGACGAAAACGGCGCTGCCATGGTCGAATATTCCATCCTTCTCGGCATCATCGCGGTCGCCGTCGTTATGACGGTCATTGCGATCGGCGGCTGGGTCTCGGGCAGATTCACAGGCTTGTGCGATGCTCTCGACGACACCACTGTCGGCGGCTGTAATGCCGTGACTGGTGTCGGTTCCTGATTGCCTGATCACGCTCAGGCCCGGATCGTTCGATCCGGGCCTGAATCCGATCGCGACGGGCGAATTCCCGTAATGTAAGCTTGGGGCTTGGGGCTTGGGGCTATGCGCGCAAATACTGTCATCATGATCGTTCTCGCCGGCGTGTTCGGCGTGCTTGCGGTGGTTCTCATCAATGTCTGGCTGGCCAGCCAACGTAGCGCCATGGCGGAGGCGAACGGTGTCCAGCGTGACACGGTCGTGGTGGCGGCAGTGCCATTGAAATTCGGCGATACGCTATCGGCCGACAAATTACGCGAAATTGCATGGCCGGCGGGTGCCGTTCCAACCGGCGCGTTCAAGACAACTAAAGAGGCCCTGGCCGGCGAAGGCACGAGGCAGGCGCTGCAGGCGATCGGCGCCAATGAGCCCGTTCTCGCCACCAAGATTACCGGCCCCGGCCAGCGCGCCACGCTGTCGGCGGTGCTCGGCGAAGGCATGAAAGCCGTTTCCATCAGGGTCAACGACGTGCTCGGCGTCGCCGGGTTTGTCTTTCCCGGCGACCGGGTCGACGTGCTTTTGACGCGCACGGCGCGTGGCGAAGGCGGCGCGGACAGAAGTTTTGTCGACGTGTTGTTGCAGAGCATGAAGGTGCTCGCCGTCGACCAGGTCGCCGACGAGAGCACGGAGAGCCCGACTGTGGTGAAATCGGTGACGCTCGAGGCCAGTACCAGGGACGCCCAGAAGCTTACCCTGGCCGCCGGTGCCGGCCAGCTGTCCCTGGCGCTTCGTCAGGCAGCCGCCAGCGAGGGCGAGACGACCGAACGCGTCACGCTTTCCGACCTGACCGGCGACACGCCGGCCGACGTCGCCGCCAGACAGGCCGAACTCGCCAAGCAAGCAATAGCCGAGGCTGAGGCCGCAGCCGAGCGCAAGCGCGCAGACGACAAGATCAATGGGCTGACCCAGGCCGTGGAACGGGTGGGAAGCAGGCTCGACCTGTTGAGCAGCGCAAAACCTGTTCCGGCAGTGGCCTCAGCACCCCAGGTGCAAGAAGTGGTTAAGGAAGTCATCAAATATGTGCAGCCGGAGCCGCCGGCGCGTGCGACGATCGGCGTCTTTAGGGGTGTGAAGCTCGAATCCTACGACGTGCCGCGACAAAAATAACGCTAGGGTATTGCCGAACGATTCGGCAAGAGGGGGTAGTCTAGATGCGTATGTTCCGGGGACCACTGGCGGCTGCCGCGCTGGCCTGTTCGGTCATTTTACTGCCGATCGACCTTGCTGCTCATGCGGCCGACCGCAGGATCGATGTATCGAACCCCAGCGTCCACCGCATTTTCCTGCCCATGTCGCAGTCGGTGACAATCCAGGTGAACGCCACTCTCGGCGACATCGTCGTCGGCGACGAGAAGATCGCCGACGCCCAGCCAATGACCGACCGCACGCTCTATGTCATCGGCAAGAGCGCCGGCACCACCACCGTCAACCTGTTTTCAGAAGACAAGCGCTCGCTTGGCGTGATCCAGATCGAAGTTGGCGTCGACGTGAGCGACATGGCGCAAGCGATCCGGCAGGTCGCTCCCACGGCGCGCATCGATATCGGCTCGATCAATGGCAAGGTCAGGCTTGGCGGCCATGTCAAGGACGGCGCCACGCTGGCGGCGATCATGGAGGTCGCCCAGCAATATGGCCCCGACGCGATCATAAACGCAGTGACCGTCGACGACAGCCAGCAAGTAAATCTCGAAGTGCGGGTGCTGGAGGCCAAGCGCAATGCCGGCCGTGATCTTGGCGTCTCGATCAGGAGCACCAATGGCAGCGGCACGACCCGCACCGGGACGGGGATTGCCGCCGTCGATGAGGACAATGTGGTGCTGGGGCCGGGCGGTCTGCTTACCGGCCTTCTTTCGAACACCAACCCGTTCGCGGCGCTGATCACCCGCGTCATCGACAGCAACATCAAGGTCGACCTGATCATCGAGGCGCTCGAGGCCAAGGGCGTGGTGCGCACCCTTGCCGAACCCAACCTCACCACTCTTTCCGGTGAGGTTGCCAGCTTCAATGCCGGCGGCGAAGTACCTATCCGCGTCGACGACGGTGATGGCGAGATCAGCATCGAATACAAGCAGTTCGGCGTCAATCTGCTGTTCACGCCGGTCGTGCTCGCCAACGACAAGATCAACATCAGGTTGGCTCCGGAAGTCAGCGACCTCACCGGCTTCACCACCGCCGGTGACCCGATCTTCACCAACCGCAAGCTGTCTACCGTCGTCGAGTTGCGCGACGGCCAGAGCTTCGCGGTCGGCGGTCTTTTGTCCAGCAAGAACACCAAGATCCAGAGGCAGGTGCCGTGGCTCGGCCAGGTCCCGATCGTCGGGACGCTGTTCCGGAATTCAAGCAATCAGAAGGAAGAGACCGAACTGGTCGTGATCGTGACGCCGCGTATCGTGCGACCGGTAAAGCCTGGCGAGCAGCTGGCGACGCCGTTCGACAAGACACGGCCGGCCAACGATCCGGAACTGTTCCTGCTGGGCCAGTTGGAAGTGACCAAGGACATGGTGCGAAAATATGAACTCGGCCAAGGCGTGGTCGGTCCCTACGGCCACATGCTCGACCTCAAATCCAAGGACAAGATGCTCTATGTCAAAAAGAAATAGGATCTTGCTCATCCTCTTGTGCGCCGGCTCGCTGACGGGCTGCGCCGCCGACTACCTGAACAATTACGAAACGGTGACACTGGCTGCCGGGGACACGCAGAAATACAATTCGTTGCTGCAGACGGTCGATCCGCTCAATCCGGCGTCGAGGAACACGGCGATCGAAGGCGATGGCGCGCGCGCTGCCGCTGTTGCCCAGAGCTACAAATTTCCACCACCGCCACCGCCGCCGCCGGCCATCACGGTCAACGTCGGCAATACTGGGGTTGAATAGAAGGGTGCGGGTTCAGCGCCAGGCAAGGCGACTGGCGTCAGGGGAGTAAGGTCCATGCTGCGGTTTGTTCGCGCGTTCTGGCACGATGAGCGGGGAATAGCGATGATCCTCGTCGCCATCATGCTGCCGGTAATCGTCGGCTTTGCGCTGCTGGCCATCGACATGAGCCGGGCCAACGGCCTCCATAACGATCTACAGAAGGGTGTCGATGCGCTTGCGCTTGCCGCCGCGGCGGAACTCGACGGCAAATCGGATTCGATCACCCGAGCCAATCGGGCAGTCGCCAATCTCCTTACCAACGCCACAAAATTTTCGACCTCAGGCAATCACACGCTCGCCGCATCTGACGTGACGATAACGTACCTGACCGGGATACCTGCCAGCGACACCATAACGTTGAGTCCCGCCGGCGTCGACTCTAACGGCGTGAACTGGGCAAGCACCGATCCCAAAGCCGTGACATTCGCCGAAGTCACGGTGAAACCCTCTGGCATATCGGATGGTGCGGGTGCATTCGCGACGATCCTTCCTGCCAGCTTCATTGGTAGCAACGACACCATGGACCTGCAGCCACAGGCGGTGGCCGGGTTCACTCAGTCCATTTGCGAAACCGTGCCGATGTTCATGTGCAACCCGTTCGAGGGGGACGGGAAATCGATCCAGCAGGCTTTTGCGGAAGGGCTTACCTATAGCCGCGAATTTCGGATCCTGAAGGTCGACTCCAACCCGGGCCCGGGCAATTTCGGGTTGCTCGACAACAACCTGACGTCTCTACGGGACGCCTTCGCAATCGGGACAGCCGGCACATGCTATAATCTGGACGCACTCGAAACGAAGACTGGCGTCACTTTGGGCCAAGTCAATGCTGGCCTCAATGTTCGCTTCGACATCTATAGCAGTTCCCTGACAAAGGAGGATAAGAACCCGCTCTACCGCCCGGCCACAAACGTGCGTAAAGGCGCCAGCAAGACCAGCAATTGCAACAAGTTTTCCGCTGCGACAGATGGATCGGCGATGGGGTTCCCGCCTGGCGACAATTACGACAGTTCAACCGGGATGACGGATTCCACCTGGAATCGCTCTGACTACTGGAGCCTAAACCATAATGGTGCCGCTTATCCGTCGATCCCTAGTTCAAGCCATCCGACATCAACGTCGATGCTGGCATCCCGGTATGACGTCTACAAGTACGAAATCTCCAATAACATGGTGGGCGACGAGTCGCCGGCACCATCGAAGGAATCCGGCATCCCGGCCTGCTTCAAAGGCCCCGCGCCGACGCCCGATCCTGACCGCCGCCTGCTCAACATGGCCATCTTAAACTGCCAAGCTGATCAATCAAAAATCAATGGCCACACCGAACTACGACCTGACGCCTATGTAAGCGTATTCCTGACAAATCCAGTTGAAAAACAGGATAGCAGCAAGGACGATGAAGACTCTACCTCCCACGAAAAGCCCATAAGACTTGAAGTGGTGGACGTTGAGGGGCCGAAGGGCAACAACACCCTCGACAAGCTTCTGCGCAATGAAGCCCAACTATATCGGTAGGGCCGACATGACCAGGTTCGGCCACATCATCCGGCGGTTCCAAGGCGACGAGAATGGCGCCGCCTTGGTGGAGGTCGCGATCGCCGCACCATTCGTTTTGCTGTTATCGGCCGGCGTATTCGAATTCTCCAACATCCTGAACACGCGCTTGCTTCTCGAAGCAGGTGTGAAGGACGCAGCGCGCTACATGGCGCGCTGCAACGGCACTACCTGGGCCAATTGCGAGACCTATGGAAAGAACCTGGCGGTGAATGCTGCGATTACCGGCGGCAGCGCAAGAGTTTCGGGATGGAGCACATCCCAAGTCACGGTAAGTAAGAACTCTTACGCAGCAATCGACGGCAGCGGGAATGAACTTTATCTCAGCAGCACCGGCACGGTGGATGTGGTTCAGGTCAGCACTTCATTACCTTATACTGACGTCGGGCTGTGGGGTTACCTTGGCTTCGGTGCCCTTACCATAACTGTATCTCATCAGGAGCGTGTCTTCGGATGGTGATGGCTTGGCGAAAATTTGGCTTCGAACAGACCGGAGCGACAATGGTCGAATTGGCCATCGCCCTGCCGTTGCTGCTGACGCTTCTGCTTGGTTTCGTCGACTTCGGCCACGCTTTTTACCAGTGGAATGCCGCCAACAAGGCGGTGCAGATGGGAGCCAGGTTGGCTCAGATCTCCACGCCCGTCGCCAGCGAGGGCTTGTCCAAGGAGGCGAAAACACCTGCCGATCCGCTTCTGGTTGGCAAGGCCGTAGCGGCCGGGACGTACAACTATATCTGTACCGCTACAGCCGCCGGAGTGGCGTCATGCGTCTGCGGAACGGGCAGCACTTGCCAGGACCTCGATGCCGATCAGGCCTCTTTCGATTTCATTTATGACGGCAGCAGCACTCGCGCCGGCATGCACGACCTCCTTCCGACCCTAGTGAAGTCGGAAGTCAGGATCGAGTACACGGCCACGGGTCTTGGCTACTGGACGCGCCCTGGAGGCGCTGTGCCCACCGTCACGGTCAGCATCACCAATCATCCTTTCCAGTTCTTCTTTCTGGGCGGCCTGCTCGGATTCGGAAACATCACCATGCCCTCGATGCGGAGCACGGTCACGGGCGAAGATATGAAGAGCACCTGGCCATGAATGCCATCAATACCAAGGTTCTGCCGACCAAACGAAAGCAGGTGGCGCTGTTTTCGTCGGATCCGCAATTCAAGCGCGAGGTAGCGACGCGGCTCGACGCGCTGGCCATCTACGATGTCAGGATTTCCGAGACGGCTGACTTCCTCAATGGTCCGCCCCCCGAGACGCGCCCGGGCATCGTCATCCTCGACCTGGCCAATGGCGAGTTGCTCGGCGAGCCCGGCATCGTCGCGGCGCGCGGCTTGTGGGCGACCGTGCCGCTGATCGCGGTCTCCGACGAATTGACCTCCGAAAAGACGCGTATCCTGGTTCGCATGAACGCTTCGGACTGGCTGCACAAGCCGCTCGACGCCAAGGAACTGCTGAACGCAGTCACTTTCCACGACACCGGCAACCAGGGCACAAAGAGCCGCATCATCACTTTTATCAGCGCCAGCGGCGGCGCCGGCGCCACGACGCTCGCTCTGTCGGCGGCGGAATTCCTGGCGTCGAAATCCACCGAAAGGGCGGCTTCGACCTGCCTCGTCGACCTCGATTTCCAGAGCGCCAATTGCGGTGCCTATCTCAACCTGTTCAACCAGTTCGACCTGGCCGGCATCATCGGCCAGCCGGAAAGGCTCGACGTCGAACTGATGGACGTCATCAGGCTTTCGCGCCCGTCCGGCCTGACGCTCTATTCATTCGAGAGGCCGCAGCTGCCGTTTGAGCCGCAGGGCGCCGATTTCGTTTTCCGGCTGCTGGACCTCGTCGCCTACCGGTTCGACGACATCGTCATCGACCTGCCGAATATCGAAACCCCCTGGCAGAATTCCGTGCTTTCGACGAGCGACGAGATCTTCATCGTCTTCGAGCTCAACGTCGCCTCGCTGCGGCAAGGCAAGCGGCTCTACACGAAGATCCGCGAACTGCGCGGCAATTCGGTGAGCATCACGCTGGTCGCCAACAAGCATAAGCGCAAATGGTTCGGCAACCACTTTTCGCGCAGCGAGCTCGAGAAGATCTTCAAGGCGCCGCACATCAAGTCGGTCGGCCTGGACAATGCGCTGCTGACTGACGCGCTGAACCGGGCCATCCTGCCTTCCGAAGTGGATGGGCGAGCGCGCTTCAACAAGGACCTGAAGTGGATGTTCAAAGAGCGGCTCGATGACGCGGCACGGTAGATACCGCATCGTCCCGAGGCTTGCCGGCGCCTGCATCATCGGCCTGGCCTTGGGGATGCCGGCCTGGGAATTCGCGCATGCCCGATCCGCGCCGCCGCTGCCGGCAATGGGTCCCAGCCTGCGCAAGGCGGTTGCTCTCCAAACCGCGGAACGGGCCGGCACGATCATCATCCGCAAGGACGAGAAGGCGCTTTATCTGGTCACTCGGCAGGGCCAGGCGCTGCGCTACCAGATTAGCGTCGGACGCGACGGCTTTGGCTGGACCGGCATCGTCAAGGTCGGGGCGAAAACGGAATGGCCGGAATGGCGCCCGCCCAGGGAAATGCGCGCCCGCCAGCCGGAGCTGCCGGAAATGGTGCCCGCCGGTCCCTATAATCCGCTCGGCGCCAGGGCGCTCTATCTGCTGCGGGACGGGCGCGACACGCTCTACCGCATCCACGGCACCAACGATCCCAAGGGCATCGGCTTCGACGGAACATCGGGATGTTTCCGTCTTACCAACACTGATGTGATCGATCTTTTCAAGCGCGTCTCGGTCGGCGCAAAGGTGGTGGTCCAATGACGATGATCAGCGACCTGGATATGCCGGCAATCGACATTGGGCCGGCAACCCACACGGAAGAACAAGCTGCAGTGGGGAAACCGAGCAATGCAAGGATGATCGGCGTTGTCGCCGCCGGCGCCTTGCTGATCACGGCGGTGAACATAACGGCCGCGGTCTATTTCTACCGCGGCATCAACGATCTGCGCCTTGTCGAACGGCGGCTGGAACAGCTCGGATCCTTCGAGCAACGGATCGCAGCCCGGCTCGATACGGTCAACAACGGCTTTCAAAGCCGGTTCGAAAAACTGGACAGTCAACTGCAGGGTAGCTTCAACGAAGTCAAAGGCAGCATTGCCCGGCTTGAACAGGAGCTGCCCCTGGACAGTGACGACGACATGTCGAGCATTGCGGAGCCTTCCGTGATCACGACCAGCACCATGGCGGAAGCAGCCACCGATCTCGAAGAAGCGACCGAACCCAGTATCGTCGATGTGCCGCGCCCGCTCAAAAGGAAGATCGCCGCGGCGCCCCCTCCCCCGAACGCCTCCTACCAGCGCATAGTGCAGCCTGACGGCAAGGTCCATTACAAGAAAATCAACTAGTTCCTCTCTACAGAGGATTTGGTTCTTAGCCTGAAAGGGACTGTCGACGGTCGCTGTCGGCCGGCCTTCAGCCGCCAATCTCCAACCCAACGTCTGCGATCAGCCCAAACACCTCAACTTCGTCATCCCAGGGTCTGCGCCGCGTCGCTTCGCTCCTTGCTCCGCCCTGGGATGACGAAGTTGGCACGGCTGTGCCCCGGGGTCCTAGAGATCCCGCTGCAGAGCAATAAGGCGTACGGCGAGCGCTTCGGAACGCTGTCGCGCTTCGCTGAGAAACGCAAAATGACAGTAGGCGCAGGCTGCAGTGCCGAGACCCAGCACCAGACTGTTCTGCCATGTGAAATCGAGCACCAGCGAGAATGGATGGCCGCTGGGCGCGGTGAACGCCGCTATCGTGCTCGCTGTTTCAGAATGGCTGCTGGAAGCGATCATCAGCCCGGCGAAGAGCAGAGCGGCGTGGTTGGCAAGGAAGAACGCGGCCGACTTTCTCGTCCGGCAAGCCATCCAGCAGAGGATCGATGCGGCGATCAGGATAGCGGCATCAAGGACCATTGAACCGCTGAGATAGAGGTCGACCTGCTGCCAGAACATCGTGGCCAAAGGGCGCAACTCAAGCCAGATCCGCCACAGGGCAGGGCTGGCCGGATAGGTTCCGAGCAGGAACGTCGCTGCTCGTTCCCCTGCCAGAATGAGAAGAATGAGAGCCGGGAAGGCAAAAAGCAGTAGCGGCTTGCGCGTCATGTTCCCTCGCCAATCGACAAGCAGAATAGACTGCAAAGATTGCGCGAGGCTTAAGGAAAGCGCCGCGAACAGCATTGATCACAGGCGCAGGCGCTTGCCGCAACCGCAGCGAGCGCCCGTTTTATGTGCCATTTTTGCTACATTCCCGAAACTTATGGCCCGAATTCGGTTCTTAGCCGGCCCTAGATCAACAAACACTCACGTATTCGAAGAATCTGTCGGATAATTTGTCAAAGCTTCGGTGAGAAGGCTTGGCCATAAAAAGTACCGGGCAGAAGCGTGGGTGGGGTAGAAACGAATACGATAATCAAAGTGGCCATTGGCAAGCGCCTTGGCCTCCTGATCACATTTGCGATTTCGACGATCGAACGGGATGGCGAGGCTTATCCGATCATCCCGGGCGTGATCTGCTCTGTCGACATCAAGACCAGACGCAAGACGATCCTGAGTTCCCTTTTGAAGCCGATCAACAAGGCGCGTCAGGAGGCCATGAGTGAGCGCTAGCGCCACCTCTCCCTCCACCAATACCGATCAGCGACTCCTGCCGCTCGCCAAGGAGGATTTTGGCCTGGAATTTCGAGTTGTGGCGCGTGGCGGAACACGCCGCGGGATCCGTCTGGAGCGGGCTTTTTGGATATCGCTGAAGCAGATGGCTGAGAGCCGGAAGTGCACGATCGGCATGCTCATAGATGAGATAGCCGGAGTTCAGGCACAGAGTGGCAATCTGACATCGGCGATCCGGGTAGCCTGCATACGCGGACAGGCGAAGGAAAACGTGACGTTGAGTAAGCTCGCGTCAATAACGACAATCAACGCCATACTGGTTGCCTGCCCCTCGCCTGCATTTGCCTTGACGTCATCGAAGAAGATCCTGACTTTCAATGTTCCGTTCCAGCAATTGGTGAAGCGCCAACTGCCTTCCGGACCAAAGGACGATGCGCGGCACGACCTCAAGCTGGCGTTGGACCTCAATGTCGCCGACATTTTTGCGCGCCTCGACATCAACGGTGAAACGCCGGTCACCAGCGGATTTGTCCTCGGCACGGGCGAACGTCGGTACCGTGGTCAATTGAACGTCGTGCGGGCGCCGGTGATCGAGCCGGAGCTGCTGATGGCGTTCGTCTTCGGCTGACCGGTTCCGGCGGTACTGAACGGTCAATCCTGGCCGAAGACGCTTCGCACTGCATTGCCTCAACCCGAGAAGCGGAGCGCATCGACGAGCAGGGCGAAAGCCGGCGACGCTTGGCGACGGCTTGGATAGTAGAGGTGATATCCCGGCCAGGGCGGTGACCACTCATCCAGCACCCGCATCAGGCGGCCGCTTTCCAGATGACGCTCCGCGACATCCTCCGGCACATAGGCGAGGCCGAAACCAGCCAGCGCCGCCTCGAGAATCTCGAGGGTGCCATTGAGGACAATCTGGCCGTCCACCCGCACCTTCAGCTCGCGACCATCGCGCTCGAAATCCCAGGCCCAAAGCCCGCCATTGATGGAAAAGCGCTGGTTGATGCAAACGTGTTCGGTCAGCTCCTGCGGCGTCGTTGGCGGCGGCCGCCTGGCGAAATACGACTTCGTCCCGACGACGGCGAAGCGGATGTCCGGTCCGACGCGCACCGCGATCATGTCTTTTGCAACACGCTCTCCCATTCGCACGCCCGCGTCGAACCGTTCGGCAGCAATATCCGTCAGTGCGTTGTCGAGGAAGACCTCGACGGTGACGTCGGGATAGTCCGGCAGGAGCTTCGCCAGCTTCGGCCAGATGACGGCGTTGAACGCGTGATCGCTTGCCGTGAGGCGAATGGTGCCGGCGGGCTTCTCCCGCAATTCGCTCAACGCCTCGACCTCGGCCTCGATCTCCTCAAAGCGCGGGCCGATATTGCGCAGCAGCCGCTCGCCGGCCTCTGTAGGCGAAACGCTTCGGGTCGTTCTCGTCAGCAGCCGAATGCCCAGCCGCTCTTCCAGATCGCGGACCGTGTGGCTGAGCGTGGACTGCGAAATTCCGAGCTGCGCAGCGGCGCGCGTGAAGCTGCCCTCCCGCGCAACCGCCAGAAAGGCCAGAAGCATATCGAGTCGTCCGCGCTGCATTTATGGTTCCGCCCCATAAGTTTGGGCGGATTATACGACTAATCGAGCGAACTGCACACACTCAATCGATCTCGATTGCCGAGAGCACCGCAAATTTCCCGGACGGTGGCGCGAACCCGTCTGAGCAATGACGATGAAGGAAGAACCGGCGGCAGTTCATTCGCGTCGCTGCCATTCATGGCCCCGACCGATAGGTCCTATCGGGGAGCGGGCGCTAATCAAGGCGCCTCAAGCGCCCTAAGCTTTTAGCGTCGCACACGCACCCAGCGTGTCTTCGGGCGGGGGGGCATCCATATCTTGGGCCGCGAATTTGGCGGATCATCACGAAAGCGACAATCGACATGTCTGATAGCCAAAGAACTTCGACAGCCAGTTCGGACATAACGCGCCGGGAGCTCATGCAAGCGGCTGCTGTGACTGGCGGTGCTCTTTTAGGAGAACAATTCGTGCCCGGAGCTATATCTCCGGCGCTGGCACAGGCTGCCGGCGCCGCGACGGCGCCGCTCGATGTGTCGCTGCGCATCAACGGGACGAAGCACCGGCTTTCGCTCGACCCGCGCACGACGCTGCTGGATGCGCTGCGCGAGCACCTGCATCTGACGGGCTCGAAGAAGGGCTGCGGCCTCGGCCAATGCGGCGCCTGCACGGTGTTGATGGATGGCATGCGCGTGAAGGCCTGCCTCTCGCTCGCGGCGCTCGCTCAGGGCCGCGAAATCAAAACCATCGAAGGATTGGCGCAGGGCGATGAGCTCCATCCGTTGCAGGCGTCCTTCATCGAGCGCGATGCCTTCCAGTGCGGCTATTGCACGTCGGGGCAGATCATGGCCGGCGTCGCCTGCATCAGCGAAGGCCATGCCGGGTCGCCGCAGGAGATCCGCGAATGGATGAGCGGCAATCTGTGCCGTTGCGGCGCCTACGACCATATCGTCGCGGCCATCCAGGACGCGGCTGCCGTGTCCAACTCGACGCAGGAGGGCTGAGCCATGCATCCCTTTGTGCTCGAACGTCCGCGGGATCTCTCTGCCGCACTCAGCTTCGGCGCTCAAGCCGGCCGCAATGATGCGCCGGTCGAATACATCGCCGGCGGCACCGACATGGTGCAGCTTCTGCAGGAGAATGTCCGCCGACCGGATCGGCTTGTGAGCCTCGCGGGAGTTCTCGACGACGGCATCGAGATCGGTCCGCAAGGCCTGAGGCTTGGCGCCGCCGCCACGATGGCGGAGGTGGCCGCCCATCAAGCTGTGGTCGAGCAGTTCCCTCTGATATCCCAGGCGCTGCTGAATTCGGCGAGCCCGCAGGTCCGCAACCAGGCGACCATGGGCGGCAATCTGCTTCAGCGCACACGCTGTCCCTACTTTCGCGATGTCGGCTACGAGGCATGCAACAAGCGCGTGCCTGGCTCCGGCTGCGCCGCATTGGACGGCGAGAACCGCTGGCACGCAGTGCTCGGCACGAGCGACAACTGTATCGCCGTTCACCCGTCGGACCTCGCGGTTGCCCTGGTGGCGCTCGATGCGTCGGTCGAGCTCCGAGGAGCTGGCGGTGACCGTTCCGTGCCGCTCTCCGATCTCCATCGCCTTCCCCGCGATACGCCGCACCTCGAAACCGTCCTGAAACCGGGCGAAGTGATCACCGCGATCACGGTTCCGGCCAGGGCGGCAGGACTGCGGTCTCACTATCTCAAGGTACGCGATCGCGCCTCCTTCGAGTTCGCCGTGGTCTCGGCCGCAGTCGCAATCGAGACGGACGGCGCTCGCATCCGGCAGGCCCGCGTAGCGCTCGGCGGCGTTGGAACGAAACCCTGGCGCCTGTCGAACGTCGAGACCGTTCTCGCCGGCGCCGACTTCGAGCCAGCGGTGCTCCGCCAGGCGGCGGCGCTCGCAGCAGACGGCACACGGGGTCGCGGCCACAACGGTTTCAAGATCGAACTCATGCAGCGCGCCATCGTGCGTGCGGTCGAAATCGCGGGAGCACGCGCATGACTGCTGCCTTGATCGGAAAATCCGTCAGCCGCGTCGATGGCCGCCTGAAAGTTACCGGCGCCGCGACCTATGCCGCCGAGTTCGAAGTGCCGAACCTCGCCCATGCCGCCGTCGTCAGGAGCATTGTCGCGAACGGCCGCATTGCATCCATCGACACGGCGGAGGCCGAACGGGCGCCCGGCGTAACCGCGGTTGTGACGCACAGCAACGCGCCCAGGCTCGCCTACCAGCCGCATAAGGGCCTCCCGGACGCAGCCGTTGGCGAGCGCCTGCATGTGCTGCAGGACGACCGAGTGACTCACCAGGGCCAGCCGATCGCGCTGGTGGTCGCCGAGACGCTTGAACAGGCGGTTTACGCGGCGGAGGTCGTGCGGGTTACCTACCGGCACGAAGCGGCGGCCACCGACATGGAAAGCGTCGATCCAGTTCTGCCTACCGGGAAACCGGCGGAGTGGGAGATACGGCGAGGCGAACCCGACAGCGCCTTCGAACAAGCGGAATTCCGGGTCGACCAGACCTATGTGATCCCGCGCGAGAACCACAACCCGATAGAGATGTTCGCCACCATTGCCTCATGGCAGGGCCACAGCCTGACCCTGTGGGACAAGACACAATGGGTGCACAACGTCGCCGAGGAGATCGCCGCCGTGTTCGGCATCGCTGCCGAGAACGTCCGTGTCATCTCGCCCTTCGTCGGCGGCGCGTTTGGTTCGGCGTTGCGCTGCTGGCCGCATGTCACGCTCGCCGCGCTGGGCGCCCGTGTAGCCGGACGGCCAGTCAAGCTGGTGCTGTCGCGGCGCGAAATGTATTACGGCGTCGGCTACCGTCCTCACACGGTCCAGCGGGCCGCGCTTGGCGCCTCCCGTGACGGCCAGCTCCAGGCCATCCGGCACGAGGGCCACCAGGAGACCTCGACCTACGAGGAGTTCACCGAGGCGCTGCTCAGCGCGACCCGGTTCCTGCACTCCTGCCCGAACGTCCACACGCGCCATCGCATCGCGCCGATGAACGTCCACACGCCGACCTACATGCGCGCGCCCGGTGAGGCGAGCGGCATGTATGCCCTCGAATCGGCCATGGACGAGTTGGCGGTCGCGCTGAACATGGATTCCGTCGAACTGCGGTTGCGCAACGAGCCGGACCGGGACGAATTCAAGGACCTCCCGTTCTCGAGCCGTTCGACCAGGGAATGCTACCGGGCCGCCGCCGAGCGTTTCGGGTGGGCACAAAGGAACGCCGCGCCGCGGTCCATGCGCGACGGGCGCTCGCTGATTGGCTGGGGCATGGCCAGCGCCACCTATCCGATGAACTATGCACCCGCCTCGGCCATGGCCCGGCTCTTGCCGGACGGCACTGCCGAAGTGATGAGCGCAGCGAGCGACATGGGACCCGGCACATGGACATCGATGACGCAGGTCGCGGCGGACACGCTGGGCCTGCCGATCGAGCGGGTCAAGTTCACGCTTGGCGACACCCGCCTGCCGCGCGCCCCTATCCACGGCGGTTCCATGACCATGGCGAGCGTCGGCAGTGCGGTGCAGGCGGCTTGCCGCAAGGCGCTCGACGACGCGCTGGCACGAGCCGGCGCCAACGAAATTGAAGAGGCCATGAAGCGTCTCGGCCAAGTCATCGAGGCAACCGCCGACGTCGCTCCCGGAGATGAGACGAAGCGGTTTTCCATGCACGCCTTTGGCGCCGTGTTCGTGGAGGTGGCCGTCGATCCCGATCTCGGCGAGACGCGCGTGCGGCGCATGGTCGGCGCCTATGGCGCCGGCCGCGTCGTCAACCCGAAGATCGCGCGCAGCCAGTGCATCGGCGGCATGATCGGCGGCATCGGCATGGCCCTCATGGAGCACTCGGTTGTCGACCCCCGCAACGGGCGCGTCACCAATGCCAATCTCGCCGAATACGCCGTGCCGGTGCACGCCGACGCGCCGCCTGTCATGGACGTGATATTCGTCGACGAGCACGACCCGCACGTGAACCCGCTCGGCGTGAAAGGCCTCGGCGAGATCGCGCTGGTCGGCGTCGCGCCAGCGATCGCCAATGCCATTTTCCACGCTACCGGAAAGCGCGTCCGCGAACTGCCGATCACGCCGGAGAAGCTGCTCTGATCCACCTCGTCGAAAACGAAGGGGCTTGAGACATGATCATCACCCGCAGAGACGTCCTTGCCGCGACGAGTGCTTTCGCCGCCGTGGCTGCAGCAGGCCAGGTTGGCGCAGCTTCTGTCCAAGGAAGGAATGAGACAATGAAGATCACGCGAGTTGGATCACAGCCGTCCGGCCCCGGGCCGGCCGATTACTTTACCGGGACCGTGCGCATCGATCCGCTCTTCCAGGCGCCCGAGCCGGCGCGCGTCGGTGGCGCCAGCGTCACGTTCGAGCCTGGCGCCCGCACCGCCTGGCACACGCACCCACTCGGCCAGACGCTGATCGTCACGGCCGGTCTCGGCCGGGTCCAGCGCGAAGGCACGCCAGTAGAAGAAATCCGGCCAGGTGACGTCGTCTGGATTCCGCCTGGCGTGAAGCATTGGCACGGCGCGTCTGCGACGACGGCGATGACGCATCTCGCTATCCAGGAATCGCTTGATGGCAAGCCGGTCGAATGGCTGGAGAAAGTCAGCGACGAACAATACCGCAGCTGAACGCTGGCGGCACCCGGCGTCAGCACCTCTCTCCCTTCTCCCCTTGTGGGAGAAGGTGGCCGAGCGAAGCTCGGATGAGGGGTGTTCCAGCTTGGCACCGCCGCACTCCGTCCAACACCCCTCAACCGTCTTGGCGCTGCGCGCCAATCCACCTTCTCCCACAAGGGGAGAAGGGAAGATCACGCCTCGAGCCAGACCTATCGTGTCGGCATCGATCCACGCAATGAACGCTTGACCTCAAGTTAACTTGAGCTTGTAGCATTGGCTTGCACGGATGGAAGGAGCATCGGCAATGCTGACGAATATGGATTTCCACGGTCTTCGCGTAGCGGTCACGGGTGGCACGTCCGGCCTCGGACTGGCGCTTGTGCGGCAGCTCGCCGCGCAGGGTGCGAGCGTCGCCTTCGTCGCACGCACTGCTGCGAACGTAGAGCGCATCGCTGACGAGACCGGCGCACACGGCATTGTCGGCGACGTCGGCAAGAAGAAAGAAATCTACCCGATCGCGTTGCAGGTCACTGCGAGCCTCGGCGGGCTCGACGTTCTGATCAATAATGCATCGAGCCTCGGGCCGGTGCCGCTTGCGCTGCTTGCCGACACCGAGTGCGAGGATCTGGAAAAAGCGCTTGCGGTCAATCTCGTCGGCGCGTTTCGGCTGACGAAAGCGCTGTTCGGTGCGCTTGCCACGTCGGCGCGCGAGGGCCGTGGCGCGCTGGTGATCAACATCTCCAGCGACGCGGCGATGAACGCCTATCCTGGCTGGGGCGCGTATGGCGCGAGCAAGGCCGCTCTTGCCCATCTGACGGCGATCTGGGACGAGGAGGCGAAAGACGATGGCATAAGGTTCCTCGCGCTCGACCCCGGCGATATGGACACCCCGCTGCACGCGCTGGCGCTTCCTGATGCCGATCCGGCCACCTTGAAGCACCCCGATCTGGCAGCTGCCGAGATCATTGAAAAGCTGCTTGACGCGTTGCCGGCTGGCGCAGCGCCCCGCGCCGTGGCACGTGGATGATTGCCGCCGACCATCCGGATCGGCGCTCCGCCAGGCTGTTGGTCGTCATGGCGGACGGCGCGATGACCGACCTGCCGCGCGCTGACCTCGCGAAGCTATTCGAGCCCGGCGACCTGGTCGTCGCCAATGACGCCGCGACCTTGCCTGCCAGCTTGCACGGCACGCATGTCCCCAGCAGTGAAGCGATCGAGATCCGCCTGGCGGGCTGGCTGTCACTTGCCGATCCAACGCGATTCGTGGCGATTGCCTTCGGTGCGGGCGATCACCGCACGCGCACCGAAGATCGGCTGCCTCCGCCTCCACTGTCACCGGGCAATCGCCTTCGGCTCGGCCCGCTTGAAGCCGTTGTGGAGCGCCTTCTCGACCATCCCCGCCTTCTCGAGCTGCGCTTCTTGGGCAACGACGCAGCTGTGCTTGCAGGACTGGCGCAGCACGGTCGGCCGATCCAATACGCGCATGTTCCAGAGCCGTTGGCACTTTGGGATGTTTGGACGAAGATTGCCGCCCGGCCGGTCGCGTTCGAGGCGCCATCGGCAGGCTTTGCGCTCGATTGGCGCACGCTTCAAAGCTGGCGGCGCCACGAAATCGGCTTCGCAACACTCACGCATGCCGCGGGCATTTCCTCCACCGGGGATCGCGCGCTCGACTCGCGCCTTCCCTTCGACGAGCCATACCGCATCCCCGAGCACACCGCGGCGCAGGTCGCGCGGGCGAAGCTGCGCGGCAGCCGCATCATCGCGGTCGGCACGAGCGTAGTGCGCGCGCTTGAGGCGGCCGCCAATCCCGATGGCAGCGTGCGTGCAAAAAATAGCATTGCGACGGGCCGCGTCGCGCGGGAGACGCCGCTTCGCGTCGTCGATGCAATTCTCACAGGCGTCCACCAGCCCGGCGAAAGCCATTTCGAGCTCCTGCGCGCCTTTGCCGACGATGCTCTGCTCGCCAACGCCTCCGCAGCCTTCGCCGCGCACCGATACCGCACGCATGAATTCGGCGATTCCATGCTGCTCAATCGGCAACTGCTGAATCGATCGCACGAACCGAACCGTGCGCGAGACGCAGTCTCTACTCTATAGGCGATCCGAGATCTTGGTTTTCCAAGGCTTCCGGAAAACAATGTTTTGACGAATCGGGGTCAGGAGTTCGAATCTCCTCGGGCGCGCCAATCGAATGTACATTCCAAAATCGTGTCGCAACGTTCAGTTCTGACCCAACGGCGACTTTTTTCTGGACCGCCGGTAGGTCTCGTCAGGGTGAAAACCGGAGTTCGACGCGAACCCAACAGAGAGCTGCTGCTCACGGCTGCTCTACGCGCTCAGTCCTCGGACAAGCCGGCCAGAGAACTGTCCTTCCAGAAGCGACGCGGGATCAAGGGACGTCGCCTGGCCGGACGTGACGCGCAGGAGAGGGCATCTTTGCAACCGCGACGATCACTCCGGCACGCCGGAGATGCCCAGCGCCTCGACGTAACTCTCGGCGAACACCTTGTCTCGCCACGGGTTGATCTGTCTCTGCAGGGTGAGCGTGTAGGTCGGGAACGCCTCCATCAGCCGCCGCGCCGCTGCCTGCGCCTCATCCAACCGGTTGAGTTTGACCAGCGCCATGATCACCACCCGGTGCGAGGAGCCGTAGTTCGGCATCTCGTGCAGCGCGCGCTCTCCCCATGCCAGCGCTTCTTCGTAGCGCTCGAGCATCAGGTAGCTCATCCCGATGCCGGAGAGCGCGATGCCCTTCTCGGGGTCGACCGGGCTCAGCCGCATTGCCCTGTGAAAGTGCTCGATCGCGACGAGCGGGCGGCTGGAATGTGCGTTCACCCAGCCGCTGCCCGTATGGCCTTGCGCCGAATTGGGGTTGAGTAGCAGGGATCGTTCGATCGTGCCCAGCGCCATCTCGTAGTCCTTCGCGCTGTAGGCGATCACCTGCGCGGCGAAGCGTAGGCTCGTGGGGTCGTCGCGCGCTTCAGCCAATACCTCGCGCGCCATGCGCGCGGCGACTCGGATATCGTCGGGCTCGTGCCAGCACTGGCTCACGGATAGGCTGCGGATATAGGCGCCGAGTGCCTTCGCCAAGTTGAAGCTGGGGTCGATGCTAAGCGCCTCGTTGGTGAGCCGGCGCACGTCGGCAAAGCCTTCGCGGGTCATGCTGTAGAAGCGCGGCAGCGCGCGAAGGTAGAGGTCGTAGGCGCTGATGTAGTCGGTCGGCTTCATGCGCGCCTGCTTGATCTCCTGCAGCCGGATGCTCGGCTCGACGGCGCCGACGACGCTCTCGGTCACCTTGTCCTGCAGGTCGAAGATGTCGCTCACGTCGCCCTCGAAGCGGTCGGCCCAGACATGGTGTCCGCTGATCGCGTCCACCAACTGCCCACTGATGCGCACCCGCGATCCTGCTCTTCGGATGCTGCCTTCGAGCACGTAGCGGACGCCCAGCTCGCGTCCGACCTGGCGCAGGTCCACCGCCCGGCCCTTGTAGGTGAAGGACGAATTGCGGGCGATCACGAAGAAGGAGTTCACCCGGCTCAATCCCGTGATGATGTCCTCTACCAGCCCGTCGGCGAAGTATTCCTGGTCGGGGTCGCCGCTCATGTTGGTGAAAGGCAGAACCGCGATCGAGGGTTTCTCGGGCAGGGGAGGCAGTGCAGCCACCGAGGCGCTGGCGTCGGTCTCGACGCGGTAGGCGCGCACAGGCCGCTCGATGTTCTTGAGGCGCAGGTCGCCGAGCGGCGTGAAGCCGCAGTCGAGCTTGCCCTGAAGGTGGTCGTAGGCGGTGCCCGAGACGACCACGGTGCCGGGATCGGCGATGCTTTCGAGGCGGGCGGCGATGTTGACCCCGTCGCCGTAGAGGTCGCCGTCCTCCTCGCAGACCACGTCGCCGAGATTGACGCCGATGCGGAAGCGAATCCGCTCTTCCTCGGGCGTCTCCGCCTCGTGTTCTGCCAGGGCCTGCTGGATCGCAATCGCCGAGGTCACCGCGTAAACGACGCTCGCGAACTCGCACAGCATGCCGTCGCCGGTGAGCTTGACGATCCGACCCTGGTGCTCGGAGACCAGCGGTTCGAGAAGGTCCTTGCGGTAGATCTTCAGCCGCTCGAGCGTGCCGCGCTCGTCGCGCTCCGTCAGCCGCGAATAGCCGACCACGTCGCAAGCCAGGATCGCTGCGAGGCGGCGCTGCGTGGTCATTGCACCGCTCAGCCAAGCGCCTGCACGCGGGCCGCCCCGCGTCCATGTCCTGCTAACTTCCGGACGCCCTGTGTGCATGGTATCCATCTCTCCCAGTCGCCGCCCGTCGCCGATACAGAACGGAGAACGCAGCTGATCTTGCCTTCACGAGACTTCGCTATCCCGCTTGCGAGGCGTGGAGCGTTCCAGTCGCCGCGCTAACAGCCAACCGACGACACGCCCACGCAGCCTCTGGGACGCTGACCACTCCCAGAAGGCCGGAGATATTTTCTGCTCTGTGTAACCGGTTGACGCCACCGTGGCGGTGCTTTGTCACCGCGATGTAACAGCGAGATGCCCTACGAACGCCCGCATCACACCAGACGTTCGCGCTTAGAGGTGCTGAGGTCGGCAAGTGGCGCAAAGCCGATCCTCCGCTCCGAGAAGTGATCTTAGATCAACGGGCGCAGCAATGACATAGCGGTGCCCAGTTTCATCCTCTCCGACGCGCCATTTGCAGCCGCGATAGTCGGTGACCGCAAACGGCAGCACATTTTTTTGTTTCTGGCAGATCAGCGGCGATCGGCGGATGGGAAAGCGCCAGCACATTTCCATGGCTGTCATAATCCTGCCGTCGCAACGCCTGGTGATGTCTGCTGGAATCCACCCTTTGCTCAACTCACCCGCAAGGCGAGCTTGCCGACGTAGTGGGTGGCAAGCGCTCGGTGCGCATCAACAACCCTGTCGAACGGGAATGTACGGGCGACATGGACGTCGAACGGGCCAGAGTCGATCAGGCGGTTAAGCTTGTCGGTCGCGTCCTGGCTGCGTGCGCCGTTGTAGCGAATGAGCTCCACGCCGGGCCGGACTTTTGGGTCGGGCATCGCGCCGTGCGGGCAGGCGACCCGACCGCCGTCGCGCACTGACGTCAGCGCGCGGTCGGCCGCCTCACTGCTTACGGTGACAAGGGCAGCGTCGAGGCCGCCGGCGGCGAATTCACGAGCGGCCGCCACCACGTCGTCCTTGCGCCCGTTGACGACGGCGTCGGCGCCCAGCCGCTGCGATAGCGCCACGCCGTCATCGCCCGAAGCCACCGCCAATACACGGGCGCCCAATCGTGTTGCGAGTTGGATGGCCATGTGCCCGATACCGCCGCTGGCGCGGAAGATCATTATTGTATCGCCCTGCTTTAGGCCGACCTCTTCCGCATCCCAGCCCATGACGCCGGCTTGCTCGATCGTGAGCTTGGCGGGGATGAGCGACACGTTGTCCGCATCCGTTACTGCGTAGGTGGCGTAGGTTCCACCCTTGGGAAGTGGCATGGATGCAGCGTACACCCGGTCGCCTTCCTTGAAGCGGCTAACCTGGCTGCCAACGGCGACGACTGCTCCCGCGCAGTCCCAGCCGAGCACATAGGGGAATGTCGACGGCATTCCGAAAGCCCCGTCGTAGAGACCCTCACGCTCGAGCGCGTCCCACGAGGCCACGCCCGCCACTTCGACCCGGATTAGGACATCGCTCGGCCCGACCTCGGGCACTGGCACGGCTCGCACAGTAACCAGCTCGGCTCCACCGAACCCGTCGATGGCGGCGGCCTGCATTGTATCCGGTTTTGCATTCGTCATGCTTTTTCTCCTGGGAACCTGTTGGTCATGAAACGGCCACCGCTTCCAGCGGTCGTCAATCGAGCCTCGCCGACGTGATTTGCTGTTTCGCGCCGGCGAAGCAGGAGTTCGCTTTTCGGAGGCGTTCCATGATTGGTTGATGATGAAGGCTTGGATCGCCTCCTGGCTCTTCTGCTGTCCTGTCCCGGATGGTCGTGCGATATCCCGCTCCAGGCAGCGCACGGGCGAGTTCCGATCCCATACGTCCAGTGTCCAGGGCACCGATTGCAGGCATCATTCCGACATCCATATTTTGATTGGCGCAACGCTCGGCTCGCTTGTCGTCCGAGGGAGAGCTATGATTTGGGAAGCGCGACACCAATACGCACGGATGCGTAAGTGGTTACCTGCCGGTAAGGAGGGCAAGGTGAACAAACCCACCGAGAATGGTTTTGCAACCGCGATAAAGATGGTCTCCGGCAAGTGGAAGCTGGACATCATCTGCGAACTCGGCGCGACACCACGCAGGTTCGGCCGGCTGCGGCAGTCAATTCCGGCGATCAGCGAAAAGATGCTGACGCAGCAGCTGCGAGAACTCGAGGCAGACGGGCTTGTGAACCGAAAAGTCCATCCCGGTTCTCCGGCGAAAGTCGTCTATTCGTTGACGGAAAACGGATCGACGCTCTGTGCTGGGGCAGAGGGCTTGTGCCGCTGGGGTGAACAGTTCCATTGCTCGGGTCAGCCGGAATGATTGCCGCGATGAAGCGACTGCGGTTCGCACTTTCACGTCGCTGACGATATACCCGACGAGACTTTCCAACGGCCGATGACGAGGATATCGTCGACGAACTGTCGAACCAGCGCCTTGTTGGCCGTCCTCCAGTTTGACAGTGGGGTGCCGGATGCGCGGGTTTTTGCTGTTCATTCTGTTGGTGCTTGCACCGATTGCATCGCATGCCGCCGCCATCCACGACGCCGCGAAAACGGGCGATGTCGCGGCGATTGCGGCAGCGCTCGACGCAGGCGCCGATGTCGATGAGAGCGATGGGCAAGCCACACCACTCTATCTGGCGGTCAGGGGCGGGCATTTTGTGGCGGCAAAACTGCTCATCGAACGCGGTGCCGACGTCAACGCCGCCCCGACGCCGGGTTTGGGTCCTGCCCTCATGCCGGCTCTGGCGAAACGCCGGATCGATTTGATCAATCTGTTGCTGGAGAGGGGCGCAAATCCAAATTCGCAGCGCAACCGCGAAAACGCCCTTCACATCGCCGCCAGATCCGGTTGCCTCGATTGCGTGAAGGCACTGGTCGAGGCCGGCGCGGATGTGAATGCGAAGACAAAGGACGGCAAGACACCGCTCCATCTGGCGAAATTCAAGGGGCAACGCGAAGTGGCTGATTATCTCATCGCGCACGGCGTCATCTTGCCAACGCCAGCCCCGATCTCGAAGAAGTTGGCTGCCGCCGACGTGGAGAAAGGCCGAGCCTCCTTCTCCCGCCTCTGTGCCTACTGCCACAATGCCGTGCCGGACGAAGGGGCCAATCAGGGACCGACTTTGTGGAACGTCGTCGGTCGCGACAAAGCATCTGTGGCCAAGAGGCGTTACTCCGACGCCTTGCTGGCATGGCAGGGTGTCTGGACATACGAGGACCTGAACAAATTTCTGCTTGAGCCCATGCTCACGACGCCGGGCGTTTACATGGAAGTGCCGGGTGCTCCGGACGAGACTGAAAGAACAAACATAATTGCCTATTTGCGCACACTCAGTGACAAGCCAATCCCGCTACCCTGAGCCCTCGCGCCCAGGAGTGGCGCGGCCGGGTTGCGCCGAAGCCAATGAGCACTCGAATTCTGCATGGAAGTCACTTCGCTTCCCCTTGACCAATGACCGGTCGGTCCGATCTTGGCTGGGGCGGCGAGGGCAGTTTATGGGGCGCAAGTCGGACCGCTCCGAGCGGTGATCTCAGAAAGGCGCAGCAACAATGTACGAGACCCCAGTTTCATCCTGTCCGGCGCGCCAAGCCACACTTTGGGCCAGACTGCAGTGCACACTCCGCATGCCCAGCCGTTGAGTTCACCTCGACTTGGCTTTGAGTTGCGCCATCTAGCCAAAAATGGAGGCAGCCATGCGTATGAAGTTCCTACTGGTGACATCAGCGACGATGATGGCGACAGTCGTTGCCCACGCGGACAGTCAGTCCTCGAACACAAGCTCGAATAGCTCGTCGAACAACGGCGTTGTGCGTGAGCGGATTGTCGAGACCTACTGTGAAGACGACTATTGTGAGACCTACGTCAAGCGCAGGGTTTACCAGGAGGACCGATCCTCCCGTCGTTACCAGGACTATGATCGTCGCCGCTATCGCGACCGCTACACGGATGATGACGACGACGACTAGGGGAAAATGGCCGCCCCGCTGACGCACGCGAACGCTCGATTTTGGGACCGGATCGGCGGCCCAGCTTCTCCCACCGTTCCGAAATGCTTTTGGCGCACCAGGGGCGAGGATGACGGTTATCAGCTTCGCGACCTTGCGGCGACGAGGATCATCGCCGCCAGAAGGGCTTGGCGATCTCTGCCTCGACCTGCCGTCTCGTCAGACCGATGTCGTCGATCAAATGGGGATTGTCCTTCGCCATTTGCTCAAGTTCCCAGCGAAAGCGTTTCCGCTCGTCCCACGCCGCGATAATGCTTCTCAGGGTCGCCAGGCTGTGTTGCCGACGCAATATTCCCGCCGGCTCCACCGGCGTTGCCCCTGCCTGATGCGGGGCCGATGCAAGAGTATCGTTCATAGCAACCTCCATAGGTTTGAGGTCCAGGGGATCCTCGACCTGAAAGAAGCTGAATTCTGCAGGATACGAACAGCGTCGTAATTAAGCTCTGCCAAATAGTTCTCAAAACTTCCAAACGGGCTATAGATATGCCGCATGCAGGGATCGCGCTTTGCCTTTGGTCCGTTCGTGCTTGATTCCGGTGCGGGAACGCTGCTTCGCAACGATGTCCCCGTTGCCTTAGGCTACCGCGGGCTAAAGCTGCTTGCGGCGCTCGTTGGACGAGCCGGCGAGATCCTCGAGAAGGCCGAGTTGATGGACGCGGCGTGGCCGGGCACGGCCGTCGAGGAAGGCAACCTCACCGTGCAGATCGCGCTGCTGCGAAAGCTGCTTGGCCCGGCTGCAGATGGCGGCGACTGGATCGCCACGGTTCCGCGCGTCGGCTACCGCTTCACGGGGGCCGTCGAACAGCTCGGCGCGAAGCGAAAACCTTTGCCGCTGCCCGGCAAGCCATCGATAGCGGTGCTGCCCTTTGTCAATGTCAGCAACGATCCCGAGCAGGAATCCTTCGCGGATGGCTTGACCGAAGACCTGATTACCGACCTGTCCAGGATCTCCGGGCTGTTCGTCATCGCACGCAACTCGGCCTTCGCCTACAAAGGAAAGGCGATGGACGTGCGCGATATCGCGCAGGATCTCGGCGTGCGCTACCTGCTGGAGGGGAGCGCACGGCGCGCTGCGGGGCGCGTGCGCATCAACGCCCAGCTGGTCGACGCAGTGAGTGGCGACCATTTGTGGGCAGAACGCTTCGATCGCAGCCTGGAAGACATTTTTGCCGTTCAGGACGAGGTCACCGGCAAGATCGTCGAGGCGTTGCTCGGCAGGCTGCGCGCACCGCCGCCGCGCAACCGGCCCAAAAGCCTTGAGGCTTACGATCTCTGCGTGCGGGCGCGCAAGCTGATGGATGACACGCCGCAGACGGCGCGCGAAGCGCATCTGATGCTTACCCGTGCGGTTTCGCTCGATCCGGAATATGCCGAGGCCTATCGCTGGCTTGCCATGAACCACTGGATGGGATGGGTGCATTCCGGCGGACCAACCGAAACGTCCCGTAGCGTTGCGTTGGAACTGGCGCGCAAAGCCGTGGCGATCGATCCGAACGATGCCGGCTGCCGCTGGGTTTTGGCTTACCTGCTTGCCTATGAGCGCAGCTTCGCCGAGGCGGATGCGGAATTCGCCAGGGCGATCGAGCTCGATCCGAACGAGGCCGATGCCTGGGCGGCATTGTCCGACATCGCGGTCCTGGCCGGACGGGTCAAGGAAGGCCTTGAGCACATTCGCAAGGCGTTCCGGCTGAACCCGTTTCCGGCAAGTTGGTACTATCTGACGCTTGGCCAGGCGCAATATGCGGTCGGCCAATACGAAGCCGCTGTCGAAACACTGCGCAGGGACGAGACTTATCGTACAAGCTCACGCCGCTTCCTGGCGGCAAGCCTTGCCCAACTGGGCCAGGTCGACGAGGCGCGCGCAGAGGCCGAACTGTTCCTCGTCGGCAACCCGCATTTCACCACCCGCCACTGGGCCGCAACGGAGCCATTCCGCGACGCTGTGACGCTCGAGCATTTCGTCGATGGCTTCCGCAAGGCCGGTCTTCCGGAGTGACGTGCCGGCCTCCCAAACGCTTTCGCACCGTTCGTGCGACTATTCCTCAAAGCGACTCGTGGCGTCACGATCGCGCTCGTACCGCCTCGTGAGCGGAAACGGCGGCAACCAGGCCTCGCGACGGATTATCCAGCTTTCGTAGGTTGGCATCAGTTGGTCAGGGGCATCCAGTGATCCCAGGTTCACTTCGATTTCGTCTGCGGTGCGTCCGAAAATTGTCGAGCCGCAGCGGGGGCAGAAAAACCGCCCGGCGTAGTCGCGCGTCTCGCCTTCGATCGTCACCGCATCCTGGGGGAACACCGCCGAAGCGTTAAAAAGGGCGCCATGGTGCTTGCGGCAGTCGAGACAATGACAGATGCCGACCCGGTATGGGAGCCCCGACGCCACAATCCGGACGCTGCCGCACAGGCAACTGCCAGTGAATCGGTCCATGCTGCGTCTCCTCCAAAATCAAGCGGTCGCAATGGCTACAACGAACGGCACCGTCATTGCAATTGCCCCGTGCGGGGCCGTCTGCGGGGCGCATCGACTTCCGCAGTGGGCGATAGCTGGCTCGCTTGCTGCAGCCGCAGCCAGCTGGAAAGTTCGGACGAAGCGGCCCTTTTGCTCTTGACAATTACACTCGTCAACGCGCATTGACAGGAATGATTGTCAATGTGAGGGCTGCATGCTCGATATCGAAGTCATAGATCGGCCGAGCGCGGCCGCCGCCGCGTTGGAGCCCGTTCGGAGTCAACTCCTTTCAGAACTGCGGGAGCCGGCCTCGGCCGCTACCCTCGCCACACGCCTCGGCCTCAAGCGGCAGAAGATCAATTACCACCTGCATGCTCTGGAGGAGCACGGGCTTGTCCAAGTTGCAGACACGCGCAAGTGGGGTGGCCTGACGGAGCGGCTCATGGTGGCGAGCGCCACAAGCTATGTCGTCTCGACGAGCGCACTGGGTCCGGTCGGCGCCGATCCGGACCGCACCCCGGACCACCTGTCGGCAAGCTACCTGATCGCGCTCGGCGCCCGGCTGGTGCGGGAGATCGGAGCTCTGCAGCGCGCCGCCACCGGTGCCGGCAAGCGCTTGGCGACCTTGGCGATCGACACCGAAATCCGCTTCCGCTCCGCCGCCGACCGCGCCTCGTTCACGCGTGAATTGACTGAGGCCATCACCACGCTGGCGGCACGCTATCACGACGAAACTGCGCCGCAGGGACGGTCGCATCGCCTTGTCGTGACGGCGCACCCCTCACCAGCCAATCCGCAAGAAAAGGAGGTTAAGTAGAAAGATGCTGCCGGCGATCGCTCGGTCGATGCAGCGAGCATCGCAAAACGGGAGGAGCCAAAATGGCGAACCTGGCTTGGAAAGCACTTCCCAACGCCCGCGGAGTAGCGCTGCAGGGGAAACGCAATTGTCAGTTTCATCCACGCTGGCGGCGCCGACGAAGCTTTCCGAGCTATGATTGCCGACTTCGTGCGGGCAAGCCGCTGGGGTGCTTCTGCGCAGTCTGCTCCGCAAGCAGATCGAAGAGCCATGCCACGCCCGCATTGGCTTCATCAAGATCAACATGCAATTCTGCCGGCTGAGCTGTACATCGCTCGGACGAACGCGAATGGCGGCTTGCGCATCGGCATGTAGACGCGCTCGTCCGGGGTGTCAGCCTGAAGCAGGGGGCCGCGCTGGCCCGCCGCTGACGCTTGTGCCGGCATTCACGACGAAATTGCCGCGCTCAGAGCCTCCCAAGGTTCAGCGCCGCCGCCGTCCTTGCCGGTCGCTAAGATGATAGACTGGCTGCACGGCAACGAGGCGATGCGAGAGACGGTCTAGCCAGTTGGCGCATGACCCCGAACATCGGAATCGATTTCGCAAGCGATCATGCGCCAGATCAAAAGCTACAGCGGACCCAAAGAGATGGCACCGCCCATTACAAGGCCTGTCGCGCCGGCGGTTCTTTCGCCACGGCGGCTTCCTCCTGGCTGAGGGCGCCCGGCCGGAGCTTGAACAGGATCAGCAGCGGCCCGGCGACGAAGATGGAGGAATAGGTCCCGGCGAGGATGCCGAAGATCATTGCGACCGTGAAGGACTGGATCACCTCGCCGCCCCAGATCGAAAGCGCCGCCAGCGCAAACAGCGTGGTCACGCCGGTCAGGACCGTTCGCGCCAGCGTCTGGTTCATCGACAGGTCCAGCAGCTCGGCAATCGGCATCCTTTTATAGCGGCGCAGATTCTCGCGGACCCGGTCATAGACGACAACCGTATCGTTGATGGAATAGCCGACAATAGTCAGGATCGCGGCAATCGAGGTCAAATTGAACTCTATGCCGGCGACGACGTAGAAGCCGACCATCAGGATCACGTCGTGGAACGTCGAAATGATGGCGCCGAGCCCGAACTGCCACTCGAACCTGATCCAGATGTAGACGAGCATCGCCAGCAGCGAGGCGAGCACGCCCATTGTGCCGTTGAACGCGAGTTCGGAGGACACTGTCGGACCGACGACCTCGATGCGGCGGAACTCGTAGTCGGTTTCGAGCGCGCTTCTTACCTTCTCGACGGCGGACTGTTCGGCAACGTCGCCGCCGCCCTGGGTGCCGATGCGGATTAGCACATCCCGGGCCGAGCCGAACTCCTGCACCTGCACCTCACCCAGTTCGAGACCCGTCAGCCGCTCACGGATGTCGCCGATGTCGGCCTGCTGGCCCTTTGCCTGCACCTCGATGCTCGAACCACCGCGAAAGTCGATGCCGTAGTTCATGCCGACAGTGAAGAACAGCACCGCCGAAGCGATCGACAACAGCACGGACAGCGTGAAGGCGTATCTTCTGAATGCCATGAACGGCACGCGCGTGTCGTCGGGCACCAGCCGCATGACACCGGCGGGCATGGTTTTCGGCCGCTGCCGGCGAAGCCAGAACGCGACCAGCCAGCGCGTCAGCGTGAACGCCGTGAACACGGTGGTGACGATACCGATGGCGAGGGTGACGGCAAACCCCTTGATCGGCCCCGAGCCGAGGAAGAACAGGATGACGGCGGCGATCAGCGTCGTCACATTGGCGTCGACGACAGTCGCCAGCGCCTGTTTGAACCCGGAATCCATCGACTGCACGATCGAGCGCCCTTGGCGGTTCTCTTCGCGGACGCGCTCGAAGATGATGACGTTGGAATCGACCGCCATGCCCATCGTCAGCACGATGCCGGCGATGCCAGGCAGCGTCAGCGTCGCCCCGAGCACGGACAGGACGGCGATGATCAGTGCGACGTTGGCCAGCAGCGCGATATTCGCGATCAGCCCCAGCCGCCCATAGGCGAACAGCATGAAGCCGACGACGAGGACCCCGGCGATGATTGCCGCGAACTGGCCCGCCTCGATCGAATCGCTGCCGAGGCTCGGACCGACGGTGCGCTCCTCGACGATGGTGAGGTCGGCAGGCAGTGCACCGGCGCGCAGCAGGACCGCAAGATCGTTCGCGCTCTCCACCGTGAAACTCCCGGATATCTGCCCGGTGCCGCCCAGGATCGGTTCGCGGATCTGAGGCGCGGAGATCACCTCGTTGTCGAGGATGATCGCGAACAGGCGCCCGACATTGGCCTGGGTAGCCTGACCGAAGCGGGTGGCGCCGCGGCTGTCGAAGCGAAACGAGACCACCGGCTCGTTGGTGCGCTGGTCGAAGGTTGCCTGCGCATCGACAAGGTTTTCGCCGGAAACGATGATCCGGTTCTCGATCAGATGCGGAACCCGCGGCTCTTCCGTCGAATACATAACCGTCGAGCCCGCCGGCGGGCGGCCGGAGATCGCCTCCTCGACCGGGATCGACTGGTCGACCATCTGGAAGGTCAGCTTAGCCGTCTGTCCGAGGATATCCTTCAGCCGCTGCGGATCCTGCAGGCCCGGCACCTGGACCATGATGCGGTCCGATCCCTGGCGCTGGATGATCGGCTCGGTCGTGCCGAGTTCGTTGACGCGCCGGCTCACCACCTCGATCGATTGGGTCAGCGCCGCAGCGATCCGGTAGTCGATCCCGGCTTCGGTCAGCGTGAAGCGCAGCAGGCCCGGTTCCGGCTCGGTCATCTCCATCTCGGTCACCGAGCCGCTCATGAACATGCCCGTCGAGATCGGCTGCGCCAATCTTTCGAGCGCGCTCTTCGCCGCTTCGATCTGGCCTTGGTCGCGAATGCGGACCTGGATGGAATTGGCGGTGCCGGCAAGCCCGGTATAGCCGATCTGGGCATCGCGCAGCGATGTGCGGACCTCGTCGCGTGCCGATTCGAGACGTTCGTTGGCAAGGTCCTGCCGATCGATCTGGAGCAGGATGTGCGAGCCGCCCTGCAGGTCGAGCCCCAGCGTCAGCTGCTGCTTTGGCAGCCAATTCGGCAGCGATGCCAGAGTGGAGGCGGGAACCAGATTGGGAGCTGCGTAAAGAATACCGGCCAGGACCGTCAGCCAGATGAGAATGGTCTTCCAGCGCGAAAAATGCAGCATGTTCTTGTCCGTTCAGCCCATATCGGGCGCAAACCGCCTCCGACAAGAGCTTTGGCGTTCCGATCGGCGAGCAACTCGACGAACGGAACGCGGTGTGAAAGTTTTGCGGGTCCAGGCCGCGGTCGCGGCCAGGTTCACGCCGTGAGAAGCGGAGGCGCGCGCGCATCAAAGGCGCGGATCGGCGACAGTTCCGGCCGGCCGTCAGACCATATGCCAAACGGCGCGGCCGACGCGGTTTCGAGCGGCAGCCGCAAATCCGCGATAATGCAAAACGGTTTGCCATCTCTCGCAATGACAGGTGTCTTGACACGGGAAGTCTCAGCACCGACGTGGCGCGCAATGCTGCGGGCAAGGGCAGTCGGGTGTGTGACCGGCTCGGTCGCGCCGATTTGGCCTTTGGCTAGGTCTTGCGCAACCTGGTCGGCTGTTGCCGCAGGAATGGTCCAGATCAGAAAGAGCAACGAAGCCAGCAGCCGCAGACCGGCACCCAGGCTGAGCACGACGCCGGGCCCGTCCCGTCCTCGGCCGCCTCGTCTCATCCCATCGCTACGGCTTTCATACACTGCGACCAATACGCTTTCGCTTTCGTTGCCTCGGTAAGCGGCGAGCCGCTTTCCTGGTCTAACTACAGCACTTGCGTTGCGAATTGAAGCGCAGCTTTCACGTACTCAAAGGGTAAGTCAGTTGGCCGATCGGTTGGCAGCCTACCGCTTCTCGATCAACCGGACATAGTTTTGCAGGATACCGCACCAGCCACGATCGGATTCGAAGATCTCACGCACCGCTTCACCGGCCGCGCCCATGTTCTCAAGCTGACGATGCTCGAGCTCGACGCGAGTCGCGTTCTCGCCGGCCTCGGAGAACTTGACCTCGACTTCGGTCAGCAGCGACGGATCATATTGCCAGTCGGCGCGAATCCGCCATGCCAGGACGATGCGGTTTGGCGGTTCCCAGGCCAGCACTTCGCCCCAGTCGCATTCCGTCCCATCCTCGCCACCGATATCAGCATGTATTCCAAGGCGATGGCGGCAAGCGGCGTCGCTATTGCGAGATTATCGATCGGCTGGTGGCGCACGGGCTGGCACGCGCTGGTCGATCAGCTTGACCGTGCCAACGGCCCAAAAAAGCCGATGATACGCGTTATTCGCTTATGACCAGGGTCGAGGAAGGCTATGTCCAAACCCTCAGGGAAGGACGATCGATCAGGCATCACAAACTTCCACGCAAAGCGTGCGATCCCATGATGAACATCCACGTCACTTGTCCGTAGGATGCGGGCACCGGGACGCTTGGCCAGAACTCTTGCGATGTGCGCGAGCAGTTCTTCCGCGCCAGTCGCATGGACTGTAGGGTCTGTGTATGTCGCGCCATCGCTCCAGATCGGTAACAGCAATGCCCGCCGCTGCTCGGCGTTCTGATCGGACCAAGCAGCACAATACGAATCGATGAGAAGCGTCAAAGGCATTCTATTCCCCCAAGTAGGTCACTGGTCTGACCGGCCCATGCTCGGACAACAAAGCCGGAACCCGCTGGCTGACGGCAAAGCGTGGTCCGCCTCAATAAGGCCGGAGACCAAATCCGCTCAGGGATCCGCCTCGCACTCCAGATCGGAGAGATCTCTTATCCGGAGTTCCCAGAAATTGCGACAACGCTGCGAAATCATCATGTAAGTGGCCAGCTGCAATCGCCCGTTGGAAGATCACGTCGTAACCGTCTGCCACAGAGCGGTCGATCTTGCGCGCCTCCATCAGCTCCAAAAGATGCTGGAATGCGCCGTAATGCGGGGAGATCGACGAGAGCGTCTCATCGTCGCTGGCAAAACGGCCAGCATCCGTTCGCTTGATCAGGTCGGCGACAAGCCCGTCAACAACAGGCGCTGTTGCGGTCCACTGCCGAGCCAACTCGCCGAGGTCGATCTCTTCGGCCTGACTAACGGCGATCGCATGCAGCGTGCCGAACAGCGCGCCCCACATGAGAGCAAGCAGCGCGCTATCAAGTGCGTTCGCACGTCCCGGCTCTTCCCCGATATGCTGGACATTCCCGCCCAAGGCACGAAACATCTCCTCGTTCGCGTCGAAAGCCTGCCTTGGCCCCGAGATCAGTATCGTCCCGGCATCTGTGCCGATGAAATCCGGCGTGGCCATGATTGCGCCATCGAGATAGCTGGCTCCGTGCTCGGCAAACCATTCAGCGGCTTCACGTGCGCCATGCGGCGTTCCCGAAGTGAGTTCCACGACCAGCTTGCCGCGAATAGCTGAAGCAACAGCATCGTCGTGCAGAACTGCAGCGGTTGCCTGGTAGTCGCTTACGTTCACAATGACAATTTCAGCCGCATTGACAGCTTCCAGGACGGACCCCGCGACAGTGGCGCCGAGCGTGGCCAGCGGTTCGGCCTTCTGTTTCGTCCTGTTCCAGACCGTCGTCCGATATCCCGACCGGAGCAGGGCGCGGGCGAGCGCCGATCCCATACGACCCGTCCCGACAACGCTGATTGAAAGCTTCATTGCAACACTCCATGCCAATAGACGCCAATAGGCGAGCGGCGCCATGGTTTTGCCGTCAAGGGCAGAGGTATGTCGGAGTGAATGGGGCGCACAATACGCACCTGGAGGTAAGTGGTTACCCAAGGGTAAGGAGAGCATCATGAATGAGCCGACGGGCGATTGCGGCTTCGCAACGGCGATCAAGGCGATCGAAGGGAAGTGGAAAGTGGATATTCTTTGTGAGCTTGGAACGGCGTCTCGCAGGGTCGGCCGATTGAGGCAGTCCATTCCGGCGATCAGTGAAAAGATGCTGACGCAGCAATTACGCGAACTGGAGGCTGACGGGCTTGTGAACCGAGAAGTCTATCCGGGATCGCCGACCAAGGTCGTCTATTCGTTGACAGAAAGCGGAGCGGCGCTCAATGCTGGAGCAGAGGCGTTATGCCGTTGGGGTGAGCAATTCCCTTCCCGCACCGATGCTTAAGGATGCCGTTCGCCATGCGAGTTGGAAGTTGGCTCATGGCGCTTCGCCCTCGGCCGGAAACAGCGACAGCCAATACCGGGCGATATCGTTGCGGCGCATGAAGACGGCGAAACTGTATGTCAATCCGCAGAACTCTGGACACAAGGATGCCGATCCACCACGCCAGGCGACAATTTCGGGGCCACCGCCCTTTGCGGGGCGCTTGTCTGGCTTGGAGCGGCATCAGTACGGCGTTGCATTGACGGAAGTCTGGAGGTGCTCAGCTGGCTGTCAGTCCGTGTGTGCGCCCAGGCGCCACGGCACTGACCGATTCCCGCTCGACCAGCGGGCATTCAAGCTTGGTAATGGGGTAGCGGCCGCGGCCGGGCGGTGCAGGGACTTCCAATTGCTCGATCGCCCATTGCCCCATCGCCATATGCGGCAGGATCGACGTCGTCAAAGGTGGGAACAGATGCCGGGCGATTTCCTCGTCGTCATAGCCGATCACGGAAATATCCCCAGGGATGTGCAGGCCGGCTTCCTTCAGCGCTTCGTAGCAGCCGATCGCGGTTCGGTCGTTCTGGCAGAAGATTGCGGTTGGGCGGTCCTTGAGCGCCAGAAGCTTGACGGTCGCGGCGTAGCCGGCGCTCGCTGACCAGTCGCCCTCGACGACCAGCTCCGCATCGAACGGGATGTCGGCCGTCGCCAGCGCCCGGCGGTAGCCCTTCAGCCGATCCTGCGCCGCCTGCATCCACGGCTCGCCGGTGATGGTGGCGATGCGGCGGTGGCCATGGCTGATCAGGTGGCGGGTGGAACTCTGCCCGCCGGCGATTTCGCTCGGCACCACGGCGGGGAAGGCGTAGTCGGCGGTATAGCAATTGAGCAGGATGACCGGGATATCGAGGTCGTAGAGATAGTCGGGCGCGGCGATCTCGCGCGTGAAGATGGTCATGTAGATCAGCGCCGAAATGCCTCGCTTGGTCAGTGCCGCAATCGCGCGCGGCTCCATGACGGAATCACCCAAAGTCTGAGCGACCAGCACGACGTTCCCGGCATTCCACGAGGCTTGGCGCGCTCCTTCTATGGCGACGACTGCCTCGGGACTGGTCGCCAGTTGATCGACTGCGAAGCCGATCACCCCGTCCAGCCCTTCGAACGAGGCGATAGGGCTGCGAAGAGCAGAGAAGGCTGGTGGCGCATAGCCGAGACCCCGCGCGGCCTCAATCACCCGATCGCGGGTCTGCTGCGAGAGCCTTATGCCCGGCGTGTTGTTGAGGACGAACGAAACCGTTGCCTGCGAGCAGCCGGCGGCCCTGGCGATATCGGTCATGGTGACGCGACTCTTGGGATTCTTGGCCGATGGCTTTCGGCGCCGGGAGGCTTCGAGGGCAGGATCGCGCAGATCCGTTGGTTCGCTCATGGCATTGTATTCCATATTCCCGGCTTGGCTAACCAGCGGTCGTCCTGGGACATCATTAAAGACGGCAGGACGGCCGACGGCGCTTCGCATTTATAAAACAGGCACTCGATTAATCATTATTATCATCCTGGCAGCCGAATGGCTAGCAGCGCGGAGACAGCGATACGCGGTTCTGGAAGATCGATTGCTGGGAACGTGATCCAATTTCAAGGTTCCCTTTCTCACCACACGGCAGGCAGCCATTCGCCAGCGACAACCAGGTTTCCAACCAGAGACTAATACTATTTACTAATAGCAGTAAGCGTTCTATTCTCAATTCGTCATGCCCGGCTCGGGACCGAACGGGCCAAGACGGGAAGCAGGGGTGTGGCGCGGCATCCGGGCTCTTGGGTCGGCAAAGCAACGCCACGCAATTCTGAAATGTCAGACAAATCCGACTATACGAGCTGCCAATGAGTCTCTAAAGTCCAAAATCGCGGCTGGGATGGCGCCGTTCTTTCGCTGCCAGCACCCTTGAGGAGGAGGGCGTCCAAGCCGCATTCGACAAAGTTCAGATCAGCGAAAATGACTGAATCAAATGGGAGGTTGAACATGAAATCTGCGATACGAAATGTGTCCGTCGCCGCAGCGGCCCTGGCTCTCGGTCTGTCCTTCACGGCGATCGCCGGTGCCCAGGACAAACCGACGCTGGCCTTCGTCGTCAACGGCGCTTCCGATTTCTGGAAAGCGGCCGAAGCCGGCGTCAAGAAGGCCCAGGCCGAATTGCCCAACTACAATCTCGAGCTCAAATATCCGGAACAGTCGTCGGTCGCCATCCAGCAGCGGCTGATGGATGATCTGGTGACGGCCGGCGTCAAGGCGATCATGGTTTCGGCCGTCGATCCCAAGACCTCGACCGACGGGCTCAACAAGATCGCCTCGGAGACGGCGCTGTTCACCACCGACAGCGACGCGCCGCAGACCAAGCGTATCGCCTATATCGGCTCGTCCAACATCGATGCCGGCAAGCAGGCGGCCGAGATCGCCAAGAAGGCGATGCCCGACGGCGGCAAATGCCTCGGCTTCGTCGGCCTGCTCGGCGCCGACAATGCCAAGGAGCGCATCGAAGGCATGAAGGAAGGGCTCGCCGGCACCAAGATCGAGCTGATCGACGTGCGTGGCGACGACATCGACCAGGCCCGCGCCAAGAAGAACGTCGAGGACGCGCTGGTCGCCAGCCCAGACGTCACCTGCATGGTCGGCTTCTATTCCTACAACACCCCGCGCATCTATGAAGCGCTGCGCGACGCCGGCAAGCTCGGCCAGATCACGGTCGTCGGCTTCGACGACGATCCGATCACGCTCGGCGGCGTCAAGGAAGGCACCGTTGCCGCCACCGTCGTGCAGCAGCCGTTCGAGTGGGCCTACCAGGGCATGAAGCTGATGGCTGCCTATCTCGAGGGCGACAAGTCGGGTATTCCGGAGAACGGCCTGATCATCATCCCGACCAAGATCATCGGCAAGGACGACGTCGACGCCTATGCCGCCAATCTGAAAGCGATGTCCGGAAACTGAGCGTCGTCGGCGCTGGCCCTCATCCCCTTCTTCCCGTGCAGAACGGGGAGAAGGGCAGTGGTTGCAACGCTGGCGAATCCTCCGTTTTTTACGGGGAGAGGGTTAGGGGTGAGGGGCAGCGCGACGCTGGCGTGACTGGCTCCGCTTGTTATTGACGGGCCTGATCAGGCTCGTCAATCTGCGGGGAGGCTGGCCCGCCAACTGCTGTCAGGCATGATGAACTATTCCGACGCATCCATCGGCGCATCTACGATTGCCCCGTTCCTCAGTCTCGAGGCCGTGCGCAAGACCTATCCCGGCGTGGTCGCGCTGGACGGGTTTTCGCTGGAGGTCAGGCCTGGCGAGGTTATCGGCCTCGTCGGCGAAAACGGTGCGGGCAAGTCGACGCTGATGAAGATCCTCGGCGGCGTGACCACACCCGACACCGGCACGATCACCGTCGACGGCGTCGCCCATGACGGGCTGACGGTCGAGGCCAGCATCGGTTCCGGCATCGCCTTCGTCCACCAGGAACTCAACCTGTTCGAAAACCTCGACGTTGCCGCCAACATCTTTTTCGGCCGCGAGCCGTTGCGCGCCGGTCCGCTCAGGCTTGTCGACCGCACCAGGCTGCGCATGCTGGCGGCGCCGCTGCTCAAACGTGTGGGCGCCAATTTCTCGGCCGACACCCCGGTATCGGCGCTGTCGCTTGCCCAGCAGCAGATGGTCGAAATCGCCAAGGCGCTGTCGATCGAGGCGCGGCTGGTCATCCTCGACGAGCCGACGTCGAGCCTGCCCCTTGCCGAAACCGACAAGCTGCTCGATGTCATCAAGGCGTTGAAGGCCGACGGCATCAGCGTCATCTTCATCTCGCATCGCCTTCACGAGGTCGAGCGGGTTGCCGACCGCGTCGTCGTGCTGAGGGACGGCATGCTTGCCGGCACGCTGCCGAAGAACGCCATCAACCACGACCAGATGGTCAAGCTGATGATCGGCCGCATGCTGAAGGAGCGGGAGAAGGCCGCAGAATCGGCCCGCCCGCCCGGCGCCGTCGCACTGTCGGCCAAGGCCGTTCGCACCAGCGCCTTTCCAGACCGACCGGTCGATCTCGGCGTCAGGCGCGGCGAAATCCTTGGCCTGGCGGGTCTTGTCGGCTCCGGCCGCACGGAACTGGCGCGCGTGCTTTTCGGCATCGAGAAGAGCCTTGGCGGCGCGCTCCAGCTTGATGGAAAAGATCTGGCTCTTGGTTCGGCGGCCGACGCTGTGGCCAACGGGATCTTCCTCGTCCCCGAGGATCGCAAGCTGACCGGCATCCTGCTCGACCTGTCGATTGCCCAGAACATTTCGCTTCCCAATCTGCCGGCCCATGCCCGGCGATCCCTGGTCTCTGCCCGTGCCGAAGCCGTCACCGCCGAGAAGCAGAAACGCAATCTCGGCATCAAGGCGCCCTCGGTGGCGACGCGCACCGGCACGCTGTCGGGCGGCAACCAGCAGAAGGTGGTGCTGGCCAAGTGGCTGGCCATGAGCCCCAAGGTGATGATCCTCGACGAGCCTACGCGCGGCATCGACATCGGCGCCAAGGCGGAGATCTACGGGCTGATGCGGGCGCTGGCCGATGCCGGCGTCGCCGTGCTGATGATATCGAGCGACATGGAGGAGGTGATCGGCGTCTCCGACCGCATCGCCGTCATGCATGAGGGCCAGATCTCAGGCATTCTCGACAAGGAACAGTTCAGCCAGGAAAACGTGCTGCTGCTGGCCGTCGGCAAGCAGCCGAAATAGCTTTTGTTTGGCGCAGGTTCCGGTCGCAAAACCGCGCAACACTTTTGCGGAACCTGCTTAGGCAGGCATTGGGGAGAAGACGATGAGCAAGAAAGATCTCGGCCTGCTGATCCTGATCCTTGTGGTCGGAGCGGTGGTGGCGATCATCAACCCGCGTTTCCTGCTGCCGATCAACCTCGCCAACACATCGAACCTGATCGGGCTGTTCGGCATCCTGGCGATCGGCCAGGCCTTCGTCATCATCACCGGCGGCATCGAATTGTCGGTCGGCTCGGTGGTTGCGCTACTCGGCGTCCTGTTCGTCGATTTCATCGCCACGCGCGGCATGGCATGGCCGGTGGCACTGCCGCTGATCCTGGTGCTTGGCGGCATCATCGGGCTGGCACATGGCTGGCTGATCACGCGGCTCAAATTGCAGCCTTTCGTGGTGACGCTGTGCGGCCTGTTGATCTATCGCGGCGTGGCGCGGTTCTACACAGCCGACGGCACGGCGGGCTTTGCCTTCGGACAGAACTTTCCGGAGCTCGAATTCCTGACCGCCGGGCGATCCTATGGCGTGCCGAACAGCTTTATCGCGCTGATCGTCATCGCCATCGTGATGTGGGTGGTGCTGCACCGTTCGGTGTTCGGCCGCTACCTCTACGCCATCGGCAAGAACGAGGAGGCGGCGAAATATTCGGGCATCCGCACCGGCCGCGTCGTCATGGCGGCCTATGTCATCTGCGGTGTGCTGACGGCGCTGTCGGCGATCTATTTCGCCATGTACACGCGCTCGATCTCGCCGGCCAGCCACGGCCAGTTCTACGAACTCTACGCCATTGCCGCAGCCGTGCTCGGCGGCTTCTCGCTGCGCGGCGGCGAAGGCTCGCTGATCGGCGTGATCCTAGGCACGGTTCTGCTGCAGGAACTGCAAAACCTCGTCAACCTGCTCGGCATCCCGTCCTCGCTCAATTTCGCGGTAATGGGCGGGGTGATCCTCATCGGCGTGCTGGTCGACCAGCAATGGGGCGTGTACCGGGAGCGGCGGTTGATGCTGGAGGCAACCCGCAAAGGCGTGGCCGGCGCGGCGGCGGAGTAGCGGCTCCGCCTCTCCCTTCTCCCACAGAGGGAGAAGGTGGCCGAGCGAAGCTCGGTCGGATGAGGGGTGTTCCAGGGAGCGCCGACGTCTCACTCCGTCCAACACCCCTCTTCCGTCTCGGCGCTGCGGGCCGATCCACCTTCTCCTACAAGGGGAGAAGGTAAGGTGCGGTCGGAGAACGCCATTGCCTTGCGCAGCACTTCGACAAAAAGCTCGCCGGCCGCCTCGCGTGGGCCGCTATTGTCGATCGAGGTGACGCCTGGCCCGGACAACGCCACATTGGCGCTGCGCGCCAGCCGCGCCAGCACTTCGCCGCGCGACTCGCGGCCGCGCATCGCCAGTCGTTCGGCCAGGATCTGCGGCGATGCGGTGATCTCGACGACAGCCAGATTGGCATAGCGATCACGCAGCGCCGGGATGATGGCGCGGGAGACATTGGCGATGGCGACGCGGCCATTGGCCACCGACCGGTCGACTTCAGCCGGGATGCCGTAGCGCAAGCCATGCGCCTCCCAGGAGATGGCGAAGGCGCCGTCCGCCTCAGCCTCGACGAAGGCCGCATCGGCCAGCGTGTCGTGATCCTCGCTTGCCGTGTCGCTCGGCCGGGTGATGACCCGGCGCACGAACTCCAGCCGGGTCTCGTCGGCAAACAGCGACCGGGCATAGCCGATCACCGTGTCCTTGCCGGCGCCGCTCGGCCCGACGACGGCGACGAACACCCCGTCGAGGATCGGAAACGCCGCGGCCGACAATTCACGATCGATCGACGCCGACACCATCACGCGACCCGACGTCCCTGCCGCCAGACCGTGCGGACAACCGGGACATGATCGTCAAGACGGACGCGAACCAGATCGGCGCGCCGGCCTTGCTCGATGACACCACGGTCGGCAAGGCCGACTGCCTCGGCCGGGTTCCTCGAAACCATCGCCACCGCCTGCGGCAGGGAGATGCCGTCGACAACGTCGCCGAGGAAAAACGCCGACTGGATCAGGCTGAAGGGGATGTAGTCGGACGACAATATGTCGAGCAGGCCTTCGCCGGCGAGTGTCCGGGCCGAAACATTGCCCGAATGCGAGGCGCCGCGCATGACGTTCGGGGCGCCCATCAGCACCCCGAGCCCGGCCGCCTTCGAAGCTTTTGCGGCCTCCTTGGTGGTCGGGAATTCGGCGACGCGGACGCCTTGTTCGATCGCCTCGTCGACATGGCCGGTCGTGGCGTCGTCATGGCTGGCCAGCACGATGCCGCGCTGATGGCAGGCGGCAGCGATGAAGGCGCGGTTCGGCCCCGAATTCGTCGCCGACTCCGCCATCCGCTTCTCGCAGAATTGCTGGAATTCGCGGTCCGTCAGCTTCAGCTTGCGCTGGTAGTAATAGGCATAGGTTTCCAAATCGACGAACTGGCGCTGTCCCGGCGCATGGTCCATCAGCGACGCCAGCTTGATCCTGTCATCGCCGTCAAAATGCGCGAAGGCTGCGAGGCAATCCGGCGCCGAAACCTCGCAGCGCAGATGGATGAAATGGTCGGCCCGCAGCCGGTCCTGCTGGACGCTGTCCTCGATCGCATCGGCCAGCTTGCGCATGTCGGCCGAATTCATGTCGGCATCGTCGTCCATGCCGACGCGCAAGGCATCGAGTACGGTGGTGATGCCGGCGGTCGCCACCTGCGCGTCGTGGGCGAGAACGGCGGCGATCGGGTTCCAGCGCACCTTCGGCCGCGGCGCGTAATGGCCTTCGAGGTGGTCGGTGTGAAGCTCGACCAGCCCGGGAATGATGAAATCGCCGCCCATGTCCTCGCCGCTTCGGCCGGCGCCGGCATCGATCCCGGCGATCAAGCCGTCGCGCAGCACGATCGAGCCTTCGACGATCTCGTCGGCAAGCACGATGCGGGCATTGTTGAGAACGGTCTCGACGGTCATTTCAGGCAGTCCTTGGAGCATTTTTTCAGCCAATTGAATCACCGATTGGGATGAGTTGGCGTCGCACAAAAGCGGTTGAATAAATTGTATTTCAGGCGGTTTTTCTCGCCGGGCGGCGCCCGAGCGCGTGATGGGAGAGCACCATGAACGGGGCGCCAGGTTCGGTTTCGACAAACAGGGTCAGTGCGTCCACCGGCACCGGCCGTTGCAGGACTCCCGCAAACAGGCTGTCGATTGCTGCGCGAAGACGAGGGCTTTCCTGTGACGAGGCCCGGCCGGACAGCGTCATATGAAAACGGAAGGTCTCGAAGACATAGGGGTAACCCCACTGGCAGAGATTGCGGAATTCAGCCGGCTTCAGCGAGTCAGGGCTGCGCCGTTCGATCTCAGCCTCGCTCAGCGGCGCGCGAAAACGGTCGAAGTCGCGCACGACGTCGTCGGCGAAGCGGTTGAGCGCCGGCAACGGACCTTCCGGCACCAGCGCGAAGAAGCCGTCGATCTGGCTGACGACCAGCCGTGGGATCGTCACCACCGGCGTCGTTTCGGCGAAGTCGTCCAGTGCCGCGCGAAGCGCGGCTTCCGTTTCGTTCGAAGCCAGCCGGAAGGGCGCCTTCAGCGTCGCATGAAAACCGTAGCGGCGCGCTGAAGCGGTATGGAAGGCGACTTCCGCCGCCGACAGTTCGCGCACGGCCTCGACCGGCCTCGTGGCGGCGCCGAACGGGTCACGGCCGAGCCAATTGGCAGCGATCCGCGCCAGCGGTTCGTCCTGCCGGGGGGTGAAATAGATAGCGTAGCGCATCGAAAGTCCTCGTCAACTCCCGCTGCCATAGGCGATTTGCATGACGAAATGACGAAGCTGATGATCGCTCCTGATAACAAACTTGTTCAGGCGGGTCATTAGCCGACGATTTTTTTCGCCTTGGGCCAGTTTGCCGACCCGGACGGGCAGCGCCTCAGGCCTTCATCAGCCATTCGTGCTCGGGCGCGTTGTGGAATTTCCACGTCCGCTTCGGCCCGGCCATGACGTTGAGGTAGTAGAGATCGTAGCCATGGCAGGCGGCGCAAGGGTGATAGCCCTTGGGCACCAGCACAACGTCGCCGTCCTCGATCGCCATCGCCTCGTCGAGCGAACGAGCGCCGTTCCGGTCGGCATCGGTGTAGACGCGCTGGAAGGCAAAGCCCTGCGGCGGATTGAGGCGGTGGTAATAGGTCTCCTCGAGATAGGATTCGGCCGGCAGATTATCCTGGTCATGCTTGTGCGGCGGATAGCTCGACGTGTGGCCGCCGGGCGTGATGACCTCGACCACCAGCAATGAATCGGCCGGCTCGCCTTCCGGCAGGATGTTGGTGACATAGCGCGTGTTGGTGCCCTTGCCGCGAACCTCCTGGCCGAGATCTTTTGGCGCAATGACGCGGACCGGCAGGCCGCCGCCAAGCCCCGGCGCCGAGCAGACCGCGAGTTCGAGACGGGTGTCGGCGGTCACCGACCAGTCAGAGCCCTGCGGCACATAGACCGACCACGGCTTGCCTTCGAAGGGCGACATGCGTTCGCCGAGCAGGCCGAGATCCTTGCCGCCGGCCTTGGCCTTGCCCTTGCCGGTGACGAACACCAGGCAGACTTCACGGCTCGCGGTTTGTCCGGAGACGGTCTCGCCGGGCCGCAATCGATGCAGATCGAAACCGACATAGGTCCAGCCGGCGTTTTGCGGCGTCACATGTGCGACGCGGCCATGGCCCTTATCGGCTTTGACGAGCAGTTTCGACATCGCACTTCACTCCTTTGGTTCGGCGTCGGCCGAACCCTTGCCGCTGTCGGCCGGCTTGTAGAGATAGAAGAACTGCCAGACGGCATAGCCGGCGAAGCCGAGCGCGATCGTGCCCCAGAACGGCGCGCCGGTGGCAAACTCGACCACGGCCCAGCCCAGGCAGACCGCGACGATGGCAACACGCCGCCACAGCGGCCGGAAGAACGGATGCTCTGAATCCTTCATCGGATCAGCCCCCGCATCGGATGACCCCGTCGACGGGAATAGACTCGCTCAAGCATTGGGGAAGCCCTGCGTTTCAACCGTGTAGCCGGCGGCCGTCATCACCCGCATCAATTCCTTGTAGCCGACTTGCGCCATCCTGAGCGGCGGATTCTTCTTGGGGTCCTGCTCGGCTTCGACCACGAACCAGCCTTCATAGCCGTAGCTCGCCAGCCTTTCCACAATGGCACCAAAATCCAGCGAGCCATCCCCCGGCACCGTGAAGGCGCCGAGCGCCACGGCATCGAGGAAGGATTGCTTCTGGCGATCGAGTTTTTCGATCACCTCCATGCGCACGTCCTTGACATGGACATGATTGATGCGTTGGTGATGGTTGTCGATGGCGCGCAGAACATCGCCGCCGGCAAAGGCCAGATGGCCGGCGTCGAGCAGCAGTGGAATGCCTTCTCCCGAATAGCGCATGAACGCATCGAGCTCCGGCTCGGTCTCGACGACCGCCGCCATATGATGGTGGTAGGAGAGCGGCATGCCCTGCTCGGCGCACCATTCGCCGAACTGCGTGAGACGCCTCGCATAGGCTTTCATCTCGTCGTCCGAAAGCCTCGGCTTGGTGGCGAGCGGCTTTGAGCGGTCACCCTGGATGGAGCGCCCGACCTCGCCATAGACGATGCAGGGCGCGTTCACCGCCTTGAACAGATCGATCATCGGCTGGATGCGATCCTTATTGCTGGCGATGTCTTCGTCGACCAGCGTACCGGAGAACCAGCCGCCGCAGAGCGTCACGTCGGCCTCCTTCAGGATCGGCAGCATGATTTTCGGATCACTGGGAAAACGGCGGCCCATTTCCATGCCGGTGAAGCCCGCCGAGCGCGACTGCGCCAAGCATTCCTCCAGCGACACGTCATCGCTGAGTTCCGCAAGATCGTCGTTCCACCATGCAATGGGGGACATGCCCAGTTTGGCTTTCAAGTCGTCACTCCAATGTTAGTTCGGGTCCACCCTCCCCCTTGTGGGGAGGGTGGCTGCGAAGCAGGGGGGTGGGGGTGCGGCGCCGGACCCCACCCGGACCTTCGGTCCGACCTCTCCACAAGAGGGAGGTAGGGGCTTGGCAGCGCCGAAATCAATCACCAACACTCTGCATCCGCCGCTTTTCTTCATAGGCTTTGCGTGCGGCGTTGACCTGCGGCCGCGAAGAAACTTCCGGTACGGCGACGTCCCACCAATGGCCGCCGACATCGGTCGACACCAGTGGATCGGTGTCGATGACCAGTACCGTCGTCTTGCTATTCCCTTTCGCCTTTGCCAGCGCCGTTTCCAGCCCGGCGATCGACGAAACCTTCTCGGCGATGGCGCCGAGGCTTGCCGCATGCGCGGCGAAGTCGATGTCGGGCAAAATCTCGTGGCGGGCGTCCTTCAGCAGATTGTTGAAATTGGCGCCGCCGGTTGCCATCTGCAGCCGGTTGATGCAGCCATAGCCGCTGTTGTCGAGCAGCACGATGGTCAGCTTGAGGCCGAGCATGACCGACGTTGCGATCTCGGAATTGAGCATCAGATAGGAGCCGTCGCCGATCATGACGACGACCTCCTCGTCGGGCTTGGCCATCTTGACGCCGAGCCCGCCTGCGATCTCGTAGCCCATGGTCGAGAAGCCGTATTCGGCGTGGTAGGAGCCGGGCGCGCCCGCCTGCCAGAGCTTGTGCAATTCGCCGGGCAGGCCGCCGGCGGCATGAAGCAATATCACGTCGGAGCCCATGGCGCGTTGCACGGCGCCGATCACCTGCGCGTCCGACGGGTAGGCGGCATTGGTCGAGGCCGTCACCTTGCCGGCTTCGGCCTGCCATTCTTTCTTGCCCGTGGCCGCATTATCGGTCCAGGCTGCCGGCGCCTGCCAGCCGTTCAGCGCCGCGCCGAGTTCGGCCAGCCCTTCGGCCGCATCGGCTACCAGCGGCAACGCCTGGTGCTTGCCCGCGTCGAAAGGCTGGACGTTCAGCCCGATGATGGTCTTGCCGGAATTCTTGAACAGCGCCCACGAGCCGGTGGTGAAATCCTGCAGCCTGGTGCCGACGGCAAGCACGACATCGGCTTCTTCAGCCAGCCGGTTGGCCGCCAAAGTGCCGGTGACGCCGACCGCCGCCATGTTGAGGAGATGATCGTCCGGCAGCGAGGATTTGCCGCCCTGCGTCTCGCAGACCGGGATGCCGGCGCCTTGCGCCAGCTGCGCCAGTTCGCCGGAAGCCTGCGAATAAAGCACGCCGCCGCCGGCAATCACCAAGGGCTTTGTTGCCGCCTTCAGCGCCGCCACCGCGGCCGCCAATTCCCCACGGTCCGGACGCGGCCGGCGCTGATGCCAGACCCGTTCGGCAAAGAAGCTCTCGGGGTAATCAAAGGCCTCGGCCTGCACGTCCTGGCAGAGCGCCAAGGTCACCGGTCCGCATTCGGCCGGATCGGTCAGCACCTGCATGGTACGGTTGAGCGCCGGGATGATCTGCTCGGGCCGGGTGATGCGGTCGAAATAGCGCGACACCGGCCGGAAGCAGTCGTTGACCGTCGCGGTACCGTCGGAGAAATCCTCTGCCTGCTGCAGCACGGGATCGGGGATACGATTGGCGAAGACGTCGCCGGGGAGAAACAGGACGGGCAACCTGTTTACATGCGCAAGTGCCGCCGCCGTCACCATGTTGAGCGCGCCGGGGCCGATCGAACTGGTTGCCGCCATGAACCGGCGACGGAAATTGGCCTTGGCGTAGGCGATCGCCGCATGCGCCATGGCCTGTTCGTTGTGGGCGCGAAAGGTCGGCAATTCGTCGCGCACCTGATAAAGCGCCTCGCCGATGCCGGCGACATTGCCGTGGCCGAAAATCGCCCAGACGCCGCCGAAGATCGGCATTTTCCTGCCGTCGATCTCGGTCATCTGGCAGCCGAGAAAGCGGGTCAGCGCCTGCGCCATCGTCAGGCGGATTGTCTTGGTCATGTTGTTTTCCTCCGCAGTCCTTATGCCGCGCCTTCTTATGCTGCTTTGCGGCCGCGCGCGGCAAGCCATGCCTCGGTCAGCCTCTCGAAGCGCGACGCCATGTCGGCCACCGCCTCCTCGTCCGACATCTTGCCGGCAAGCCATTGTTCGGCCGCGTTGATGAAGATGGTGCGACCGACGGCGAAGCCCTTGACGATGGGCGCCTTGGCGGTGGCGGCAAAGGCCGCTTCCAGTTCTTCCTGTGGCGCTTCGAGGCCGAGCAGCACAACCCCGCGACACCACGGATCGTTCTTCAGGATCACCGCTTCGATCTTCGCCCAGGCCCCGGCTGAGGCCTGCGGTTCAAGCTTCCACCAGTCGGGCTTGATATCAAGCGCATAGAGTTCCTCCAGCGCCCGCGGAATCGTCGTGTCGTCGAGCTCGCCGTGCTTGCCGGCGATGATCTCGATGAGAAGTTCTCTCCCCACTTTCCGCGCGGCTTCGAACAGGCTTTTGAGCTTCTGCTGCTGCTCGGTCTTCAGCGCCTCCGGGTCGTCGGGGTGATAGAAGCACAGGCACTTGATGCAATGGTCGACCGGCCACTCGATCAGTTGCGAGCCGATATCCTGCGAGAATTCGAAACGAAGCGGCCGCGATCCAGGCAATTCGACTGGCCGGCCAAGCCAGGCGAAAGGATGGCGGGCGAATTCGAACATCGCCTCGCGGCCGTATTTTTCGTCGAGCAGCATGCCGTAGCCGGCGCGGCCGGCGGCAACCTTTGCCGCCGCCTTGACCGTCAGCACCTTGAAATCATGGATGCGCGACGGGTCGGCGCCTGCCTTCGCGGCGACATCGTCAAGCTGGATACGGTGATCGCAGGCCAGCGCCATCAGCGAGGGAATGTCTCGCCGGCGCGTCGTCGCCCAATGGATATGGTTGATCGCCTCGTCCTTGCGCAGCGCCAGGTGCCTGCTGCCGTTCTTCAGGAAGAACTGCAATTCCTCGAAGGTCGGGTATTCCGGCGCGCAGAGCAGCCGCGACACGGCGAAAGCGCCGCAGGCATTGGCCCAGGTTGCCGCCGTCTCCAGGCTCTCGCCGCCGAGCCAGCCGCGCAAAAAACCCGACATGAAGGCATCGCCGGCGCCGAGCACATTGTAGACCTCGATCGGAAAACCCTTGCCAACGATCCCGTCCTCGAGGTCGTCGCTGATCGGCCCGTCATAGACGATGCAGCCCATGGCGCCGCGCTTCAAGACGATCGTGGCCTTGGATAGCGAGCGGATCGTCTTCAACGCGCTCAGGCAATCATCGGCACCGGAGGCGATCATGATCTCTTCTTCGGTGCCGACGATCAGGTCGCAGTCGGGCAGCACTGTCTTCAGCTGGGCGGAGACCCGGTCGGATTTCACATAGCGCTCGAAGCCTTCGGCATGGCCGGCAAGGCCCCACAGATTAGGGCGGTAGTCGATGTCGAACACCATTTTGCCGCCCGTGGCCTTGATGGCACGGATCGCCTTGCGCTGCGCGGCGTCGCTGTTGGGCCGCGAAAAATGCGTGCCGGTGACGACGATCGCGCGTGCCGAAGCGATGAACGTCTCATCGATGTCGTCTTCCGAAAGCGCCATGTCGGCGCAGTCGGTGCGATAGAAGATCATCGGCGACACGCCCTCGTCCTCGACCGACAGCAGCACCAGCGCGGTCAGCCGGTCCGGATCGGTCCTGAGGCCGTCAACCGAAACCCCTTCGCGCGTCAACTGCTCGCGGATGAAGCGGCCCATCTGCTCGTCGCCGACGCGGGTGAGCAGCGCCGAGCGCAGGCCGAGCCTCGCCGTGCCGACCGAAATGTTGGCCGGACAGCCACCGACCGACTTGGCAAAGGAGCTGATGTCCTCCAGGCGCGAGCCGATCTGCTGGCCATAAAGATCGACCGAGGCGCGGCCGATGGTGATGACGTCGAGCGGCGCATGTTTCGCGTCCACGGCTTCGCTCATTCGAACCTCCCATCAGCCTTGTTGTCTTGGTAACACATCGTTTGGGTAACACGCGCGAGCGGCAGCGTGGCGCCGGCAATATGAAATAATAATTCCAATCGATAGTCAATATGGAACGCGCGTTCCTTTGCCGAAAAGTAGCCTGTCAGGCCTTGCGCTTCCCGCCGGTGTCGCGCCGCTTTTCGCCGACCGCAACGGTCAGCGCCATGGCCAGCGCCATCGTCGCCGACAGCGAGCGGAAGCCGGCGAAATCGGCCTCGGCGACCTCGAACCAGACTCTGGCGAACTGGGCGAGCGGGGAAAAGGAACTGTCGGTGATCGCTACGATCGGAACGCCTTGCTCCGAGATGACGCGCGCCTCCTCAATGGTCGCCGGGGCATAAGGCGAGAAACTGATGGCGATGACGGCATCCCTGGGCGAGGCAAAGCTGATCATCTCGGCGTTGAGGCCGGCGGCTGATTCGATCAGCTGGTTGCGGATCTTGAGCTTGCCCAGCGCATAGGCGATGTAGGAGGCGACCGGATAGGAGCGGCGCTTGGCCAGCACATAAATCGTCTCCGCCTTCGCCAGCAAGGCGATGGCAGCTTCGAAATGGTCTTCGTTCAACCTGCCTGAAATATCGTTGAGCGAGGTGCTCGCCGCGGCGACGAAGCCGTCGAAAATCGCCCGGTGACCGGCGCCTTCCTCGGCCTTGGCGCGCAATGCCGCCAGCCTTTCATCATAAGACGAATTGCGCTCGCGCAGGCGCTCACGAAACACCAGTTGCAGGCTGGTGAAGCCGTCGAAGCCGAGCTGCTGGGCGAAGCGGATCAAGGTCGAAGGCTGGACGCCGGCGGAGGCGGCGATGCTGGCGGCGGTGCCGAAGGCAATATCGTCGGGATTGTCGAGCGCATAGGCGGCGATCTGCGCGATGCGCTTGGGCAGGCTCTGGCGCCGTTCCAGGATCGTCGTACGCAGCGTCTCGAAATCGCGGGGCACCCGTTCGTCCATAGTCGCTCCGCCCAGGTCCATCAGTCGATGCCGTGTGATGCCCCATCATAGCGAGCCTGTGCAAGAAGGACCATAAAAAATGAGCCATGCGTTCCATTTCTGGAAAAATGGACTAATTCATCCACACAACCTTTCTGGCAGCGGAGACAAGGAAATGGTCGGAGTCGGTCTTATCGGCACGGGGTTCATGGGCAAGTGCCATTCCATCGCCTGGAACGCGGTCGGCACCGTCTTTCCCGACGTGGCCAAGCCAAGGCTGGTCCATCTCGGCGAGGTCGATGACGACCTTGCCAAGCGCCGGGCGGCCGAGTTCGGCTTCGCCAAGGGCTCCGGCGACTGGCGCGCCGTCGTCGATGACCCGGACGTCGATATCGTCTCGCTGACCACGCCGAACCAGTTCCACCCGGAGATGGCCATCGCCATCCTCGAAGCCGGCAAGCATCTGTGGTGCGAAAAACCGATGGCGCCGAGTTTTTCCGAGGCGCAAGCCATGGCGGCCGCGGCCAAAAAGTCCGGCAAGGTGGCCGCGCTCGGCTACAACTACATCCAGAATCCGGTCATCCGCCATATCGGTGCGCTGCTCGACGAAAAGATCATCGGTGAAATCAATCATCTGCGCATCGAGATGGACGAGGATTTCATGGCCGACCCGGAGGCGCTGTTCTTCTGGAAGCACGAGGCGGCGTCCGGTTACGGCGCGCTCGACGATTTCGCCGTGCATCCGCTTTCGCTGGTCTCGGTGCTGTTCGGCCGCGTCGCCCGCGTCATGTGCGACATGGCAAAACCCTATGCCGATCGCCGCGTCGCATCAGGCGGGCGTCGCGCGGTCGAGACCTACGACATCGCCAGCGTGCTGATGCATCTCGAAAACGGCATTGCCGGCACACTGCTGGTCAACCGTTCGGCCTGGGGCCGCAAGGGCCGGATCGCCATTCAGATCTTCGGCTCGAGGGGCTCGATCCTGTACGACCAGGAGCAGATGAACGAGTTCCAGCTTTACCTGACAGCCGACCGCCCGACCGAGCAAGGCTATCGCACCATCCTGGTGGCGCCGCACCACAAGCCCTACGACGCCTTCCTGCCGGCGCCCGGCCACGGCCTCGGCTTCAACGACCTCAAGATCATCGAATGCCGCGAGCTTTTGACGCGGCTGGCCGGCAAGCCGGCGCGGATCATCGATTTTGACGAAGGCCTTGAGATCGAGCGCACGGTGCATGCCATGGCGTGCTCGTTCGAGGAACAGCGCTGGATCGCGGTGCGCTAGCGACCCGCAATCCGAGCCTCGACGCCACCCATGCCAGAGCAAGGGAGAGCTTGTGTTGGAGAGGGCCAATTGTCGATATTGACGCAGCCCCTCATTGCCCATGAGGGGCGGCGCCGGCCTTTCAAAGCCAAGCAGCACGGTAGCAACCGCCCGCAAAATTCCGTGCCAACCGCTTCAGGCGGCGCCTGGACGGCTGGCGATCAGGGCGCGTCGCGCTGACCGGCGCCGCTCGATGGCGTCGGCAAGGCCGTGCAGCACCGTCTCGGTGGTTGTCCAGTCGATGCAGCCATCGGTGATGCTCTGGCCATAGACGAGCGGCTTGCCGGGCATGACCTCCTGCCGTCCGGCGACGAGGTTGCTCTCGATCATGACGCCGATGATGCGTTCGTCGCCTGCCGCGACCTGGCCCGCGACGTCGGCCGCCACCGTCGGCTGGTTCTCCGGCTTCTTGTTGCTGTTGGCGTGGCTGACGTCGATCATCAGCCGTGGTGCTACGCCGATCCGGCCGAGTGCCGCGCAGGCTGCAGCTATGCTCGTTGCGTCATAGTTCGGCGCAATGCCGCCGCGCAGGATGACGTGGCAGTCCTCGTTGCCGGTGGTCGCAGCGATGGCGCTGCGTCCGCCCTTCGTCACCGCCATGAAATGATGCGGCTGGGCGGCGGACTTCACCGCCTCGGCGGCGATCCGCAAATTGCCGTCGGTGCCGTTCTTGAAGCCGACCGGGCAGGACAGGCCGGATGCGAGTTCGCGATGGATCTGGCTCTCTGTCGTGCGCGCGCCAATCGCGCCCCAGGCGACGAGGTCGGCAATGTATTGCGGGGTGGCCATGTCGAGGAATTCCGTCGCCGCCGGAAGGCCAAGATTGTTGACCGCAGAGAGCACGTTGCGGGCCATCCGCAGGCCCTTGTCGATGTTGAAGCTGCCGTCCAGGTCGGGATCGTTGATCAGGCCCTTCCAGCCAACCGTCGTGCGCGGCTTCTCGAAATACACGCGCATCACGATCTCCAGCCGGTCCGACAGGCTCTCGCGCAGCGCCACCAGCCGGCTGGCATAGTCGACGGCAGCGATCGGGTCGTGGATCGAACAGGGGCCGACGACGACGACCAGCCGATCGTCGGCTCCGGTCAGCACGGCGTGGATGGCGTTGCGTGACGCGGCAACGGTGCGCGTCGCCGTCAGCGTGCGCGGTATCTCCCGCATCACGTCGTCCGGCGTACTCAGCTCTCGGATTTCCTTGACCCGAAGATCATCTGTGGTGGTCAACACGGCTTTCTGCTCCTGGTTGGGAGACCTGCCGGCTGAAACAAAAAAGCCGCCAGGTCTGGCGGCTGTTCGGATATTGTTGCTGCAATCTTCAGATCGAGCGCAATCCTCCCGCCGCCAGCGAGCTACCGTAGCTAAAGTACCAGAACGAGGCGGTCAGGTGGATCATTCCAGCCCTATAGCCGAAGCCGGGGCGCTTGTCACGTTCAGATGACGCTACTCCGGCGAAGACCCTGCAATGGTTTGGTCGTAGTCGACCAGCGAGCCGGTCATGACGCCGGACTGCGGGCTGATCATATAGCTGATCAGCCGGGCAAGCTGCGCCGGCTTCACCAACTGGCCCATCGGCTGCGCTGCCTCGGCCTTTTCCAGCCAGTCGTCCGGCGCGTCGTGCCATTTCTTCTGCACGATCGCCTCGCCCTCGGTATCCATCCAGCCGGGCAGCACGGCGTTGCAGCGGATGCGATTGCTGCGATAGGCATTGGCGACATTCTTGGTCAGCGTCGCCAGTGCGCCCTTGCTCGACGAGTAGGGCGCCAGGAACGACTGGCCGCAATGCGCCGACATCGACAGCACATTGACGATCGAGCCGGGCGCCTTGCGGTCGAGCAGATGCGCCACCACACCCTGCATCAGGAAGAAGGGGCCGCGCACATTGGTCTGGAAGATCTGGTCAAAAAGATCCTCGGAGGTCTCGACCAGTGAGCCGCGGGCCGAGGTGGCGGCGGCGTTGACCAGCGCATTGACGGTGCCGAAATGAGCGATCGCCGTTTCCACGACCCGCTTGCAGTCGGCCACCACTGAGACGTCGGCGCCGATGAAGATGGCGTCGACGCCGTCTTTCGCAAGTGCGGCGACCGCCTTGTCGCCCTTCTCCCTGGAACGGCCGACCAACGCCAGGGCGCGGCAGCCCTCGTCGGCCAGCACCTCGGCGACGGCGAAGCCGATGCCTTGCGCGCCGCCGGTGACGATGGCGCGTGTTTGTGAATTGCGACCGGCGGAACCGTTCATCGCCTTGCTCCTGTGGTTGATGGTCAGACTGTCTTGTCGAGGCGGACGGTCTTGCCTTCCCTCGCCGATTTCAGCGCTGCGTCCGCCAGCCGCAGCGCGACCAGCCCGTCCGCACCGCTTGGCGCCGCCTTGTTGCCTGACGTCGCCGCCGCGATGAAGGCGGCGATCTCGTTGGCATAGGCGTCGAGGTAGCGGGTCATGAAGAAGTCGTGCAGCGGCGGGCGCGTATAGCCCTTTTCATTGGCCAGCTCGATCGACACCGGCCGCTGGTTCTCGGCCGCCACCATGCCTTTCGAGCCATGCACCTCGATGCGCTGGTCGTAGCCATAAGTGGCGCGTCGCGAATTGGAGATGATGCACTGCTTGCCGGAGGCGGTTTCGAGGATGATGCTGACGCTGTCGAAGTCGCCGGCCTCGCCGATCTTCTTGTCGACCAGCACCGAGGCATGGGCGCTGACCGCCACCGGCTCCTCGCCGAGCAGGAAGCGCGCCATATCGAAATCATGGATGGTCATGTCGCGGAAGATGCCGCCCGAGCGGCCGATATAGTCGAGCGGCGGCGGGCCGGGATCGCGCGACGTGATGGTCACCATCTCGACCGTGCCGATGGCGCCGTCGTCGATCGCCTTGCGCACGGCGGCGAAATGCGGATCGAAGCGGCGGTTGAACCCGACCATCAAAGTGGCGCCGGCCTTGTCGACCACGGCCAGGCATTCTTCCACTCGGCCGGCGTCAAGGTCGATCGGCTTCTCGCAGAAGATCGCCTTGCCGGCCTTGGCGAACCGCTCGATCAGATCGGCATGGGTGTCGGTCGGCGTGCAGATAATGACCGCATCGATATCCCCGGCTTTTTCGGTGGCGTCGATGCTGCGCACTTCCGCGCCATAGGCCGACGCCAGATCGGTCGCCGCCTTCTCGAATGCATCGGCAACTGCGACCAGCCTGGCCTGCGGATTGGAACCCACGGCGCGGGCGTGGACCTTGCCGATGCGGCCGGCGCCGAGAAGAGCGAAGCGGAGAGACATGGAAATTTCCTTTGGGATGGTTCGAAATGGAAGTGCGTCTTTACTGCACCGTTCAGGGCAAGGCGCAGTAGATTTTCTTATTTCGGCTGATTGGCGACGGGCCGATGACCCGCCGCGCCGGCATCCGCCCTAAGCCGCAAGTTCCGCCTCTCCGGTCTTGGCGCCGGTGATGTATGAGACGATGTCGTTGCCGTCGGTGTCCTGCTTGCGCAGGTTGGCGACGATGCGGCCGCGCCTGAACACGACGATGCGGTCGACGAGGTCGAACACCTGGCGCATGTTGTGGCTGATCAGGATCAGCGGCTCGCCATTGGCTTTCAGCGTGCGGATGATGTTTTCGACCTGCGTCGTCTCCTGCACACCAAGTGCAGCCGTCGGCTCATCCATGATGATGAGCTTGGATGCGAAAGTCGCGGTTCTGGCGATTGCCACGCACTGGCGCTGGCCGCCCGACATGTGGCGGATGGTGTTGGAAAGATTGGGAATCTTCACCGCCGTGCGGATCAGCGCTGCCTCGGTCGCCTTGCGCATGAACTTGCGATCGAGGATCGAGAAAGGCCCGAGATTGAACAGCACCTTTTCGCGGCCGAGAAACAGGTTCGACGGCACGTCGAGATCGTCGGCAAGCGCCAGGTTCTGGAACACGGTCTCGATGCCCGCCTCGCGCGCCGCGATCGGGCCGGCGAAGTTGACTTCCTTGCCGTCGAACCAGATCTTGCCGCTGGTGCGCTGCTCGACGGCGGTGATCTGGCGCACGAAGGTCGATTTTCCGGCGCCATTGTCACCCATGATGGCGACATGCTCGCCCTTGCGCAGTTCGAAATTCGCGCTTTCGAGCGCATGCACGCCGCCATAGTATTTGGTCAGGTTTTCGGTCTTCAGGACGATGTCTGACATGGTCAAGCCCTCATTGCCCGCAGGCGCTGGCGCCACTGGTCGAGAACGACTGCGCCGATGATGATCACGCCCTTGACCATCTCCTGGTAGTAGGCGTCGAGGCGCAGGAAGGTGAAGCCGGAGATGATGACGCCGAAGATCAGCGCACCGATCACCGTGCCGATGATCGAACCGCGGCCGCCCGACAGCGAGACGCCGCCGATGACCGCCATGGCGATCGCGTCCAGTTCGTACATCACGCCCATGCCAGCCTGAGCAGTGAGGTTCTTGGAGCTCAGCACCACGGCGGCTAGCGCGGCGAGGATACCGGCAATGACGAAGACGAGGATCTTGTGGTTCTTGACATTTATGCCGGACATGCGCGCGGCGTCCTCGTTGGAGCCGATGGCATAACAGTGCTTGCCGTATCTGGTGTATGACAGGATCAGCTGGAACAAAATCGCCAGCGATATGAAGATGATGACCGGCATCAGCCCCTTGCCGATGGCGGCGAAACTCTCGGTGGGAAACGAGATCGGCTGCCCCTTGGACCACCATTTGGCGACACCGCGCGCGGTGACCATCATGCCGAGCGTGGCGATGAACGGCGGAATGCGGGTATAGGCGACCAGCGTGCCGTTGATCAGGCCAGCCAGCAGGCCGCAGCCGATCGCGACAAGCACCGGCACGATCACCGGCAGGTCGGTCCAGCCCTGCTCGATGAACATCGCCTTGGGGTTCGGGTTGCCGTTGACCGTCGCCACCTGGGCGAAGCTCATGGCGATCATCGCCGTGGCGCCGACGATCGAACCAGAGGAGAGGTCGATGCCGCCGGAAATGATCACCTGCGTCACGCCGATGGCGATGATGCCGACGATCGACACCTGCAGGATGATGATCTGCAGGCGCGCCTCGTTGAAGATCGTATCGACGTTGGCGCGGGTGTTGAACAGGAAGCTGTCGCCAAGAAAGACGCGGCCTATCAGCTCGAAGGCGCCGACCAGGATGATGAGCGCCAGGAAAACGTTGAATTCGGCAGGCCATGTCCGCTTTTTCGCATCATAGCTCAGTCCACCGACGCCATGGGTTGTCTGTGTCAACTTTTGCTTCCTCCATCAGCTGCAGTCGCCCTCCCGCCGCTTGTTTCGGCGATGAGGGAAAAGAGGGAGCGGCGCTGCTTTTTGTTCTTAAAGCGTCGGATTTCCAAAAACCGGTCCGATCCTCTGCCGCGCCGCTCCTATCGAGAACGCTCCTCTGCTCAATTCTTCTGCAGGAACTTGTCGATGTTTGCCGGCGTGACCAGCTGGAAGGGGATGTAGACCTTCTGCTCAACCGCCTCGCCCTTGGAAAGCTTGAGCGCCGCGTCCAGCGCCCCGGCGCCTTGGCCGGCCGCGTCCTGGAACACGGTGACGTCGAGATCGCCCGCCTGCATCGCGGCAAGCGCGTCCTGGGTGGCGTCCACGCCGCCGACAACAACCGACTTCATGTCGATGTTGGCAGCTTTCATGGCCTGGATGGCGCCGATGGCGCTCTCGTCATTGTTGGCGATCACGCCATCGAACGGCGCGCCGGTCGACAGCCAGTTGGTCATCAGGTTCTGTGCTTCCTCGCGTTTCCAGTTCGACGTCTGCTTGTCGATGATCTTGATGAAGCTGCATTCGGGAGTGGCGATCACATCGTCAATGTCCTTGGTGCGCTGCACCGCGGCCTGGTTCGACAGTTCGCCCATGATCACATAGACATTGGCCTCGGTCTTGCCGGCTTCCTTGAACAGCCGGCAGACTTCCTGGGTCTCGAGAGTGCCTGACTCAACCTCGTTCGAGGCAACGAAAGCCTGGTTGTCCGGCAGCGTGTCGACATTGACCGGCTCGCGGTTGACATAGACCAGCGGAACGTTGGCCGCAGCGGCGGCATCCGACATTGCCTGGGTGGCCGAGGTGTCGACTGGATTGACGACAATCGCGTCGACGCCCGAGGCGACGAAGTTCTTGATCTGGTCGAGTTGCTTGGCGACGTCGTTCTGCGCGTCCTCGACCTGCAGTTCGACGCCTTCCATGCCTTTGGCCTGCTCAATCATGCCGTTGCGCAGCACGGTGAGAAAATTGTCGTCGAACAGCGCCATCGACACGCCGATTTTGGCAGCGAGGGCGGACGAGCTCATCAGCGCCAGGAATGCGGCGCCCAACAGCAGCTTTTTCATTCTATCTCTCCTCCACAGAATTGGTGTCCGGCTGCACCGATCTACCCGGAATCCCCGATCTCCCAGGGAATCTCTCCCGATTGCTTCTCCGTTTCCGATGGCGATTTCCGCGTTGGCTGGAACGCCAAGCCCTCCGTTGAAACAGATGTTCCGGAACGAAAGAACCAAAATACCTAGTTGGTGAAATATTTATTCCATTCTACTGGCGTGCGTCAAGGAGATTCCGAAAGCGGCTGCCGGTTTTTTCGGACAACGCGGCTGAGGGCCGGCAAACCTTCTGCAAGAATCCATCAGGCTGATGGTTCACATCACTGCCGACGCCCCGATCTAAACAGGATGTCTTGGCTGAGCCCAGATGTTCTGCCCGAGCCTAGATGTTTTCCGGCAGATAGATGTCGAAGGGCAGGAAGGTCTGGCCCGGCGCATTGGCGGCGCCTGCCTCGATGGCATGCACCATCAGTCCGACAAGCTCGCGGCATAGTGCTGCCAGCGGCGTCGAAATCACCATGGTCAGGATGTTGTCGGCGAGCGCCGCGCGCGATTCGGCGTTGATCTCGTTGCAGACGACCACTGGCATGTTTGCCGGCCTGGCCGCCCGTAGCGCGGAAACCGCGCCTTCCATGCCGCCGCCAGCGACATAGCAGCCGGCCAGATCCGGGTACCGCGCCAGAAGATCGATCATTGCATCATGGGTCACCTGGTTGGCTTCCAGGTTGACCAGCGTCTCCATCACCGTAAATTCCGGCGCATGCTCGCGGAAAAACGATCTGAAGCCGATCTCGCGCAGCTCATGGCCATGGAAGCGATGGCTGCCGACGAAAAGGGCGACCTTGCCGGGCTTTCTCGCCGCTCTGGCGATCATCCAGGCCGCGGTACGACCGACCTTGCGGTTGTCGAGGCCGACATAGCCCTCGCGGATGCCGGCTGCAAAGTCGGATAGCAGGGAGAAGACGGGTTGCCCCCTCGCCTTCAGGGTCTCGACGGCTGCCGTCAGCGTCGGATGGTCCGGACCGACAAGGGCGACTGCCCTGGATTTCGCCGCCAGCTTGCGCATCTGCGCGGCGATCTCGTCGGGGGCCAGCGAACTGGCGAAATCGATGGTTGCGACGCCGCGGAAGCGCTGCGATTGCGAAACTGCCAGTTCGATCTCGCGGGCGAAATCGCTGTAGAAAACATCATTGCCCCTCAGCAGCAGAAAGCCGAGCCGGTATTCCGGCAGTTCCTGGCGCATCCGCTGCTTGATCAGCCCGGCGGCGTGGTAGCCGATGCTGGTGGCGGCCTCATAGACGCGGCGCGCGGTTTCCTCGCGCACCGGCAGGCGATTGTTCAGCACCCGATCGACGGTGGCGACGCTGACCCCCGAAATACGCGCCAGATCGGTGATGGTCGGCCGTTTTGCCATACGCTTCCTGCCTGATTGCCTGGCATAGGTTATACATCATTCTGATGGGAAATGATAGAAACTATCTTCATGATGTTGAGCCTATCACGGCTTGGCGTTATTTTAGGGCATAAGCACCTGTGGCAGAGGCACCCGTTCCGACGGATGCCGACGGAGGCAGCCTCAATGGAAGCGACACTATCCGCAATGCCGTCCCGGCGAGACTACAGCCTGCTCGGCCGCGACGCGAAACGCGCCGTCGAGACCGGCCTGGCGGCGGCCGAATGGTATCATACCGACGTGCCCCGCAAGCAGATGAAGGAGCTGATGCAGCGCTCCGATGGGCCGGCGATCCGCGACACCATCATCTGGCTCTCCGCCCTGGTCGTGAGCGGCGCCGGCGGCGCCTGGTTCTGGGGCACATTGTGGTGCGTGCCGTTTTTCTTCGTCTATGGCGTGCTCTACGGCTCTTCCACTGATTCACGCTGGCACGAATGCGGCCACGGCACCGCCTTCAGGACGCAGTGGATGAATGATGCGGTCTATCAGATCGCCTGCTTCATGATCATGCGCAACCCGGTGACCTGGCGCTGGAGCCATACACGGCATCACACTGACACGGTCATCGTTGGCCGCGATCCGGAGATCGCGGTGATGCGCCCGCCGGACCTGTTGCGCGTCGTGCTCAATTTCTTCGGCATTGTCGATGCCTGGCATGCCATGGCCGACATGGTGCGCAACGCGGCCGGTATCATCAGCCCGGCGGAAAAGACCTTCATTCCCGAGCAGGAGCAGCCAAAGGCGATCCGCATTGCCCGCATCTGGACCGCGATCTATGCCGCGACAATCGCGCTGGCGCTTTATGGCGGCTCGTTCCTGCCCTTGATGCTGGTCGGTCTGCCCAGGCTTTACGGCGCCTGGCATCATGTCATGACCGGCCTGCTGCAGCACGGCGGCCTCGCCGAAAATGTCATCGACCATCGCCTCAACAGCCGCACGGTCCACATGAACCCGATCAGCCGCTTCATCTACTGGAACATGAACTACCACGTCGAGCACCACATGTTCCCGATGGTGCCCTACCACGCGCTGCCGAGGCTGCATGAGCTGATCAAGCACGACCTGCCGGCGCCGACGCCATCGATCCTGGCCGGCTATCGCGAGATGGTGCCTGCCTTCCTGCGCCAGCTGCGCAATGAAGACTATTTCCTCAAGCGCGAACTGCCGCCGACCGCCAAGCCTTATCGCGAGGAATTCCACAACGATAACGACGCCGTCGCGGCAGCAGCCGAATGATTTGCGCGCCTGTGCCGGGGCATGTTGACCAAGAAAAATTCTGCCGGGAGGACCAATGAGCGACTGGGTCGAGGCCTGTGGTGCCGATGACATCGACGAAGAGGACGTGATGCGGTTCGACCATGACGGCCGCACCTTCGCCATCTATCGCAGTCCCGACGACGAATATTTCGCGACGGACGGCCTTTGCACGCATGAGAAGGTGCATCTGGCCGACGGGCTGGTGATGGACGACATCATCGAATGCCCGAAGCACAATGGCCGCTTCAACTACAAGACTGGTGCAGCCAGGGGCGCGCCGGTCTGCGTCAATCTCAGGACCTATCCGGTCAAGCTCGACGCCGGCAAAATCCTCATTCAGATCGGGTGACGGTGATGGCGAAAGGAATGCTCATCATCGGCGCCGGCGAATGCGGCGGGCGGGCTGCCCTGGCGCTGCGCGATCTCGGCTATGATGGCCCGGTGACGCTGGTAGGCGACGAGCCGCATCTGCCCTATGAGCGGCCGCCGCTGTCGAAGGACGCGATGGCCGGCGATGCGCCGGTGATCAAGGCGATCGCCAGCGATGAGATCCTGGCCGAGAGATCGATAAGGCATATCCATTCGGTTCAGGCGGTGGCGATCGACCGCGCTGCTCATGTCGTGCGCCTGTCGGACGGCTCGGCGCTGCCATACGACAAATTGCTGCTGGCGACCGGTTCCCTGCCGCGCAGACTGCCAATGCCGGGCCTCGGGCCGCGTTGTGCCTATCTCCGGACCTTCAACGACGCGCTGGCAATTCGAGCCCATCTCCGCGCCGGAAACCGCATCGCCATCGTTGGCGGCGGCTTCATCGGTCTTGAGCTCGCCGCCGCAGCACGCAGACTGGGCGCAGTTGTCACCGTCATCGAGGCGCAGCCGCGCATCCTGATGCGCGGCGTGCCGGCCGAGATCGCCAAGATCGTCCACGAGGCGCATGAAGCCGAAGGCGTCAAAATCCTGTGCGGCGACGCAATCGCCGCGATTGCCGATGACGGCGCCGAGGTGAGCATCGCGCTTGCCGGCGGGCAGGACATCGTCGCCGACCTGGCGGTGATCGGCATCGGCGCTGTGCCGGTGACCGGACTTGCCGCAGAAGCGGGCCTGACGATCGACAACGGCATAGCCGTCGATGCCGAGCTTCGCACCAGCGATCCGGATATCTTTGCCGCCGGCGATTGCTGCTCGTTTCCGCTTGCCGTCTATGGCGGCCGGCGCGTGCGGCTGGAGGCCTGGCGCAACGCGCAGGAGCAGGGCGCGATTGCGGCCAGCAACATGCTTGGCGCCGGTGAGGCCCACTCGGCTGTGCCATGGTTCTGGTCGGATCAGTACGGCCTGACCTTGCAGATATCTGGGCTGTCGGACGAGGGCAGCAAGGTCGTGCGCCGCGACCTCGACGACGGCGCCTTCATCCTGTTTCACCTGGCGCAAGACGGCACGCTGGTCGCGGCGAGCGGAATCGGTCCGGGCAATTCTGTCGCCCGCGACATCAGGCTGGCCGAGATGCTGATCGCAAAAAGGGCAAAGCCGGCGCCTGAGGCGCTCGGTTCGCAAACGATCAAGCTGAAGTCGCTGCTGGCGGCGTGAGCCCGGTGCGTGCCGATTGTCGAAAGCAGGCGCCGCCCCTCATTGCCCTGCCGGGCATTTCTCCCCGTAAACGGGGAGAAAGAAGCTGGCCGCGACCCTGGCGTTCTTTCTGCAACCCTGGGCGATTGGCGAAATCCTTTGCGAAGGCGTCCTTCTCCCCGTCGCTATACGGGGAGACGTGCCCGGCAGGGCGATGAGGGGCAGCGCAAACGCCGAAGAGGCGACTTCGATTTCAGCTCGAAGGCCAGATCTCAACACCCACTAAAACAGCGCGTTGAGCTCCGGCAGTTTGTCGTTGACCAGCCAGCCATAGTAATTTTCCTCAGGCAGCTTCTCCGGTTCGCCCGCGGCGCGGCGCCTGTCGTTTTCGGCCTTCAGCGCATGGGCGCGCTGCTCAGGATTGCCGACATTGTAGAGCGTCGATGTGATGCCGGGATTGCCCGATATGTCGAAGCCGGCAATGCTCTGATAGGCATCGATCGATTTCCGGATCGTCGCCGCGACATAGTCCAAGGTCAGGTCCGGATCCATGATGGTCTTGTAGACCGCGTTCGGATCGCCGACGTCGAGCTTCGGCAGGCCGGACACCTGGTGCACGAGATCGCTCATCTGCAAGGCGGTCAGCGGATTGAGCTGGCCCAGGCCAAAAGTCTGGCCGGCATAATAGGGCTGGAAGAAAGTCGCGCCGAAGCGGTCGTCGGGGAAGCTCTCACCGCCGACAGTCTTGCCGCGAAAGGAAAGGTTCCACACCTGCTCGCGGCATTCCCAGAGCTCGTAACTATCCGATTTGCCGACGCATTCCTGGAATTGCGGCCGTTGCACGAAATCGGTGATGTCCTCGCCTTCGTAGGCGAAGGACAGCTTGCTCGACAGATAGGAGATCGCCTTGACGTAGTAGGTCTGCAGCCGGTCGTAGGCGTCGACATTGTAGGTGTGCTCGCCGACGATGGCGCCGACGATATGCATAGGATCGATGCCATAGGTCGCTGCTGCCTGCTCGATCTTGCCGCGAAGACCGGCGTCGTGCTGCAGCAGCGCATAGACCTTGCGGTATTTCGACTGGAAGGTGGTGTTGGTGGCCTGGGTGCGCCGGCTTGAGGCGCCCGGTATGTTGGGCTGCTCGACATGACTGTTGCCCGGCGGCACCATGGTCGCCGCTTCGGCGGCGAACATGGCTGTCGCCAGCGTCAGCCCGAGAGTGACGAGGATCGTTTTTTTCATGCGCCGCCGCCTGCAACAACGCATGACCCTCGGAACCGATTTTCGGGGGTCATGCGCAGAACCAACTGTACAGCGTCCTTTGCGCATCCAAAAAGCTGCGCGGCGCTGGTGTTGCCGGCAAACTAGGTAAAGCTGCAACGGGAGTCGAGAGCCCCGTCGCCCGGCAAGACAAAAGCTGGCCAGATGCTTCCATTTGGCCACACGTGCCGGCTCCGCCGGTCCGACTCTTGCGGATGGATCGCCTGCTACAGGATGAATCGCGACAGATCCGTGTTTCTCGACAGATCGCCGACATGCTTCTCCACATAGGCGGCGTCGACTGTCACCGACGTGCCGTGGCGGTCCGGCGCGTCATAGGAGATCTCGTCCAGCACCCGCTCCATCACCGTCTGCAGCCGCCTGGCGCCGATGTTCTCGACGCTGGCGTTGAGATCGACGGCGATGCCGGCCAGTGAATCGATGGCGTCGTCGGTGAAGACGAGATCGACGCCCTCGGTCTTCATCAGCGCGATGTACTGCTTGATCAGGCTGGCCTCGGTCTCGGTCAGGATGCGCACGAAATCGTCCTTCTCCAGCGCACGCAGCTCGACGCGGATCGGCAGACGGCCCTGCAGTTCGGGCAGCAGGTCGGATGGCTTGGCAACGTGGAACGCGCCCGATGCGATGAACAGGATGTGATCCGTCTTCACCGGTCCGTATTTGGTCGCGACCGTGGTGCCTTCGACAAGCGGCAGCAGGTCGCGCTGCACGCCTTCGCGGGAAACACCGGCGCCCATGCCGCCTTCGCGCGAGGCGATCTTGTCGATCTCGTCGAGGAAGACGATGCCGTCGTTTTCGGTCGATTCGAGCGCCCTGCGCACCACCTCGTCCTGGTCGAGCAGCTTGTCGGACTCGTCGCCGACCAGCACCGCGTAGGATTCCTTCACTGTCGTCTTGCGGGTCTTGGTCTTCTGGCCGCCCATCGCTTTCGACAGCATGTCGTTGATGTTCAACACGCCGATATTGGCGCCCGGCATGCCGGGTATCTCGAAGCCGGGCATGCCGCCAGTGCCGGTATCGCTCACTTCGATCTCGATCTCCTTGTCGTCGAGCTCGCCGTCGCGCAGCTTTTTGCGGAAACTGTCGCGCGTCGCCGGGCTCGCCGTCTTGCCGACGAGCGCTTCGAGCACGCGTTCCTCGGCATTGATATGGGCGCGCGCCTTGACGTCCTCGCGCATCTTCTCGCGCACCAGGCCGATGGCGATCTCGACCAGGTCGCGGATGATCTGCTCGACGTCGCGGCCGACATAGCCGACCTCGGTGAACTTGGTCGCCTCGACCTTGACGAACGGCGCACCGGCAAGGCGCGCCAGGCGGCGCGATATCTCGGTCTTGCCGACGCCGGTTGGGCCGATCATCAGGATGTTCTTCGGCATCACCTCTTCACGCATCTGGCCTTCGAGCTGCTGGCGGCGCCAGCGGTTGCGCAAGGCGATGGCCACGGCGCGCTTGGCGTCCTTCTGGCCGATGATGAAGCGATCGAGTTCCGAAACGATTTCGCGGGGCGAGAATGTGGTCATATCGCTAAATTCCACTTTGCCACTGCCGGATGGACTCGAACGGATGCAGCAGCATGATCACGTTGAGTGTCAGATTGTCCCTGATGATGTAGCCGACACCGAATTCGAAGATGAGAGCGAGGGTCACGATCACCCATATAGGAAGCCTGCGCGCCATCACAAATCCCAGCACCATCGCCAGCGTGTCCGCCACCGAATTGATGATGCTGTCGCCGTAATAGTCGAGCGAGATCGTGCCGGCGCGGTAGCGCTCGATGATCAACGGGCTGTTCTCGAGAAGCTCCCAGCCGCCCTCGATGACGACCGCAAATGCCAGCCTGAGCCCGATCGGCGAGCGCGGGAACAGAGCCCACGCCAGCGCGTAGAACAGGAAGCCGTGGATGAGGTGCGAGAATGTGTACCAGTCGGAAATATGCTGGGAATTCTCCGAACTCTGCACGATGCCGTGCCACAGCTTGACATAGCCGCATTCACAGATCGGCGTTCGGCCCATGCCGTAAAGGGCTCCAGCCTGGAATATAATCAGGCCGAGGACGAGCAGAAGTCCCATCCGCCAGCTGTCTTCATAGGCCGAGACGGTCTTGTCGGCGCCGCTTGTACTCATGCTGTTACTGCCCCTCTTCGGCGCCTTATTCGGCGTCACCCTATTCGATATTGCCCTCTTGGGCGTCGCCCTCTTCCGCGTCGCCCGCTTCGGCGTCAATTGCCATCAGCACGGCGTCGCCAAATTCCGATTGCCTGCGATCGATAGCTCTGAACCCGGCCTTTTGATAGGCACGGATCGCTCGTCCGTTGGATGGATCCGGGTCGATGATGACACGCGGTGCCCCTTCCTCGAACAGCTGTTCCACGAACTGCCGGACAATTGCCGAGCCGTGGCCGCGTCCGACAAGCTCGGGCCTGCCGATCGACAGATCGATGCCGAGCGTGCCGAAAGGCTGGTCGCTGTAGGGGTGGCCGTCCTCCAGATGCGGATCGTAGCTCTGCATGTAGCCGATCGGCTCGCCGTCGAGCTCGATGATCAGCGGCTCGACGGAAATGCTGTCGATGTGCTCACGGATCTGGGCGATCTCCGTCTCGGGATCGTCCCACCACTCGGCGACATGCGGCTCGGCCAGCCATGCCGCGATCATCGGCAGGTCCGCCTCGGTCACCGGTCGAAAATCATATCTATTTTCTCGTTTGGCCATGATCTCCTGCGAACCGAAGGTCAGCGAAGCAAAAACCGGTTTCCACTTTTCGGGATCATGGCCAGCGGCCGGCTCAGCCGGCATCGAGGATTTCGATGACAAAATTGTTGTTGGTGTAGACGCAAATGTCGGATGCGATCTGCATCGCCTTGCGGGCGATTTCTTCGGCATCCTTGTCGGTGTCCATCAGCGCGCGCGCCGCGGCCAGCGCATAATTGCCGCCCGAGCCGATCGCCATGACGCCATGTTCGGGTTCGAGCACGTCGCCGGTGCCGGTCAGCGCCAGAGAGACCGACTTGTCGGCAACCAGCATCATCGCTTCCAGCCGGCGCAGATAGCGGTCGGTGCGCCAGTCCTTGGCGAGTTCGACGCAGGCCCGCGTCAATTGCTCAGGATATTGTTCGAGCTTGGCCTCCAGCCGCTCCAGAAGCGTGAAGGCGTCAGCGGTGGCGCCGGCGAAACCGGCAATGACATTGCCGCTTTTGCCGATTCGGCGCACCTTCTTGGCGTTGCCTTTCATGATCGTCTGGCCAAGGCTGACCTGGCCATCACCGGCGATCACCACCTTGCCGCCCCTGCGCACGGTCAGGATCGTCGTGGCGTGCATGGTCAGTTCGTTCGACATCTCTGCTCCGATCAGCACCGGTCCCGACAAGGCGATTGGCGCATTACGAGTGACTTGATCGACCCTATGTATGCATAGGTCCGACGATTGCCAACCGGTCATCGGCCTGGCTCGATACTGCTTGGCACGGCAACTGGCAATCACCGGATCATGCTGCTAGAAGGCTCTCGTTTTCAAGCATGTGGACGCTTTCAAGCATGTGGACGCTTGGAACGCCTGAACTCTGGACAAGGATGAACATGCCGCCCCGTTCCGCCAACGCAAGCCGCAAGACCAGGGAAACCGACATCTCCGTATCGGTCCAGGTCGACGGCTCGGGAAAATCCGATATTTCGACGGGCGTCGGCTTCTTCGATCACATGCTGGACCAGCTGTCGCGCCATTCGCTGATCGACATGACGGTCAAGGCCAAGGGCGACCTCCACATAGACGATCACCACACGGTCGAGGACACCGGCATCGCGCTCGGTCAGGCGCTGGCCAAGGCACTAGGCGAGCGGCGCGGCATCATGCGCTATGCCTCGATCGATCTCGCCATGGACGAGACGCTGACGCGCGCGGCGATCGACGTTTCCGGCCGTCCTTTCCTTGTCTGGAACGTTGTGTTCTCGTCGCCGAAGATCGGCACGTTCGACACCGAACTGGTGCGCGAATTCTTCCAGGCCCTGGCGCAAAATGCCGGCATCACGCTGCATGTCACCAACCACTACGGCGCCAACAATCACCACATCGCCGAGACCTGTTTCAAGGCGGTGGCGCGTGCGCTGCGTTTCGCGCTTGAAAGCGACCCGCGCCAGCCTGACGCGGTTCCTTCCACCAAGGGATCTCTGAAGGGATAGGCCATGGCCGTCTATGTCGTGATGGAACCGCCGGGCCGCGGCGAAAAGCCTGACACAACGGCCTTTGTCCGTGATGGGTTTTCCTGGCTTGGCTTCCTCGTGCCGCCGCTATGGCTGCTCTGGCACCGGTTGTGGATCGAGGCAGCACTGGCGTTTGTCGCCATGGCTCTGCTTTCGATGCTTGCCGAAGGGCTGAGCCTTGGGCTGGCCGGCCCGCTGCTGTCGCTGCTGGTATCGCTCTATGTCGGGCTGGAAGGGCAGGCCTTGCGGATCGCCGCACTGCGCCGTCGTGGCTGGCACGAATGGGGCGTCGTCGAGGCCGACAGGCTCGACGATGCCGATACGCGCTATGTGCTGGAAGCCGAAGCGCATGCGGATGAGCCAGCGCCAGTGCCGCGCATCGTTCCGGACGCTGCCCATGCCCGGCCGGCACAGACGGGAATGGTGCTCGGACTGACGCACACGCCGGGAAGACCCTGACATGCGGGTCGCGATCATCGATTACGGCTCGGGCAACCTGCGCTCGGCCACCAAGGCCTTCGAGCGCGCCGCGCATGAGGCCGGCATCGCCGCCGCCATCGACCTGACCGCCGATGCCGAGCGTGTCAGAACCGCCGACCGCATCGTCCTGCCCGGCGTCGGCGCCTATGCCGATTGCGCGGCCGGGCTGCGCGCTGTGGCCGGCATGTGGGAAGCGGTCGAGGAGGTCGCGGTCGTCAAGGCGCGGCCGTTCCTCGGCATCTGCGTCGGCATGCAGCTGATGTCGGAGCGGGGCCTGGAAAAGACTGTCACGACAGGCTTTGGCTGGATCGCCGGCGACGTCAAGGAGATCACTCCGGCCGATCCTGCGCTAAAAATCCCGCAGATCGGCTGGAACACGATCGAGCTCACGCGCAAGCATCCGCTGTTTTCCGGCATTCCGACAGGCAGCAAGGGGCTGCACGCCTATTTCGTTCATTCCTACCATCTCGACGCGCAGAAGCCGGACGAGGTGCTGGCGATTGCCGACTATGGTGGTCCGGTTACAGCTGCTGTTATCAGCGACAATCTCGCCGGCACGCAGTTTCATCCCGAAAAGAGCCAGGCGCTTGGCCTGGCGCTGATCACCAATTTCCTGCGCTGGAGGCCCTAAGAAAATGAGCAAGAAAGGCTACTGGATGGCGATGGTCGATGTCCGCGATCCCGAGGGCTACAAGCAGTATATCGAGGCGAACGCGGCGGCTTTTGCGAAATATGGCGCGAAGTTTCCCGTGCGGGCGGGGCGTTATGCGAACCCGGAAGGGCCGACAGGCAACCGCCACGTCCTGGTCGAGTTCGAGTCCTACGACAAGGCGATAGAATGCTACGAATCGCCTGAATACCGGGAGGCATTGAAGTACAGGCTTGCCGCCTCGACCGGTCACTTCGTCATTGTTGAAGGCGCCTGAACGGTGATCCTGTTCCCGGCCATCGACCTCAAGGACGGCAAGTGCGTGCGCCTGAAGCACGGCGATATGGCGACCGCGACGATTTACAATGACGACCCGGCCGCGCAGGCCAGGGCTTTCGAGCAACAGGGCTTTGAATGGCTGCATGTCGTCGACCTCAACGGCGCCTTCAAGGGCCAGAGCGTCAACGGCGCGGCGGTCGGCGCCATTCTCAAGGCATCGAAAAACCCGGTGCAGCTCGGCGGCGGCATCCGCACCCTGGCGCAGGTCGAGGACTGGCTCGATCGCGGCCTGGCCCGCATCATTCTCGGCACGGTGGCGGTGCGCGATCCGGATCTGGTCAGGCAGGCCTGCAAGGCATTCCCCGGCAAGATCGCCGTCGGCATCGACGCCAAGGGCGGCAAGGTGGCGGTCGAGGGCTGGGCCGAGGCCTCTAGTCTCGGCGTCATCGAACTGGCGAAGAAGTTCGAGGGCGCCGGCGTTGCCGCCATCATCTACACCGACATCGACCGCGACGGTGTGCTGACCGGCATCAACTGGGACGCCACCATCGATCTTGCCGACGCCGTGTCCATCCCGGTCATCGCCTCCGGCGGGCTCGCCTCGATCGCCGACATCGTGCGCATGACGATGCCCGATGCGCAAAAGCTCGAAGGCGCCATCTCAGGGCGTGCACTTTATGACGGACGTATCGATCCGGCCGAGGCATTGGCGATCCTGGCGGCCGGACCGGAGAAGGCGAGGGCGCGATGAAACTCTCGATCATCCTCGCACCCTATGACAGCGGCCTTTACCATGCCGGCTTTGGCCAGGGCCCCGACGCCATCATTGCCGGCGGCCTTGTCGATGAACTTGCCTTGCGCGGCCATGATGTCATCGTCGAGGACATCGGCGAGGTCGGCGATGCCCAGAGACGCGAAATCGCGACAGGTTTCGCGGTTTGTCGGGCAGTCGCCACCAAGGTCGACATGGCGCGCGACGATGAGCGTTTTCCCATCGTGCTCGCCGGAAATTGCCTGACCGCCGCCGGTGCGGTGGCTGGCGACGCCGCTGATTCGATCATCTGGATCGATCAGCATGGCGATCTCAACACGCCCGAGACGTCGGCCTACGGCTTTCTCGACGGCATGGCACTGGCGACGACGCTGGGGCTCTGCTGGCGGCCGATGACGTCAGCGATTCCCGGCTTCCAGGCGATCGACCCGTCGCGCTGCATGCTGGTCGACGCGCGCGACCTCGATCCAGATGAAAGGCGGCTTCTCGAGACATTGCCGATCATTCGCGCCCAGTGGACCGATGCACTCGACAATGTCGGAAAGCTCAAGGCGGCCGGCGCGGCCCAAGCGCATTTGCATCTTGATCTGGATGTTCACGATCCGGATGTGCTGCAAGTGAACCGCTATGCGCTGCCGGGAGGTCCAAATCCGGAGCAGCTGCGGCAACTGGTTTGCGGGCTGGCCAAGTCGATCCCGATCGTCGGCATCACCCTGTCCGCCTACGATCCTGCCTTTGACGCCAAAGGCGAGGTTCCGCCTGTCGTTGGGCAATTGCTTGGCGATTTTCTTGCCGCGCATGCGAGGATCTGATGCTGAAAGCCCGCGTCATCCCCTGTCTCGACGTCAAGAACGGCCGCGTCGTCAAAGGCGTCAATTTCGTCGACCTGATCGATGCCGGCGATCCGGTCGAAGCGGCCAAGGCCTATGATGCCGCCGGCGCCGACGAGCTCTGCTTCCTCGACATCACCGCCTCGTCCGAAAATCGCGAGACCATCTTCGACATCGTCGCCCGCACCGCCGAGCAATGCTTCATGCCGCTGACCGTCGGCGGCGGCGTGCGCCAGGTCGCCGACATAAGAAAGCTGCTTTTGGCCGGCGCCGACAAAGTGTCGATCAACACGGCGGCGGTGAGGGATCCCGATTTCATCGCCGAGGCGGCCGACAAGTTCGGCAACCAGTGCATCGTCGTCGCCATCGATGCCAAGATAGTGTCAGGCGAAGGCGAGGCCGACCGCTGGGAGATTTTCACCCATGGCGGCCGCGAGAAGACCGGCATCGACGCGGTCGAATTCGCTCGGCAGATGGTCGATCGCGGCGCCGGCGAGATTCTGCTGACGTCGATGGACCGCGACGGCACCAAGGCCGGCTACGACATCGCGCTCACCCTCGCGGTCGCCGACGCGGTGCGTGCGCCGGTCATCGCCTCCGGCGGCGTCGGCACGCTCGATCACCTGGTCGAGGGCATTCGCGACGGCCATGCCGGCGCGGTGCTGGCGGCATCGATTTTCCATTTCGGCACGTACAGCATTGCTGAAGCCAAGTCGCACATGGCCCGAGCCGGCCTCCCGATGCGACTGGACTCGTCAGGGGATCGGCTCTAAAGCATGATCCCGAACCGAAGGTCCGTGCGCCAGCCAAAAGGGGGAACCGGTTTCGGAAAAGATCATGCTTAAACAAGCAGATAGATGGCGCCATGGCTGAGTTTTCGCTCTCCGATCTGGAGACAATCATCAGGGAACGCGCGCATTCCGGCGATCCGGATTCGTGGACGGCAAAGCTGTTCGCGCGCGGCATCGACAAGGCGGCGCAGAAGCTCGGCGAAGAGGCGGTCGAAACGGTGATCGCGGCCGTTGGCGGTGACAGACAAGCCCTCGTTTCGGAAAGCGCCGATCTCATCTATCATTGGCTCGTTGTTCTGGGCGTCGCCGGCGTTCCGCTTGCCGATGTCCTGACCGAACTCGAGCGCCGCACCGGTCGTTCGGGCATCGCCGAAAAAGCGTCTCGGCAGGACCGGGGCTGATCGCTGCGGAGGGCAGGAAACTCGATGGACCAGCTCGCCCCCACCGAGAAATATTCGCCCTTCCGTTTTTTCTCGGCGGAAGAATGGTCGCAGTTCCGCGCCGATACGCCGATGACGCTCGGCGAGGACGAGATCCGTCGCCTGCGTTCGCTAAACGATCCGGTCGACCTCGAAGAGGTCAAGCGCATCTATCTTTCGCTATCTCGGCTGTTGTCGGCCCATGTCGAGGCCAGCCAGCTGCTGTTCAGGCAGCGCCAGGCCTTCTTCAACGCGGTGGATGTCGTCAAGACGCCCTTCATCATCGGCATTGCCGGCTCCGTCGCGGTCGGCAAATCGACCACGGCGCGCGTCCTCAAGGAATTGCTGGCGCGCTGGCCGTCGAGCCCCAAGGTCGATCTGATCACCACCGACGGCTTCCTGCTTCCCAACGAAATCCTGCGCCGCAACAATTTGATGGAGCGCAAGGGCTTTCCCGACAGCTACGATGTCGGCGCCCTGCTGCGTTTCCTGTCGGGCATCAAATCGGGGCAGCGCAATGTCCGCGCGCCAGTCTATTCGCACCTGACCTATGACGTCGTTCCCGGCGAGTTCCAGACCATTGACCGGCCGGACATATTGATCTTCGAAGGCATCAACGTCCTGCAGCCGGGCAAGCTGCCAAAGGACGGCAAGATCGTGCCTTTCCTGTCGGATTTCTTCGACTTCGCCATCTATATCGATGCCGAAGAGGAGCTGATCCATCAATGGTACATCGCCCGCTTCATGCGGCTGCGCGAGACCGCCTTCCGCGATCCGGACTCGTTCTTTCACCGCTATTCGCAACTTTCGCAAGCAGCGGCCCGCGCCATCGCCGAAGGCCTGTGGGCCAACATCAACCTGAAAAATCTGCGTGAGAACATCCTGCCGACGCGAGCCCGCGCCGATCTCATCCTGCGCAAGGGCGCCAATCATCTGGTCGAGGAAGTGGCGCTCAGGAAGCTGTAACGAAGCGGTTAACGGCGCCTTAATGCATGTCGCGCAAAAGTGTGCAGCGGTTTTGCGATAACGACATGCATAAAACAATAACCTGAAGCGCGTCGCATGAGGCCGGTCACTGCATAGCGCCGGCCTGACATTTCCACCTGGCGCGGAACGCTCGCTCCGCGCCGGCTTCTCAAATTCGCCTCGGTCGGACTTGCGGCCACAGTGCTCTATGCGCTTTGTGCCTGCCCCTTCACCAGTGCCGCGTCAACATACCTGTCACCGGCCACAGCCTCCGTCGCCGCCTATGCGGTCGCGGCAATCTTTTCCGGTCGCTCAGTCGCGGGCCTCGGCCGTGACACGAAGCGGGTGCCGGTTTTGGGAAAATCCGATGCCTGAAAAAAGTGATGAACGGCGATACGGCTCGACTTGAAAGTCCGCGCTTTTGCGCGACAGCATTAGCCAGGATAGGTCACCCGCCGCAGCGTCAGATTGATCCGCCCGCCGTTCCTGAGCAGTGCCGAGGTCGATGGATAGATACGGTCGACGCCGTGGAAACACAGGCGGCCTTCGCCGCCAAGCACGACGACGTCGCCGCTTTTCAGCCTGAACGATTTGGTGCCGCCTTCGCGCGTGCTCTGGCCGACCCTGAACAGGCAATCGTCGCCCAGTGAAACGGAGACGACCGGGGCGGAGAAATCGATCTCGTCGCGGTCCTGATGAAGGCCCATCTTCGCGTCGGGCGAATAGAAATTGACCAGGCAGGCCTCCGGCGGATGGGGATAGGCAGACACCTCGCGCCACAGCTCCAGCAGCACGTCCGGGATCGGCGGCCAGGGCGTCCCGGTCACCGGGTGCGTCGGCTGGTAGCGATAGCCGTGCTGCTTGTCGGTGACCCAGCCAAGCGAACCGCAATTGGTCATGCGCACGCTCATCTCCTTGCGGGTGCGCGGCATCGCCGGCACGAACAGCGGCGCTTCCTGCACGACCTGCCTCACATCCTCGACCAGCGCTTCCTGCACCGCGCGGGATAGGTAGCCGGGCATGTGGCGGACGCCTCTGGGCAGAACGAGCATCAGCTTGGTCGCTTCATCGGGTTCATCTGGCGGACAATGCCACCAACAAACAAGAACGGCGACCCGAAAGCCGCCGTTCTTGTCCTTGGATGGCAATCGCCAGCTTAAGGTGTGGTGAGATTCAGGTCAGGCCGAGCCGAAAATGGTGGTTTCAGAGAACCGGAGCGGAGCGTACTTAAGTACGTGAGCCCGCGCATGACCCCGAAATCGAGATCGATTTCGGAAAGGTCATGCACAAAATCAAGGTTCTACAGCGTCCTTTGCGCGCCCAACAAGGCGCGCGGCGCTGTAGTAAGCGCAGGAAACCGCCGTTTGCAGGCCGGCATCACCTGAATATCAACATACCTTAGTCGAGATCCGGGATGCGCAGAACCTGCCCCGGATAGATCCTGTCCGGGTCGGTCAGCATCGGCTTGTTGGCCTCGAAAATGATCGTGTTCTTCGCACCCTTGCCCTTGCCATAGCTCTTTTCCGCGATCTTCCAGAGATTGTCGCCTTTCTTGACCGTGTAGAAGGTCGGTTGCTTGGCCGGGGCTGCGGGCGTGCCGGCCTCGGGTGCGGCGACCTGCAATTCATCCGCCTGCACCTTGGACACGCCGAGCGTGTTGCCGACGGCGATGATGGCTTTTTCGAAGATCGACTGATCCTTGACCACGCCTTTCAGCACAGCCGTATCACCCTTGACGTCGACTTCCACATTGTCGGTGCCGAGCGCGTGCGAATCGAGTTCCTTCTTCAGCGTATCGGCGGTCGGCTCCGGCTCATCGTCGCCGAAGCCGAGCTTCTTGCCGACGTCCTTGACGAAATCAAACATGCCCATCTGGGGTCTCCTTGCTGTGACGAATACCGAACTTGCCACCTGCAACCTCGAATTGGAAGCGGTCTCGACCGCGATCGATGTCGCGCCCGCCGCATCGGCCCAAAACTCGGAATCGATTTTTGGAAAAGCACGATGCGTGGCTGCCAGAGCGCGCACCCTTTGCGTCCGGGTGGACGCGTGTCAATCGTCGTCCACGCGACCGCGCAGCTTCTTGATCGTGCCGCGCCCAGCCTTGGTCTTCAGCCGCCTTTCGACCGCGCCTTTCGAAGGCCTCGTCTTCTTGCGCGGCGGCGGCGGCGGTTCGGCGGCCTTGGCGACCAGTTCCGCAAGCCGCGCCCGGGCGTCCGCCCGGTTCTGCTCTTGCGTGCGGAAGCGACCGGCCTCGATGACGATGACGCCGTCCTTGGTGGCGCGCTGGCCGGCCAGCCTTATGGTTCGCTCGCGGACGCGCTCCGACAGGCCCGGCGCATTCGCTGCATCGAAGCGCAATTGCACCGCCGTCGCCACCTTGTTGACGTTCTGGCCGCCGGGGCCGGACGAGCGGATGAAGTCCTCGTGCAGGTCATCCGGATGGATCACCGCATCGTCGGCAATGATGATCTTGTCGTCGGCGTTCATGCCGCAGTCATGGCGCGGCGAACGAAAAAAGAAAAGGCCCGATCCCCGGATCGGACCTTCCCCCGGGTCGGGCCTTCCCGATCCCGGTCCCGGGTCGGGCGTTCCCGACCCCGGTCCGGCGCCTCGAGATGCAGCGGCGACTATTCCGCGGCTTCGCGCATGCGCGGCGCGGCGCCGAGCACGATGGCGTCGACATGCGGTTCGAATTTTTCGAAATTGACGGCGAACATGCCGACCAGCCTCGCCGCCTGCAGGTCATAGGCTGAGGTATCGGCCCATGTCGATCTTGGATCGAGAATGGCACGGTCGACGCCCGCGACCGCCACCGGCACCTCGAAACCAAAATTGGCGTCGGTCCGGTAATCGGCCCCTTTCAGCGAGCCGTCGAGCGCCGCGGCGAGCAGCGCCCGCGTTGCCTTGATCGGCATCCGCTTGCCGGTGCCGTAGGCACCGCCGGTCCAGCCGGTGTTTACCAGCCAGCAATCGACACTGTGATGGGCGATCAGCTCGCGCAGCAGATTGCCGTATTCCGACGGATGGCGCGGCATGAACGGTGCGCCGAAACAGGTCGAAAACGTCGCTTCGGGTTCGGTGACGCCCTTTTCGGTCCCTGCCACCTTGGCGGTGTAGCCGGAGAGGAAATGATACATCGCCTGCGCCGGGGTCAGCCGGGCGATCGGCGGCATCACGCCGAATGCGTCGGCGGTCAGCATGATGATGTTTTTCGGGTGACCGGCGCGGCCCGTCTTGCTGGCGTTGGGGATGAAGTGGAGCGGATAGGCGCAGCGCGTGTTTTCAGTGAGATTGCCGTCGTTGAAATCCGGCACGCGGCCGGCGTCGAGCACCACATTCTCCAGCACCGTGCCGAAGCGTTGGGTGGTGGCGAAGATCTCCGGCTCGGCTGCGGCCGAGAGCTTTATCGTCTTGGCATAGCAGCCGCCTTCGAAGTTGAAGATACCATGCGGACCCCAGCCGTGCTCGTCGTCGCCGACCAGCGTGCGCGACGGATCGGCCGACAGCGTCGTCTTGCCGGTTCCCGAGAGGCCGAAGAAGATCGCCGCGTCTCCGCCGGCGCCTTCATTGGCCGAGCAATGCATCGGCATCACGCCCTTCGCCGGCAACAGATAGTTGAGCACGGTGAACACCGATTTTTTCATTTCGCCGGCATAGGAGGTGCCGCCGATCAGCACGATCATGCGCGTCAGATCGACGGCGATCACCGTTCCGGTTCGGGTGCCGTGGCGGACGGGATCGGCACGGAACGACGGCAGGTCGATGATCGTCAACTCGGGCACGAAATTCTCGAGCTCGGCGGCTTCCGGGCGAATGAGCAGATTGCGGATGAACAAGGAGTGCCAGGCAAGCTCCGTGACGACCCGGGTCGTCAGCTTCAAGTCCTCATCGGCGCCGCCGACCAGGTCCTGCACATAAAGATCCTTGTCCGCCGCGTGGGCGCGAAAATCGGCGAGCAGCGTGTCGAACTGGACCGGCGAAATCGACTTGTTGTTGTCCCACCAGACATGCGGCCCGGTGGTCTCGTCGCGGACGACGAATTTGTCCTTGGGCGAGCGGCCGGTGTGCTGCCCGGTCTCGGCGACCAGTGCGCCATGCGCGGTAAGCCGGGCCTCGCCGCGGCGGATCGCCTCCTCGTAAAGGACCGCCTCGCCGAAATTATAGCGCACCGCGCCGGTGGTTTTCAGGCCGATCCGGTCGATCGCCCATGCGGGATTGCGTTTGCCGGCTTCCGACATGAGGGGTTCCTTCTTCGATTGCAGCATCCTGGCCGGCGAACTTCCGGAGCCCCCAACGATGGAGACTGTAACGGTCAGAACCAGAAAAGCCAAATGATATCAAATATTTAATCGATTTAAATATTTTGAAAGTTGTTTAAATCGTTTATATGTGCGAAAAATCAGGCGGGTGCCCAAAGGATTGGCGGTCTGTATCGGTCCAATCCATGTTGAGGTGAGATTGTGGCCGCCGGCATGCCGCTCGTGACAGCGGACGAAGCCTGTGCCACATTTTGTACCTAATTTGTCCTGCAAAAGCCCCTTCTCGACCAAAGAAGGGACAGCTCATGAGGGAGCCACTTGAAATGGCAACAATCGCGCTTGTCGACGACGACCGCAACATTCTGACGTCGGTGTCGATCGCCCTCGAATCGGAGGGGTATCGCGTCGAAACCTATACGGATGGGGCGTCGGCGCTGGAAGGTCTGGCGGCGCGCCCGCCGAATCTCGCCATCCTCGACATCAAGATGCCGCGCATGGACGGCATGGAGCTTCTGCGCCGGATGCGCCAGAAATCCGACCTGCCGGTGATCTTCCTGACCTCCAAGGACGACGAGATCGATGAGCTTTTCGGCCTCAAGATGGGCGCCGACGACTTTATCCGCAAACCCTTCTCGCAGCGTCTTCTGGTCGAGCGGGTTCGCGCCGTGCTGCGCCGTGCCAGCGCCCGCGAGGCGTCGGCCAAGACGCCCAACCAGCAGGCCCGTTCGCTTGAGCGCGGCCAGCTTGTCATGGACCAGGAGCGCCACACCTGCACCTGGAAAGGCGAGCCGGTGACGCTTACCGTCACCGAATTCCTGATCCTGCATTCTCTGGCCCAACGCCCCGGTGTGGTAAAAAGCCGTGATGCGCTGATGGATTCGGCCTATGATGAGCAGGTCTATGTCGATGACCGCACCATCGACAGTCACATCAAGCGCCTTCGCAAGAAGTTCAAGGCCGTCGATGATGACTTCGAGATGATCGAAACCCTTTACGGAGTCGGATATCGGTTTCGCGAAGCGTAAATAGGCAATAGGCAGTAGGGAATAGTCGGTAGTCAGTTTTGAATGGTTGCGAACGGCCACTCAGCATCGCCGCGACCTCAGCCAACCATTTCTCTATTCCCTACTGCCTACTCACTAATTACTAAGCGGGGGCTGCTATTCGATGGCAGTGGACGTAGAGCGAGTGAGACGGACGGGCGCCCGGCGCCCGTCGCGGATTCTGCCCGCATTCCTGTCGAGGATCACGGTGCCGATGCGCCGCTTCCTCGGCCACCATATCTTTTCCAGCCTGACGCGGCGCATTCTCTTCCTCAACCTCGCCGGCCTGGCCGTCCTGGTCACCGGCATTCTCTACCTCAACACGTTTCGCGACGGGCTCATCGATGCCCGCGTCGAGAGCCTGATGACCCAGGGCGAGATCATCGCCGGCGCGATCGCCGCATCGGCGACGGTCGAGACCGATTCGATCAGCATCGATCCGGAAAAGCTGCTTGAACTGCAGGCCGGCGAAAGCCTGGGCCCCGGCTCCGATCAGCTCGACAATCTGGACTTTCCGATCAATCCTGAGCGCGTCGCGCCGGTGCTCAGGCGCTTGATTTCGCCAACGCGGACGCGCGCCCGGATCTATGACCGCGACGCCAATCTGCTGCTCGATTCGCGCCACCTCTATTCGCGCGGCCAGATCCTTCGCTACGATCTGCCGCCGACCGACAAGGAAGAGCCCGATCTTCTCGAGCGAATCCAGAAATTCGTCTTCGACTTTTTCCGCAACACCGCGCTGCCGGTCTACCATGAGCAGCCGGGCGGCAACGGCGCTGCATTTCCGGAGGTGGTCAAGGCGCTTACCGGCAGCCCGTCGACCATCGTCCGGATCTCCGAACAGGGCGAGCAGATTGTTTCGGTCGCCGTGCCGATCCAGCGCTTCCGCGCCGTCCTCGGCGTGCTGATGCTGTCGACGGAAGGCGGCGACATCGACAAGATCGTCGCGGCCGAGCGAAAGGCGATCCTGCGCGTCTTCGGCATCGCCGCCCTTGTCACCGCCATCCTGTCGATGCTGCTTGCTTCGACCATCGCCAACCCGCTGCGCCGGCTGTCGGCGGCGGCGGTCAGGGTGCGGCGCGGCGTCAAGAATCGCGAGGAAATCCCGGACTTCTCCGATCGGCAGGACGAGATCGGCAATCTGTCGATCGCCGTGCGCGACATGACCAATGCGCTCTACGCCCGCATCGAGGCGATCGAAAGTTTCGCGGCCGACGTCTCGCACGAATTGAAAAACCCGCTGACCTCGCTGCGCAGCGCCGTAGAGACCCTGCCTCTGGCCAAGAACGAGGCGTCGCGCGCCCGGCTGATGGAGATCATCCAGCACGACGTCCGGCGGCTGGACCGTCTCATCACCGACATTTCCGATGCCTCCCGCCTTGACGCCGAGCTCGCGCGCGAAGACGCAGGAACCGTGGATCTCAAGAAATTCATCACCGATCTGGTCGACGTTTCGCGCACGGCCACGCGCAACAAGAAGACGGTCGATATCGAGTTCAAGGTCGCCAAACTGCCGCAGGGCGTCAAAGGCTATTTCGTCGCCGGCCATGATCTGAGGATCGGCCAGGTCATCACCAACCTGATCGAGAATGCCCGCTCCTTCGTTCCTGAGGAGCGCGGCCACATCGCCATATCGCTGGCGCGTGCCGGCAAGGTCAACATCATCACCGTCGACGACAATGGTCCCGGTATAAGGGCCGACAACATCGACCGCATCTTCGAGCGCTTCTACACCGACCGGCCGGCCGGCGAGGCGTTCGGCCAGAACTCGGGTCTTGGCCTGTCGATCAGCAGGCAGATCGTCGAAGCCCATGGCGGCACGCTGACCGCCGAGAACATCCCGGGCACCAAACCCGGCGAGATCAAGGGCGCGCGTTTCGTCGTGACACTGCCGGCGGAAGGCTGACGCATGATCCCGAAAAGTGGGAACCGGTTTTCGGACAAGATCATGCGTGAACCAAAAAGCATGATCCCGAAAAGTGGCGACCGGTTTCCGGACAGGAATCATGCCTGAGCCGACTGTGAAGGCTGAAAACATTCACGGCACGGCGATCCTGATCGGCGAGCGTGGTGTCCTCATCACGGGACCGTCCGGGTCGGGCAAGACGACGCTGGCGTTCGCCCTCATCGATCATTGCCGCCAACGTGGATTGTTTTCGCGGCTGATCGGTGACGACAGGCTTCTCGCGGCCGATCACGCGGGGCGGCTGGTCTGCCGGGTGCCCGCTCCCATCGCCGGCCTCGCCGAGGTGCCCGGATTCGGCCCGCGGCCATTGTCGTTCGAGCCCGGCGGCGTCATCGACCTTTGCGTCCGGCTGGTCCCGGCAAGCGAAATGGACCGCTTCCAGGAAGATGCCAGCGAGTTCATCGCGGGCTGCCCGCTGCCGCGTATTGATCTTGCCGAACGCAATGTTCCGGCGGCCCTGCCGGCCGTGATGGCGCGGCTGCCAATTGCGCCTTTCGTATGATGCGATTTCGAATTGTTGCTGCAATGCGTCAAAATGGCCTGCGCCTGTGCAATTTTGGGCTTGTCAACGCGCCTCGCGTCGACAAGATAGCGCTCCCGCCGCCTGAAAAGGCCGGCGAGCATGAAACGCCTGTGAAGCGGCGATGACGGGAGCCACCAAAGAATGATCGGACTCGTGCTTGTAACGCACGGTCAACTGGCCGCCGAATTCCGCCATGCCGTGGAACATGTCGTCGGGCCACAAGACAGTTTCGAGACCGTCGCGATCGGCGCCGATGACGATATGGAGCAGCGCCGCAGCGACATCATCGATGCCGTTGCCCGTGTCGACACGGGAGCGGGCGTCATCGTTTTGACAGACATGTTCGGCGGCACGCCTTCCAATCTTGCAATTTCGGTGATGGAATCCGGTCGTACCGAGGTCATTGCCGGCATGAACCTGCCGATGCTGATCAAGCTGTCCAGCATTCGCAAGGGCGACAATATGAGCGCAGCGCTGGACGAGGCGCAGGCGGCCGGCCGCAAATACATCAATGTCGCCAGCCAGCTTCTGAGCAGCAAATGAGCGCGCTGTCGGCCAACAAGGGTGACATCGTCCGGGAATTTCCAATCGTCAACCAGCGTGGCCTGCATGCCCGCGCCTCGGCAAAGTTCGTTCAGGTCGCCAGCGGCTTCAACGCCTCCGTCCAGGTCGAGAAGGACGGCGTCACGGTTGGTGGCACCTCGATCATGGGCCTCATGATGCTGGCGGCAAGCCCCGGCTATTCGATCCGCGTCACCGCCAGCGGCCCGGAGGCCGAGCAGGTGATCGACGCGCTGGAGCAGCTGGTCGCCTCCCGCTTCGGCGAAGAGTCCTGACGCCTGGAGCGCGTCGCGGCTGAACCCGATTTCGCGCCGGCGCGCCTCTGAGGACATGCACGGATAAAGATTTCTTTATATCCCATTGTCGTCCGACCGACGATCTGCTAGTCAGGCCGGCAACTCGCGCCCTTCGACACGCCTTCCGGCGCGGGCGCATCCCGAAGACAATTCTTGATCGGAGCACTGCCATGACGGGTAGCAATGACTATGTGGTCGCCGACATCTCGCTTGCCGGCTGGGGCCGCAAGGAGATCGAGATCGCCGAAACCGAAATGCCGGGCCTGATGGCCTGCCGCGAAGAATTTGGCAAGGCGCAGCCGCTCAAGGGCGCGCGCATCACCGGCTCGCTGCACATGACCATCCAGACGGCGGTGCTGATCGAAACGCTGAAGGCGCTCGGCGCCGAGATCCGCTGGGCCTCCTGCAACATCTTCTCGACCCAGGACCATGCGGCCGCGGCCATCGCCGAGGCCGGCATTCCGGTCTTCGCCGTCAAGGGCGAGTCGCTCGAGGACTACTGGGTCTACACCGACAAGATATTCCAGTGGGCCGATGGCGGCACCTCCAACATGATCCTCGACGATGGCGGCGATGCCACCATGTACATCCTGATCGGCGCGCGCGCCGAAGCCGGCGAGGATGTGCTCTCCAATCCAGGCAGCGAGGAGGAAGAAATCCTGTTTGCCCAGATCAAGAAGCGGATGGCGGCATCGCCCGGCTTCTTCGCCAAGCAGAAGGAGGCGATCCGCGGCGTCACCGAAGAGACGACGACCGGCGTCAACCGGCTCTATCAGTTGCAGAAGAAGGGCCTGCTGCCGTTCCCGGCGATCAACGTCAACGACAGCGTGACCAAGTCGAAATTCGACAATAAATATGGCTGCAAGGAATCGCTGGTCGACGGCATTCGCCGCGGCACCGACACGATGATGGCCGGCAAGGTTGCGGTCGTCTGCGGCTATGGCGACGTCGGCAAGGGCTCTTCGGCGTCGCTCAAGGGCGCCGGCGCCCGCGTCAAGGTCACCGAGGTCGATCCGATCTGCGCATTGCAGGCGGCAATGGACGGCTTCGAAGTCGTCACCCTCGAAGATGCCGCCCCGACCGCCGACATCATCATCACCACCACCGGCAACAAGGATGTCGTCACCATCGACCATATGCGGGCGATGAAGGACATGGTGATCGTCGGCAATATCGGCCACTTCGACAACGAGATCCAGGTGGCGTCGCTGCGCAATCTGAAGTGGACCAACATCAAGCCGCAGGTCGACATGATCACCTTCCCGGACGGCAAGCGGATGATCCTTTTGTCGGAAGGCCGCCTGCTCAATCTCGGCAACGCCACCGGCCACCCGAGCTTCGTTATGTCGGCGTCCTTCACCAACCAGGTGCTGGCCCAGATCGAGCTGTACAGCAAGCCCGGCCAGTATCAGAACCAGGTCTATGTCCTGCCGAAGCATCTCGATGAAAAGGTCGCGCGCCTGCATCTCGACAAGCTCGGCGCCCGGCTTACCGAACTGTCCGGCGAACAGGCCGCCTATATCGGCGTGACCCCGCAGGGACCGTTCAAGCCGGAACACTACCGCTATTAACCACAGCGGAAATTACCACTAGATATTGAGGCCGGGCGATTGACTTTCGCCCGGCTTTATTTTTGCGCTGATTGATTCTTCACGCCGATTCGCGCAAGCGCTATGGTGCTGATTCGCGGGCCCGGGGACGAGGGCCGAGGCCCGCATCAGGGCGGTCTTGCATTCAGGCGGCGAAGAGGACCAGGACATGCCGGGGGATTACCCGCCTTGCGCGGGACAGGCCGTTTCCGGCGGCCACAACGATATGGCGACCACGGGTTCCGCTGCCAGAGGCGGAAGCCTCTTATGGCGCGCTGGCGCCCGCGTCGGAAAATTGTTTGCTTCTTCCGCGCTCGCCGGCCCGCTGCTTGGCCTTTCGGCACACGCTGGACCGGCTGCTGCATCCCACGCGGCTGCGCCCAAAGCCGGGCTGTCGGTCAGCACGGTCGAGGTCATGCAACTCGCCATGTTTGTCGGCGTCATGGGCGCGGCACTTGTCTCGGCCATTTTCCTGATCCGCGAACGGGCGCGCACCTCGGCCCAGAATGGCGAACTCAGAGCCCGCTTGGCCGACGTCAACGCTGCGCTGCAGCGCTCCGAGGCGCTGCTCAACCTGCGCGGCCAGCGTGTCGTCGTGTGGGCATCGGAAAACAAAAAGCCCGAGCTCGTCGGGACATTGCCGGTTGAAAGCGGGGCTCCGGAAGACCGTGCCGCCTTCCTCGCCTTTGGCCGTTGGCTGATGCCGCGCTCGGCGGCGGCGCTCGAGAATGCCGTGGCGGGACTGCGGGAAAAAGCGAAGCCGTTCGATCTCGTCATCGAATCGCAGGCCGGGGCGCCGCTCGAAGTGCACGGCCGCAAGAGCGCAGCACACGTGCTCGTCCGCTTCGTCTCGCTTTCTGAAACGCAGCGAAGCGAGGCCAGGCTAAGAATTGAGAACCAGCGCCTTGCCGCCGACTATGACACCATGCTCGGTCTTTTCAACGCACTCAGCATGCCAGCCTGGCTGCGCTCGGCGGACGGGCGGCTGAAATGGGTCAACCGCGCCTATGCCAGGGCGGTCGAGGCGGAAAACGCCGAAGCTGCGGTTCGCGACGCGAAGGAGTTCCTGGGCGGCCAGGCGCGCGATGCAATCGCTGCGCAGCACAAGTCGCATCCCGTCTTCGAGCAGGCGCTTTCCACCGTGATCGAAGGCGACCGCCGCATGTTCGCCGTGACCGACTTCGCCGGCGCGGACGGCTCGGCGGGTCTCGCCTGCGACACCAGCGCCATCGAAACGATCCGTAGCGAATATGAGCGGACCGTGCGCAGTCATGCCGACACGCTCGACCAGCTCAACACCGCCGTGGCGATTTTCGATACCGACGAAAAACTGCGGTTTTTCAACCAGGCGTTTCAGAAACTATGGGGTCTCGACAGCGGCTTCCTGCACAGCGCTCCGGACAACGCCTTGTTGCTCGACCGGCTGCGCAGCGAAGGCAAGATCGCCGAGCAGCCCGAATGGCGGCGCTGGAAGGAAAGCCTGCTTGGCGCCTATCGCGCGGTCGAGTCGCAGGAACATTGGTGGCATTTGCCGGACGGCAAGACCATCCGCGTCGTCGCCAATCCGCAGCCCAAAGGTGGCGTCACCTGGGTGTTCGAGAACCTGACCGAGAAGATGGACCTTGAAAGCCGCTACCAGACCGCGGTGCGGGTCCAGGGCGAAACGCTCGACAATCTTGCCGAAGGCGTGGCCGTGTTCGGCCCCGACGGCAGGCTCAGATTGTCGAACCCGGCATTCGCAGCACTTTGGGGGCTCGACGCCGACGCCGCCAAGCCCAACGTTCACGTCTCCACGATCCGCGATCTGTGCGACCGGCGCGCCGCCGACAGCCCCTGGCGCGGGTTCGTTGCCGCCGTCACCGGTTTCGACGACGAGCGCCGCGACCGCCACGGCCAGACCGAGCTGAACAACGGCACCGTGCTGCGCTACGCGATGATCCCGCTGCCCAACGGGCAGGTGATGATGACCTTCGTCGACGTCACCGACAGCGTCAATGTCGAGCGGGCGCTGAAGGACAAGAATGAGGCGCTGGAAAAATCCGACCAGCTCAAGAACGAGTTTGTGCAGCACGTCTCCTACGAGCTGCGCTCGCCGCTGACCAACATCATCGGCTTCACCGAGCTGCTTTCGCTGCCCTCGACCGGGCCATTGAACCAGAAGCAGAGCGAATATGTCGAGCATGTCAGCTCGTCTTCCTCGGTCCTGCTCACCATCGTCAACGACATCCTCGACCTGGCGACCGTGGATGCCGGCATCATGGAACTCGATATCTCCGAAGTTCACGTCGACCGGACCATCGCTGCCGCTGCCGAGCTTGTTGCCGACCGGCTGGCGGAGCATGCGATCAGGCTCAAGATCGATGCGGCCACTGCGCCAAAGACGTTCCACGGCGACGAAATCCGCATCCGCCAGATCCTCTACAACCTGCTGAGCAATGCCGCGAACTACGCACCGGAGGCGAGCACCATCACGCTCGCCTGCCGCTCGCTTGCCGAAGGCGTGGAATTCTCCGTTCACGACGATGGTCCCGGCATGCCGCCGGACCTGCTCGATTCCGTGTTCCGCCGTTTCGAACCGCGCACCAATGGCGGCCGCCGGCGCGGCCCCGGCCTCGGCCTGTCGATCGTCAAGAGCTTTGTCGAGCTGCATGGCGGCAGTGTCCGCATCGAAACCGGCAAGGACATGGGCACCACCGTCATTTGTGCCTTTCCCGACACGCCGTCCGGCATCCGCGCGGCGGCCGAGTAGCGCGTTCGATGGCAGGCATGGTGCTGGAGCGTTTTCTCGCCGACGAGGCTGCGACCGCAAGGCTGGGCGAGGATCTGGCCATGTCGCTGCGCCCCGGCGACGTGCTGGCTCTCAGAGGCGATCTCGGCGCCGGCAAGTCGAGTTTGGCGCGGGCGCTGATCAGGGCAATGACCGACGATGCCGGTCTCGACGTGCCGAGCCCGACCTTCACGCTCGTCCAGAGCTATGAGGTGCGCGTCCCCGTCCATCATTTCGACCTCTATCGCCTGTCCGCGGCGTCCGAACTGGACGAACTGGGTTTCGACGAGGCGCTGGCGCAAGGCGCTGCCCTGGTCGAATGGCCGGAGCGGGCAGAGGCCTATTTGCCAAAGACTTCGGTGCTTATCGAACTCGTCCATCAGGACGACGGACGCCTGGCGAGATTGTCGGGACAAGGCGTTGCCTTCGAGCGCGCGGCGCGCTCGCTGGCCATGCGCAATTTTCTGGAAAGAGCCGGCTGGGGTGAAGCGCAGAGACGCTATTTTATCGGCGACGCCTCGGCCCGCTCCTATGAGGTCGTCTCGCTGGCCGGCCTGCCGCCGCGCGTGTTGATGAACTCGCCGCGGCTGGTGCTCGGGCCGCCGGTCCGCGACGGCAAGCCCTATGCGGTGATCGCCCACACCGCACAATCCGTCGCGGCCTTCGTCGCCATCGATCGGGCATTGCGGGCCGGCGGCGTCTGCGTCCCGGAAATCCACGCGCAGGACCTGGACCAGGGCTTTCTTCTCATGGAGCATCTCGGCTCGGAGGGATTTCTCGGCCAGCACGGTCAGCCGCTGGCGGAGCGCTACGCGGCGGCGGCCGAACTGCTTGCGATGATGCACGGCAAGACGTGGCCCGATCGCATCGAGGCCGCGCCCGGCGTCTTTCACGACGTGCCGCCTTTCGACCGCGACGCCATGATGATCGAAGCCGAATTGCTGCTCGACTGGTATGTGCCGGCAATCACAGGCGGCCCGGCAAGCGATGCCTTGCGCGCCGGCTATACCAAGCAATGGAACGCGGCTCTCGACCGGCTGGAGGGGCGCGAATACACGCTCATGCTGCGCGACTTTCATTCGCCCAACATCATCTGGCGCGGCAATCGTTCCGGTCACGATCGCCTTGGCATCGTCGATGTCCAGGACGCGCTGATCGGCCCCTCGGCCTATGATCTCGCCTCGCTCGCCATGGATGCCCGGGTTACAATCTCGCCTGAGATCGAGCGACGGACGCTCGATGCCTATATCGCCGCGCGCCATAAGGCCGGTGCTTTCAAAGAGGACGAATTCGTCGAGAACTATGCGATCATGGCGGCGCAGCGCAATTCGAAGATCCTCGGCATTTTCGTCAGGCTCGAAAAGCGGGACGGCAAGCCCTATTATCTGAAACACCTGCCGCGCATTCGCGATTATCTCCGGCGGGCTCTGGCGCATCCGGCACTGGCCGGCCTGCGGGATTTCTATACCGCCCACGGGCTGCTGGAGGAGCGGCCGCTGTGACGACACGCCCCAAAACCGCAATGGTGCTTGCCGCCGGGCTGGGAAAGCGCATGCGGCCAATCACCGACACAATGCCGAAACCGCTGGTCAGAATATCAGGCAAGACGTTGCTCGACTGGAGCCTGGACAGCCTGGCCCGCGCCGGCGTCGACAAGGCCATCGTCAACGTCCATTATTTTCCCGAGCAGATCGTCGCCCACGTCGCCGCGCGCCGCGCGCCGCGTGTCGTTATTTCCGACGAAAGCCAAAGACTGCTCGATTCCGCCGGCGGTATCGTCCATGCTTTGCCGGAACTGGGAGGGGCTCCCTTTTACATCGTCAACGCCGACACCTTCTGGATCGACAGCGGCGTGCCCAACCTTGCCCGCCTCGCCCTTGCATGGGACGCGGCGAAAATGGATGTTCTGCTGATGCTCGCGGATTCCCAGTCAGCAACCGGACACAGCGGCGGCACCGATTTCCTGATGGCGCCGGACGGCGCCTTGCGGCGTTCGAAAGGCGACCCGACAGGCCTGATCTATGCCGGCGCGGCGATCGTCCATCCCAGGCTTTTCAAGGATGCGCCGGCCGGGCCACACTCGCTCAACGCCTATTTCAATGCGGCCATCGCAGCCGGCCGCCTGTACGGCATGGTGATGCACGGCCATTGGATCACCGTTGGCACGCCCGACGCCATTCCGCTTGCCGAAGCGGTCGTTGCCGCCGCTCTTGCTGAGTCGCCCGGCACTCTTACCGAGTTGACCAGCGCTCTCACCGAGTTGAAATGAGCGGCTCCCGCCGCGTTTTCTCGATCCCGCCCGGAGCGCCGTTTCTGCCGACGCTGGCCGAGGCCCTGCTGTCAGGGCGCCTCGTTTCCGGTTTCCGCTTCGACGGCGACCCGCTGGCGCTGGCCGACGCCACCATCTACGTGCCGACGCGCCGCGCCGCGCGGGCGCTGCGCGGCGTCTTCGTCGACTGTCTGGGTGGCCGCTCGGCGATACTGCCGGTCATCCGCCCGCTCGGCGAGTTCGACGAGGACGAGGCCGCGTTCGAGGCCGACGCATCGGCCGCCATCGACCTCGCGCCGCCGATCGCCGCGATCGAGCGCCTGCTGCTGCTGGCGCCGCTGGTGCGCGCCTGGAAACGCCGCCTGCCGGCGCATGTCGCGGCACTTTTCGACGAGGAGATCGTTGTGCCGGCGTCGGCCGCCGATGCCATCTGGCTGGCGCGCGACCTGGCCCGGCTGATTGACGAGATCGAGACGGAAGGCACGGACTGGACCAGGCTCGCCGATCTGGTGACCGGCAACCTCGCCGGCTGGTGGCAAGTGACGCTCGACTTCCTGAGCATCGTCACCGAAAACTGGCCGAATCTCCTCGAAGAACGCAATCGCTCCAACCCGGCTGCGCATCGCAATGCGCTGATAAGGCTGGAAGCAGCGCGGCTGAAGCGCAATCCGCCGACCGGGCCGGTGATCGCCGCCGGCTCCACCGGGTCCATTCCCGCCACCGCTGAATTGCTTGCGGTGATCGCCGGCCTGCCCAGCGGCGCGGTCGTGCTGCCCGGCCTCGACCGGATGCTGGATGAGCCGTCATTCCAGGCAATTGCGGTGCCCGGCGCGCGGCCGGCCTTGCTTGGCCACCCGCAATACGGCCTGGCAAAACTGATCGGCAAGATCGGCGTGCTGCGCGGCGATGTCGAGGAGATCGCCGTTGCCGAAAGGCCGCTCGCGCTGCGCGCCGCACTTGTCGGCGAGGCGCTGCGGCCGGCGGAGACCACCGAGCTGTGGGTCGAGACGCGCGCCCGCTTTACGGCCGGCGATATCACCGAGGCCTTCGCCGACGTGACGCTGCTCGAAGCCGCCGGCGAGCGCGACGAAGCGGTGGCGATCGCCGTCGCGCTGAAACGCGCCGTCGAACAGCCCGGCCAGCGCGCCGCGCTCGTCACCGGCGACCGCGCCCTGGCGCGGCGCGTCTCGGTCGAGCTGTTGCGCTTTGGTGTCGTCGCCGACGATTCGGGCGGCACACTGCTCATCAACACGCCAGCCGCCGGCCTGCTCAGACTGGCGCTTCAGGCGGCGTTCCGCCCCGGCGATCCCGTGGCCCTGCTGTCGCTGCTCAAGCACCCGCTGCTTGGCCTCGGTCTGGAACGCACAAGCGTCCGTCGCGCGGTGGAGATCGTCGAACTGGTGGCGCTGCGCGGCGGCACCGGCCGCCCCGACGTCGCCTCGCTGCCGGAGCTCTTCGATGCCCGGCTCCTCGAATTCGACGATCGCGGCAATCGCCGCCCGCCCTTCTGGCGATCGCGGCTTTCGGTCAGGCGCATCGAAGAAGCCCGAGACCTGCTGATCCGGTTAACCGCCGCGCTTGCGCCGCTGGTTGCCTATCGCGACGAGGAGAATGCCGATCTTGCCACGCTTGTGCGGGCCAGCGTCGTCGCGCTCGAAGGTCTCGGCCGCTCCGCGGGTGGCTGTCTGAGCGAACTTTATGCCGACGACGCCGGCGAAAAGCTCACCGAGCTCTTGCGCGGGCTGGTCGCTGCCTCGGCGTCGTTCTCCTTCGGAGCCGACGAATGGCCCGATGTGATGGAGGCGCTGATCGCACCGGAGACAGTCAAGCCGGCACAAGGCACCGACAGGAACATCGCCATCTGGGGTGCGCTGGAAGCCCGGTTGCAGAACGTCGACACGCTGGTCGTCGGCGGGCTCAACGAAGGCGTGTGGCCGCGCAAACCGGAAAGCGACCGCTTCATGTCCCGGCTGATGAAGACCGGCATCGACCTCGAGCCGCCCGAACGGCGCATCGGCCTGGCCGCCCATGATTTCCAGATGGCGATGGGGGCGAGGAAAGTGGTGCTGGCGCGCTCCGCCCGCTCCGGCGACGCACCGGCGGTGCCGTCGCGCTGGCTGCAGCGCCTGCTGACCTTCATAGGCAAGGACCATGCGGCGGTGCTTCGCCGGCGTGGTGATGAATTCCTGTCCTGGGCCCGTGCGCTCGATGCCGGCGAACGAAGAGACTTCGCGCCGCGGCCGCAGCCGAAGCCACCGCTGGATGTGCGGCCGCAACATTTCTCGGTCACCGAGATCGAAACGCTGCGCCGCGACCCTTACGCGATCTATGCCAGGAGGATCCTCCGCCTGATGCCGCTCGACCCGGTCATCCGCGACCCGGGTGCTGCCGAACGCGGCACGCTGTTTCACGCCATCCTGCATCTCTTTTCGCGGACCGTGGCCGATCCGCTTGTGCCGGAGGCGCTGGACGGTCTCATTGCCGCCGGCCGCGAATGCTTTGCCGAGGCGGCCCTTCCTCCCGATGTCGAGGCGGTGTGGTGGCCGCGCTTCGAAAAGCTCGCCGCCGGCATCATCGAATGGGAGCGCGGCCGCGCCTTCGCCGTGACAATGCGGCATGCCGAGGAGCACGCCGAGAAAACAGGCGTCGGCCAGTCCGGCGTGACGCTGTCCGGCTATGCCGATCGTGTCGATCTCCTGGCCGGCGGCATGGCCGACATCCTGGATTACAAGACCGGCTCTTCGCCGTCGAAGGCGCAGGCCCATACGCTGCTTTCGCCGCAACTGGCGCTCGAGGGCGCGCTGCTCAGGCGCGGCGCCTTCAAGGGGCTAGGCGCGCGCGAGCCGTCGCAGCTGGCCTTCATCAGGCTGAAGCCGAATGGCGAGGTGTTCGAGGAATCCATCCTCGAATACAACCGCAAGCCGCGAACCGCCGCAGACCTCGCCGAGGAAGCCTGGGCGCGGCTCGAAAAACTGCTGATCCACTATGCCAACCCGGCGACCGGATACCTGTCGCGGGCGTTGCCGTTCCGCGAGGGCGAGACCGACGGCGACTACGACCATCTCGCCCGCGTGCTCGAATGGTCTGCCGGCGGCGACGCCGACGACGACGAGGGAGGGGAGGCATGAAGAAGGCCTATCCCATCCCGACCGATACCGCCGTCAGCCAGGCAAGCGCCTCAGATCCGCAAAATTCCGCCTGGGTGTCGGCCAACGCCGGATCGGGCAAGACCCATGTGCTGGCCCAGCGTGTCATCCGTCTTCTGCTGCGTGGCACCGATCCGTCGAAGATCCTGTGCCTGACCTACACCCGCGCCGCCGCCGCCAACATGTCGAACAGGGTGTTTTCGACATTGTCGGAATGGACGGCGCTTGGCGACGCAGAACTGGCGACAAGGATAGAGGCGCTGGACGGTCGCCAGCCCAATCGCGAAGCCATGCGCCGCGCCCGCCGCCTGTTCGCCGAGGCGCTGGAGACGCCCGGCGGGCTGAAGATCCAGACCATCCACGCCTTCTGCGAATCGGTGCTGCACCAGTTCCCGCTGGAAGCCAACATACCGGCCCATTTCGAAATGCTCGATCCGCAGATGGAGGCGTCGCTCTTCGCCGCCGCCCGCCGCGACATGATCTCGGGCACGGCGGCCGGCGATGCGGAGCTGGCCGAGGCTTTCGCCACCATTCTGGAACGCGGCGGCGAACACGGGCTTGACGCCTTGCTGGCCGAGATCGTGCGCAAGCGCGAAGGTCTGCGCGCCTTCATCAGCGCGGCTGGCGGCGATGGTTTTCAGGCGCTGTTCGACGAGTTCAGGTTTCCCGCCGGCCAGACCGCCGATGGCCTGGCGGCGTCCGTCTGGCCGCTGCCGGGCTTCCTGCCGGACTATTTCATCACCTTCGCCCGTGCTGCAGAAGCCGCCGATGCCCGCACCGTACTCAACAACCTTCTGCCCTATGCGCGCCTTGCCTTCGCCGAGGATGATCCGGTTCGCCGGCTGCATCTGCTGGCAAAAGCCTTCCTGCGAGGCGATGGCGAGCCTTATGAGCCGGCAATGTTCAAGAAGGCGTTGCTCGACCGGCTGCCGGATCTTGCCGAGCGCTATCTGTCAGCGGTCGATGCCATTCTCGAAATCTCCGACCGATTGGCCTTGTTCAGGATGCTGGAGGGCACACGTGCGGCGCTGACCATCGCCGACTGGCTGATCGCCCGCTACGAGCACTTGAAGCGCGCCCGCGGCTTCCTCGATTTCAACGACCTCATCACCCGAACGGTCAATCTCCTGGCGCGGCCCGACGCCGGCCCCTGGGTGCAATACAAGCTCGACCAGGGCATCGACCATATCCTGCTCGACGAGGCGCAGGACACCAGTCCCGACCAGTGGGAGGTGGTGAAGCGACTGGCCGAGGAATTCTTTGCCGGGCTCGGCGCACGCGACAATGTTCACCGCACGGTGTTCGCCGTCGGCGACGAAAAACAGTCGATCTATTCCTTTCAAGGAGCGGCGCCCGACTCCTTCGCCGACTCAAGGCTGCTGTTTTCCGCAAAAGTGCGCGACGCCAAAGCCGCCTTCGCCGATCTCAAGCTGACCTGGTCGTTCCGCTCGACCGAAGACGTGCTTGCGGCGGTGGACCGTGTCTTTGCCGACCCGCTCGTGCGGCGCGGCATCAGCCACGATCCCGACCCGCTGACCCACAAGGCGATCCGCAGCGATGCGCCGGGCTATGTCGAGGTCTGGCCGTCGATCGGCGCCGACGTCGTCGACGAACCCGACGACTGGACGCAAGCCGTCGACCACGCCCATGCACCGGCGGTGCGTGTTGCCGAAAACGTCGCGGCAACCATTGCCGGCTGGATCGGCGCTGGCGAGATCATCGAGGGCCGCGGCAAGACGCTTCGGCCTGGCGACGTGCTGGTGCTGGTGCGCAAGCGCGATCGTTTTGTCCATGCGCTGACGCGCGCACTGAAGCGCCGCGGCATCCCGGTCGCCGGCGCCGACCGGCTCAGCCTGCCCGGCCATATCGCGGTCAAGGATCTGGTCGCGCTCGGTCACTTTCTCGTCCAGCCCGAGGACGATCTGTCGCTCGCCGCCGTGCTGCGCAGCCCGATTTTCGATGTTTCGGAAGAGATGCTTTTCGCGCTCGCCGGCGTCCGGCCGTCCGGCCTCTCGTTGATCGCTTCGCTCAGGCAGCAAGCCGGCGAAAGCGCCGCCTTGGCCGCAATCGCTGCCCAGCTCGACACATGGTCCGATGAAGCCGCATTCAGGCCGGTGTTCGAATTCTATGCCGGGGCTCTCGCCCGCGACGGCTTGCGCAAGAAAATGATCGCGCGGCTCGGGCCGGAAGCCGGCGACATCCTCGACGAATTCCTGAGCTTCTGCCTGGCCGAGGAGCGGACCGGCCTGCCGGGGCTGGAATCCTTCCTGGCGACGCTGGAGAATGCCGGCCCCGAGATCAAGCGCGAAATGGACCAGACCCGCGACGAGGTTCGGGTCATGACCGTGCATGCCGCCAAGGGCCTCGAGGCGCCTGTCGTGTTCCTGGTCGATGGTGGCTCGGCGCCGTTCAGCGATCAGCATCTGCCGCGACTGATGCCGTTCGATGGCTCGGGCCAACACTGGGACGGCAAGGGCTATCTCTGGCGTTCGGCCACGGATGTCGCCAATGGCTTTTCGCGGGCCGCTTCGGTCCGCGCGCGCGAACTGGCCGACGACGAATACCGCCGGCTGCTCTATGTCGGCATGACCCGCGCCGAGGACCGGCTGATCGTCTGCGGCTATCACGGCAAGCGGGTGCCGAATGCCGGCACCTGGCACTCGATCGTCAGCCGCGCGCTGGTCGGCGCGCCCGAAAGCATCGAGCGGCAGCATCCCGCCACCGGCGAGACCGTGCATCGCTTTCACGTGACAAAATTGCCGCCGGTCGCACAGGCGGCCGCCGAAGCGGCGCGGCAGGCGCAACAGTTCGAGCCGTTGCCGAAGAGCCTGTTCCAGCCCTTGCCGCCCTTCGAGGATCTGCCGCGGCCGCTGTCGCCGTCCGGCGCCTCGGCGCTGATCGACGAGGCCAGGCAAGCCGTAATCGACACCGGCTCGCCGGTGCTGGGCACCGACGCGGAGCCTGGCTTTGCGGTCATGCGGGGGCTGGCGCTGCACAAATTGCTGCAGATGCTGCCCGGTATTGCCGACACCGAACGCCGCGATGCTGCGGAGCGCTACCTCAAGCGCGCTGGCGCGCAATGGCCTGAAAGCGAGCGCGACAAGGCCTTGGCTTCGGTGGCGACGATCCTTGCCGACAGCCGCTTCGATCAGCTGTTTGCGCCGAATTCACGCGCTGAGGTCGCGGTCATGGGCAGCCTGGAGGTCAAGGGCAAGCTGCGCTCGATCTCCGGCAAGATCGACCGGCTGGCGGTCACATCAGGCAGGGTGTCGATCGTCGACTACAAGACCAACCGGCCGGCGCCTGCAGCGCTGGCGGACGTTCCACCGGCCTATGTCCTGCAGCTCGCGCTCTATCGCTCGCTGCTCCAGCCGCTTTATCCCGGGCATGAGGTCTCGGCGGCGCTGCTGTTCACTGAAGCGCCGCGATTGATCGAGCTGCCGCCGACGGCGATGGACGACGCCCTTGCCCGACTCACGGGAGCGTGACACAACAGCTGCTTGAAGAAGGGCGCGATCACCACCACATTTGGTGCGACAATAACTCTCGAAAGGATTTTCGCATGGCCACCGTCAAGGTCGACAAGAGCAATTTCCAGACCGATGTGCTTGACGCCAAGGAGCCGGTCGTCGTCGATTTCTGGGCGGAATGGTGCGGCCCGTGCAAGATGATCGCGCCGGCGCTGGAAGACATCGCCATCGAACTCGGCGGCAAGGTCAAGATCGCCAAGCTCAACATCGACGAGAATCCCGAGTTGGCCGCGCAGTTCGGCGTGCGCTCGATCCCGACGCTGATGATCTTCAAGGGCGGCGAAATGGCCGACATGAAGGTCGGCGCCGCGCCGAAGACGGCGCTGTCGCACTGGATCAACGGCAATCTCGCCTGATCCGGCGGAAATCCGCAGACAAGCCCGGCCCTCGCGCCGGGCTTTTTGCTGCGTCATCTAATGTACCGCGCTTCCCCCTGGACGCGCGAAGGACGCTGCAGCACTTGATCTGACCGAAGATCGGCTCGGATTTTCTGGGTCATGCGGCTGGTCCGCCGTGGCACTCGCCACTTGCCGGCCCATGTTCTTGTCTCGCTTAAAGCAGGAGAACGACATGACCGGATCCGCCAAGGCCACCGTCTTCATCGACAATGAGCGCGTCATCGTCACCGAATACCGCTTCGCGCCGGGCGACAATACCGGCTGGCACCGCCATGGCCATGATTATGTCGTCGTGCCGCTGATGGACGGCAAGCTCAAGCTCCTGACCAAGGACGGCGAATCCTTCGCCGAAATGAAGAAGGGAGCGCCCTATTTCCGCAAGGAGGGCGTGGAGCATGACGTCATCAATGCCAATGAGGGCGAGTATGCCTTCATCGAGATTGAGCTGAAGTAGTCCCCACCGAGGCCATCTCCGCCATAGGCGTGAGGCGATCACCAATCCGCGATGCGATCGCCTCCGACGAACTGCGCACTTTTCTCTGTGTATTCAAACAGTTCTATCTTCACGTTGTTAGGATCGCGAATCCACGCCTGGTAGGTATCATCGCATGCGTGTTTCTTTGACGTGACTTCAACGCCTTTCGCTCTTGCGTGGGCGATCGCGGCGTCAAGGTTTTCCACTTCAAGGCAGAAGTGGTTGATCTGGTTCAAGTCGCTATAGCTGGCCCCGTCTTTCTGGAACACCTCGACGTGGCTGCGGCTGCCGCAATTGAGGTAAAAACCGAAAATCTTGCCGTCGCGCAGGAAGTTGAACTGGGTGTCCATGCCGAGGACGTCCCGATAGAAGCTTCGCGTCACTTCGAGATCATCCGCGAAGATGCAAACGTGAGCGAGCTGCTTTACCTTGATCATGACTGGCTCCTCGTGGTGATTTGACGAAGTCCGTCATCATGGCCTGGTGAACCAGCGCCTCAAACCGGCGGCGTGCCGTTTTCGGCCAGCACCGCGCCGGCCAGATAGAGCGAGCCGCTGATCAGGATGCGTGGCGGCGGTCCCTCCCACGTGTCGCGCAGCAGCATCAGCGCATTGGCGACGGAGCTCACCGGTTCGGCCGACAGGCCGGCCTCGACGGCGCGGATCGCCAGTTCGTCATTCGGCACACTGGCCTCGCTGAGGCTCACCGGCACCGTGTAGACATGCCGCACCAGGCCCTTAAAGGCGCGGAAATAGCCGCTCTGGTCCTTGGTGTTGATCATGCCGCAAATCAAGAACAGCGGCCGCGGGTTTTTTTCCTCCTGCTCGGCCAATGCCTCGGCGACGACCACGCCGGCGCCGGGATTGTGGCCGCCGTCGAGCCAGATGTCGGCGCCCTTTGGCGCCAGTTCCGTCAGCCTGCCTTGCGGCAATTTCTGCATCCGCCCCGGCCAGGTGACATTGGCCATCGCCTTGTCGGCGACGCGATGGCTGATCTCGAAACCTGCCGACTTGACCGCCGCAATCGCCGCCGCGGCATTGGCGAACTGGTGGCGCCCTGGCAGGCGCGGTGGGGACAGGTCCATCAGCCCGTCTTCGTCCTGATAGACCATCCGGCCGTTTTCCTCGAAGGCGAGGAAATCCTGGCCATAGACGAAGGCGGGACAGTCGAGCCGCTCGGCGGTTTCGATAAGCACCTGAAGCGCCGTTTCGCTTTCCTGCGCGCCGATGACCACCGGGCAACCGCTCTTGATGATGCCGGCCTTTTCCTCTGCGATCAGTTCGACACGGTCGCCGAGAAAGGATTCGTGGTCGAGCGAGACCGGCATGATCACCGACACCGCCGGCTCGGTGATGACATTGGTGGCATCAAAGCGGCCGCCAAGGCCGACCTCGATGATGACGGCATCTGCCGGATGTTCGGAAAACAGCAGGAAGGTGACGGCGGTGAGGATCTCGAAGACGGTGATCTTCTGGCCTTCATTGGCCTTGGCGACGCGGGCAATGGCATCGGCGAAGACCTCGTCCTCGACCAGCCTGCCGCCGCCATCGGCGGCCAGCCGATAGCGCTCATGCCAGTTCACCAGATGTGGCGATGTGTGGACATGGACGCGGTGGCCGGCCGCTTCGAGTAGCGCCCGCGAAAACGCGGCGCAGGAGCCCTTGCCGTTGGTGCCGGCGATGTGGATGACCGGCGGCAGATGGTCCTGCGGATTGCCAAGCCGCTCCAGCAGCCGCGAAATGCGGTCGAGCGAAAGATCGAAGCCCTTCGGATGAAGCGACATCAGGCTTTCGATTTCGCGGTCGGCGGCAAGCGTGCTCATGGGAGAATCCTAGCGCATGACCCCGAAAAATCGAAATCGATTTTCGGAAAGGAATCATGCGTGAAATCAAGATGCTACAGCGCCACAGATGGCGCGCAATCGCGGTTCGCGACGACGGATGTCGCGTCAGGCTTGCGGGCGTGCTTCCGCCGGGACCGCCACCGGCGGCAGGATTTCCGGTTCCAGCGGCTTTTCTTCTTCCGGCAGCTTGAGCAGCATTTTCAGGAGCCGTGCGATCGTCTGGCGCATCTCCAGCCGCGACACCACCATGTCGACCATGCCGTGCTCCATCAGATACTCGGAGCGCTGGAAGCCGTCGGGCAGCTTTTCCCTGATCGTCTGCTCGATGACGCGCGGCCCGGCAAAGCCGATCAGCGCGCCGGGCTCGGCGATGTGCACGTCGCCCAGCATGGCGTAGGAGGCAGTGACGCCGCCGGTAGTCGGATTGGTCAGAACGACGATATAGGGAAGACCGGCTTCCTTCAGCCGATCGACGCCGATCGTGGTTCTCGGCAATTGCATGAGCGACAGGATGCCCTCCTGCATGCGGGCGCCGCCGGAGGCCGCGAACAGGATCAGCGGCCGCTTGCGTTGCACTGCGACCTCGAAGCCACGAACGATGGCGTCGCCGGCGGCCATGCCGAGCGAGCCGCCCATGAAGGCGAAGTCCTGCACGGTCACCACCACCGGCAGGCCTTCAACGGTGCCCAGCGCATTGATGATCGCGTCCTCCAGCCCGGTCTTGGCCTTGGCGTCCTTCAGCCGGTCGGTGTAGCGCTTCTCGTCGCGGAATTTCAGCGGATCCTGCACCACCTTGGGGTTTTCGAGCATCTCGTACTTGCCGTCGTCCATGAAGAATCTCAGCCGCTCCCTTGCCGAGATCTTCATGTGATGGCCGGAGGACGGGATGACGAACTGGTTCTGCTCCAGATCCTTGTGGAAGACCATCTCGCCGGTCTCCGGATCCTTGATCCAGAGGTTTTCAGGCATGTCGGTGCGCCGGCCGAGCATCGAATTGATCTTCGGTCGAACGTAGTTGGTGATCCAGTTCATCGCTTCGGCTCCTGTCCTGACGAAGAGTTAGACCATGATCCCGAAAAGTGGAAACCGGTTTTCGGTGGAGATCATGGTCAACCAGAAGATCAAGACTATTCGGCGGCAGCAAGGCGGGCCGCGCGCACGCCTTGCGAAAGCCCGCTGACCAGCGTGGCGACCGCCTCGGCCGGGTCGGCGGTCTTTTCGCCCTTCGGCCCCAGAACATTGGCGACCGCATTGACGATCGCAGTGCCGACGACGACGCCGTCGGCCGACGCTCCGATGATGCGCGCCTGCTCGGCGGTCTTGACGCCGAAGCCGACGCAGACCGGCAGGTCGGTATGGCCCTTGATGCGCCCGACCGCCGCCGCCACCTTGCCGGTGTCGGCAAGCGCCGAGCCGGTGATGCCGGTCATCGACACGTAATAGACGAAGCCAGAGGTGTTCTGCAGCACCTTGGGCAGGCGCTTGTCGTCGGTGGTCGGCGTCGCCAGCCGGATGAAATTGATGCCGGCCTTCAGCGCCGGAATGCACAGCTCCTCATCCATTTCCGGCGGCAGGTCGACGACGATCAGCCCGTCTATGCCGCTGGCCAGCGCATCCCCGAGGAAGCGGTCGACGCCGTGGATGTAGATCGGATTGTAGTAGCCCATCAAAACGATCGGCGTTTCATTGTCGGTGGCACGGAATTCCGAAGCCATCTTCAGCGTCTTGACCAGCGTCTGCCCGCCTTTCAGCGCGCGCAGGCCGGCCGCCTGGATCGCCGGGCCGTCGGCCATCGGATCGGAAAACGGCATGCCGAGTTCGATGATGTCGCTGCCGGCGCCGGGCAATGCCTTCATGATCGACAGCGAGGTGTCGTAGTCGGGGTCGCCGCCCATGAAATAGGTGACGAGTGCCGGGCGCCCTTCGGCCTTCAGTTTGGCCATGCGGCGGTCGATGCGGGTGGTCATGATCAGATCTCCATGCCCAGCATATTGGCCACCGTATGCACGTCCTTGTCGCCGCGGCCGGACAGGTTGACGATGACGATCTGGTCCTTGTCCATGGCGGGCACGATCTTCACCGCATGCGCGATGGCATGGGCGGATTCGAGCGCCGGAATGATGCCTTCGACGCGTGTCGTCAACTGAAACGCCTCCAGCGCCTCGTCGTCGAGAACAGGCACATAGTCGACGCGGCCACTGTCGCGCAGCCAGGAATGCTCCGGCCCGACGCCGGGATAGTCGAGGCCGGCCGAAATCGAATGCCCGTCCATGATCTGCCCGTCGGCGTTCTGCAGGAGATAGGTGCGGTTGCCGTGCAGCACGCCGGGCGCGCCGGCGTTCATTGAGGCGCAATGCTCGATGCCGTCGAGGCCGCGGCCACCGGCCTCGATGCCGATGATCTTTACGCTGCGGTCGTCGAGGAACGGGTGAAAAAGGCCGATGGCGTTGGAGCCGCCGCCGACGGCGGCGATGATGGTGTCCGGCAGCCGGCCTTCCTGCTCGAGGATCTGGGCGCGCGCCTCGATGCCGATCACCGACTGGAAGTCGCGCACCAGCTCCGGATAGGGGTGCGGGCCGGCGGCGGTGCCGATCAGGTAGTAGGTGTCCTCGACATTGGTCACCCAATCCCGAAGAGCTTCGTTCATGGCGTCCTTCAACGTGCCGTGGCCGGCAGTCACCGGCCGCACCTCGGCGCCGAGCAGCTTCATGCGGAAGACGTTCGGGCTTTGCCGGGCGACGTCGGTGGCGCCCATATAGACGACGCACGGAAAGCCGAAACGCGCCGCCACGGTGGCCGACGCCACGCCGTGCTGGCCGGCGCCGGTCTCGGCGATGATGCGCTTCTTGCCCATGCGCTTGGCCAGCAGGATCTGGCCGAGGCAGTTGTTGATCTTGTGCGAGCCGGTGTGGTTCAGATCCTCGCGCTTGAAATAGACCTTTGCGCCGCCCCCAACGCCTTTCGCCGCGGAAGCCTCGCGAAGATGCCTGGTCAGACCTTCGGCGAAATAAAGCTTCGACGGCCGCCCGGCATAGTGGGTCGAAAGGTCAGTCAGTTCGGCCTTGAAATCCGCATCGTCCTTGACCTCGTTCCAGTGCCGTTCAAGGTCGAGGATCAGCGGCATCAACGTTTCGGCAACGAAACGACCGCCGAAGATGCCGAACATGCCCTGCTCATCGGGTCCGGTGCGGAAGGAATTGGGTATCGCCGGCTTGTTCATCGCCGATCTCCTAGCTTGTGGTTTGAAGCACGGTCAGGCGGCGCGGTTGGCGTGTGCTGCCCTGACGGCCCGGAAAAACTGTTCGATCAGCGCCGGATCCTTGACGCCCGGCGCGCTTTCCACGCCCGAGGAAATGTCTAGTCCGGGCGGGTTGGCAAGCCGAAAGGCATCGCCGATGTTGGCGGCGTTGAGCCCACCGGAAAGCATGTAATCGACGCCTGCGTCAAGGCCGGCCAGAACGCGCCAGTCGAAGGCAACGCCGTTGCCGCCCGGCAGTTGCGAACCCTTCGGCGGCTTGGCGTCGAACAGGAAACGGTCGGCAATGCCGACGAACGGTCTTGTCCGCTCCAGGTCGGCAGCCTCGCTGACCGGCAGCGCCTTCATCACCGGCAGGCCATAGCGGGCCTTGATCTCGGCCACCCGCTCCGGCGTTTCCGAGCCATGCAGCTGCAGCATGTTGGGCTGCATTTTTTCGACGATTTCATCCAGAAACGCATCGCCGGCGTCGACTGTCACGGCAACCGCCCTGGCCTTGCCGATTGCCGCTTCGCGCAAGCGGCCGGCTTCCGCCGGCTCGACATAGCGCGGGCTTTTGGCAAAGAAAATAAAGCCGACATGACTGGCGCCGCCGGCCAATGCCGCGGCCAATGCCTTGTCGGTCTTCAGTCCGCATATCTTGATGTCGAGCGCCATGACGCGGGGATTGGCACGAAACGGCAAAAGAGTCGAGAAAAAGCGCATGTTTGCCACCGGCGCGGAACGCGCTACCTTCCTAAGACAAGAGAGCGGAACGGGCTACTTACTAAAGATAATACCGACGGGAGCAAACAAGAATGGCAGACGATACCGTCGCCCAACTCAGGCAAAAAGTCGCGCAGGCTCGCGAGGTCATCGCCCATCTGATGGACAAGGCCGCCTTCAACGGCGCCGAGGCACACCGCGCGCTCGACTATTTCGGCAGCAACGCCTTCAAGAAGGACTTCCTGCCATGGCCGCGCCATACCGACGAGGGGCTGCGCCCAGAGGAGTTGAACGCGGCGAATGATGATTGACCGGGCGATCTATTCGAACATGATCGCTTGTAGCGCGCCGCCATTGCGCTTGAGCCAGTCCTTGCAGCGCTCGGTGTCGGGGCAGAGCTGCTCGCACAGCTTCCAGAATTTCGGGCCGTGGTTCATCTCCTTGAGATGCGCCACCTCATGCGCGACGAGATAGTTTATGACCGGTCGCGGCGCCATCATGATGCGCCAGGAGAACGACAGGTTGCCGTCCGACGTGCATGACCCCCAGCGGCTCGACGTGTCCTTGAAGCGGATTGCCTTGGCGCGCTTGCCGATCGTCCCAGTGTGCCTGACCACCAACCGCTCGATCTCGCGCTTGGCCTCGCGCTTGAGGAAATCGGCGATGCGGCGCGGCAGGTGCACGCGCTCGCCATGCACGATCATCAGCGGACCGCGTTCGTCGCACGACAGCGTGACGGTACCGCGTTTCGAGGGCTCATGAACGATGCGATGCGGCACGCCGCGCACCGGAATTTTGATACCGGGCCGCACCTGCGGCCGGTTGGGCACTTTGGCCAGCCGCTGCTCCAGCCAGTCCTGATGGCGGTCAAGGAATTTTTCCACCTCGCCTCGCCGCAGGCCCGGTGGCACGGTGATGCGTAGGCCCCGGCCACCGGAATCGATGCGCAGCGTCAATCGCCGCGCCCGGTCGCTCTCGACGATCTTGAGCGGCAGCGTGCGGCCGGCAACACAATGCTCCCGCTCCACGACGGGGGCGGGCCTGGGTTTGGTCAGGTTGCGGAAGAAGCCGAATGACATGGCCAGGACGATACGTGATTCGAGGAAAACGAATAGAACAAAAAAGAAACGGCGCCGCTGACGCGACGCCGTTTTTGATTATTATTTATGTCGAGGCAAGTGCCTTACTCGTCAAGCAGGCCTGGCGTGGATTTGCCACCGCCGGTTGTGGGCCCGCCGGTTGTGGGCGACGTCGACTTGTTGCGGTTCGCCATGAAGCGGTCGAACTCTTCCTGGTCCTTGGCGCGACGCAATTCCCTGGCGTATTCGTCGAACTCGCTCAGCATCTCGTCGAGCTTGCGGCGCTCTTCATTGAGCCGCTCGAGTTCTTTTTCGCGCCAGTCGTCGAAAGCGACGTTGCCGGTGCGGGCAGAGCCGTGGCCCCAGCGCGCCGCTTTGTCGGAACCGCGGCGGCAGCCGGCGAAGATGCCGTCGGTCGCGCGGTTGACGTCGCGCTTGAAGCCGTCAAGCCGGTCGCCCCAAATGATGTAGGCGAGCATGGCGAGGCCGAGCGGCCAGAACACCATAAAACCGATCACCATCAGAGCGATGGTCGCCGGCGTCCAGGCCGGACGGATCAATGCAGATGTGTTCATTTTCTCCCAATCCTTCAGTTGGAGACAGCCAATCCCGGCTGCGTGGAATCGAAATGGGATGAGAAAAACGGCGATTCAAGACAGTGTCGGCCAAAACCGGACAAGCGTTTGAAATGATTATCGCTTTTTGAGCGTTTCAAGGAAAAGGACGACCAGGCCCGCAATCAGGCCCCAGAACGCCGCACCGACGCCGAATAGCGTCAGCCCCGAGGCGGTGACGGCAAAGGTGACGGTAGCGGCCATGTGTTCGCCGTCTTCCTTCAAGGCGATCGACAGCGCGTTGGCGAGCGGCGCCATCAGCGCCAGTCCGGCGACAAGCACGATCAGGCTCTGCGGCAGCACGGCAAAGATCGCCACCAGCGAGGCGCCGAAAATGGCGAAGACGAGGTAGGCAAGCGCGTAGAAGGGACCGGTCTTCCAGCGCTCGCCCGGATCGGGATGCACGTCGGGGCCGGTGCAGATCGCCGCCGAGATCGCCGCCAGGTTGGTGGTCGAGGCCCCGAATGGCGCCGACAGCAACGAAAGCAGGCCGGTGACGCCGATCAGCGGGCCGGGTTCCGGGTGGTAGCCCGCCGCCCTCAGCACGGCGAGGCCGGACAGGTTCTGCGAGGCCATGGTGACGAGATAAAGCGGCAGCGCCAGGCCGATGATCGCTGTGACGGTGAACTGCGGCGCAATCAGCGTCAATGTCGAAAGTTCCGGGGTCGGCAGACCACCGACCCGGCCGGTGAGGAACGCGGCAGCGCCGCCGCCGATCAGCACCGCCAGCACCGAGAGCGCCGGATTGAACAGGCGGATGACAAAGAAGGCGGCGATCAGCGGCAGGATCAGCCACGGGTCGACGGGAATCGCCTTCACCGCATTGACGGCGAAGGTGACGACGATGCCGGCGAGCATCCCCGACGCGACCGAGGCCGGTATCCTGGCGATCAGCTTGGTCAAGGGCCTGAACAGGCCGGTGGCAATCAGCAAAATCCCGGTGACGATGAAGGCGCCGACGGCCTCGTTGATCGAAAAGCCACTCGATGCCGCGATCAGCGCCACCCCCGGCGTCGACCATGCGGCGATGACCGGCATCCTGGTGCGCCACGACAGCCACAGGCTCTCGATCGCCATCGCGAGGCAGATCGCCGTCACCCAGCTCGCGGTTTCGACTTGCGTCGCGCCGACTGCCTTGGCGGCGGCGATGACGATGGCCAACGTGCCGCCGAAGCCGACAATCGCTGCAACGAAGGCGGATACCGGAATGGAAATGCGCATGTCCTAGCCTGCCTGCCGCACGATGGCATTGACCGCCCGCACCAGCATGTCGAGATCCTGAGGCCGCGACAGGCGATGGTCGCCGTCGGGGATCAGCGACAGCGTGACGTCGTCGGCCGGCAGCAGGCCGACCAGTTTCAGCGCATGGCTCGGCGGCACGTCGGCATCGGCCAGCCCTTGCAATATGTGGACGGGGCAGTGGGTGTCGATCGGCCCGGTCAGCACCCGGTTGTTGCGGCCGTCCTCGATCAGCGCTCGGGTGTAGATGTAAGGCTCGGCCGAATAGTCCGACGGCTCCTCGAAAAAACCTTTCTTGGCAAGATCGCGCTTCTGCGCTTTGGTCAGCGCCGGCTCGACCAACTCGGCGGTGAAATCCGGCGCCGGCGCTAGAAGCACCAGACCGGCGATGCGGTTCTCGCCTGGCGTGTGCAATTCCTGGCGCAATTCCTGGACCATGCGCAGCGCGATCCATGCGCCCATCGAGGAGCCGACCAGGATTTGCCTGCCTTGCGTGAAATGATTGAAGACGGCGAGACTTTGCGAAAGCCAGTTCGAGACGGTGCCGTCCGCAAAGGCGCCGCCCGATTCGCCGTGACCGGAATAGTCGTGGCGTAGGAAAGCCCGGCCTTGCCCGCTCGCCCATTCCGCCAGCTTCTCGGCCTTGGTGCCCAGCATGTCCGACTTGTAGCCGCCGAGCCAGACAATGCCTGGCTCGGCACCCGCAGCGCGCCTGACAGCGATGCTGGTTCCGTCGACGTCGAGAAAAACCGGTGCGGTCATTGCTCACTCCTCACGCAGGTCTTTTGACACAGCGGACGGTTCAACGAAAAGTGCTCGGCAACTTTCTTCGTTTGGTGCAGGCAGAAGTCAGGGAACAGGTGATTTCCTGTGAGCGCTGTGCTATTGACTCCGGCCGCGCGCTCACCACATTGGCGCGTTCGCAATTCTGAATTGAAAACCCCGAACGAAACGGCTCAAGGAGACCACGACCATTCGCAGACCTTTCAAAGCAACGGCGCCCACCAAGGAGGGCCCGCGCTCCAACCGTGACATCCGGGTTCCCCGGGTCCAGCTTATCGACGCCGAAGGCCACAACCATGGCGATGTCTCCATCAACGACGCATTGCTGCTCGCCGAAGAGGCTGGGCTCGATCTGGTCGAGATATCGCCCAACGCAGTGCCGCCCGTCGTAAAAATTCTCGATCTCGGCAAGCTGAAATACGCCAACCAGAAGAAGGCGGCCGAGGCGCGCAAGAACCAGAAGGTCATCGAGATCAAAGAGATCAAGATGCGCCCGAACATCGACAGCCATGACTACGAGACCAAGATGAAAGCGGTCCGGCGGTTTTTCGAGGAAGGTGACAAGGTCAAGCTGACATTGCGCTTTCGCGGCCGCGAGATGGCGCATATGGAACTCGGCATGCAGCTTTTGAACAAGGTTCGCGAGGAAGTTGCACCGATCGCCAAGGTCGAAGCCGAACCGAAGCTCGAAGGCCGCCAGATGATGATGGTGCTGGCGCCCCGCTAGGCGATTCCGCTAAAGCGGTCCCGTCAAAGCAAAGGCCGCTTCGGCGGCCTTTTGTTTGTTTTTGTCTTCGCCATGATTTCTCCGCAAGTTGCATCGACAAGGATTCCGGTTGCCGGTCCTCGCGGCGAAAGGATTGTCCATGGCCGCTGCGGCACGTTCCCCGATTGAAAGATCGTTCGACGAAATGGGCCGCTATCAGCGGCGCCGGCGCGTCCTGCTGGCGCTGCTGATCGGTGCTTTTTGCGCTTTGCTGATCTTCGGCGGCTCCACGCACGATGAACTAGGCCACGAACGCATAGAGGGGCAGTACGGCATCGCCCTGATACTGATCGGGATCGGCGGCCGGCTCTGGTCGATCCTCTATATCGGCGGCCGCAAGTCGGCCGAACTGGTTGCTACCGGCCCATATTCGGTGATGCGCAACCCGCTGTATTTTTTCTCCACCATTGGGGCCGCCGGCATCGGCGCCCAGACCGGCAGCGTGATCGTCTCGGTGGCGTCGGCGGTTTTGTGCGCGGCCGCGTTCTACATCGTCACGCTGCGCGAGGAACGGCATTTGACGACCGTGCTCGGGGCGCCGTACAAGGACTACATCGCACGGGTGCCACGGTTTTTTCCCAATCCCCGGCTTTATCGCGATCAGGCCGAGGTCACCTTCACACCGCGCATTTTTAATCACACGCTGCGCGACGGCTTGATGTTCGTGGCTTCCGTACCGTTTTTCGAACTCATCGAGTCCGGACAGGAAAGCGGTGTAATTCCCGTCCTCTTCTGGCTGTATTGAACTGCGGATGCCGCGATCGCCGGCAAGTTCCTCGACGATTGGATTCCCGACATGCTCAATGAAGTTAAATCGGCGCAGGCCGAACAAGCGCAGGCCAGGCGTGCGCTGGGCAGGTATCAGCACGCGCGCAGGATGGTGCTTGCCGCCCTCGTGGTCGTCATGTTCGCAGCGCTGCTGTTTGGCCAGTCTGCTTTTCCTCCCGAAAGCGTGCCGCACGAAACGATCGAAATGGTCGGCGTCCTGCTGATCTTTCTTGGCATTGTCGGGCGCTTGTGGTCGACGCTCTATATCGGCGGACGCAAATCCTCCGAGGTGGTTACCGGCGGACCCTATTCGATCACCCGCAATCCGCTCTATGTCTTCTCCTCGATAGCTGCCGCTGGCGTCGGCGCGCAGATGGGCTCGATCACTGCGGCGATCGGCTTCGCGGTGATTTGCGCCGCCGCCTTTCATGTCGTCATCCTGCGCGAAGAGACGTTCCTGAAGGAGGCCTTCGGAACGCCATTCCAGGCCTATATGGCGCGAGTGCCGCGCTTTTTCCCGAAGCTTTCGCTGTATCAGGAAGGCAACACCGGCAGCTTCAAGCCGCGTTTGCTGCGGACGACGCTGCTCGACGGGCTGGTGTTCCTCGTTGCCATGCCGTTTTTCGAATCGATCGACGCCGCCCAGCAATCGGGCATACTGCCGGTGCTGTTCCGTTTCCCATAGGCCCATTGTGTGTCGGCACAGGGTGTTGCACGCCGGCCCGCTTTGACGTATAGCACCGCCGTTCCCAAAAACCGCCCGGCAGGGCATGCCGTGGCGGTTTCATTTGCTTTTCGGGCTTTGGTCGGTCTGAAGCGAACAAAAAGCGCGATGATGCGCACATAAACGGAGTAGCAAAATGCCCAAGATGAAGACCAAGTCAGCCGCCAAGAAGCGGTTCAAGATCACAGGTACGGGTAAAGTCCTGTCGGCTGCGGCCGGCAAGCGTCACGGCATGATCAAGCGTTCCAACAAGTTCATTCGAAATGCCCGCGGCACGATGGTTCTGGCTGAACCGGATGGCAAGAAGGTCATCAAGAATTTTCTGCCGAACGGCCTCTAAGGCATTCGGTCTGGACAAGTTTTAAGGAGATCATGACATGGCACGCGTAAAAAGAGGCGTCACCTCGCACGCCAAGCACAAAAAGGTCCTGAAAGCCGCCAAGGGTTTCTACGGCCGCCGCAAGAACACCATTCGCATCGCCAAGCAGGCGGTGGAAAAGTCGCTGCAGTATGCCTACCGCGACCGCAAGAACCGTAAGCGTTCGTTCCGCGCTCTGTGGATCCAGCGCATCAATGCCGCGACCCACGAGCATGGCCTGACCTATGGCCGGTTCATCGACGGTCTCAACAAGGCCGGCATCGAGATCGATCGCAAGGTCCTGTCGGACATGGCCATCCACGAGCCGCAGGCATTTGCCGCCCTTGTGGCCAAGGCCAAGGTCGCGCTCGAGTACCTCAAGAACACCACGCCGAACGCTTTTGAAAGCGCTGTAGCCTAACCAGCGCCTTCCCAAGCACATCGACACTTGATTTGGGAAACCCGCGCTGGCAGGGCTGGCGCGGGTTTTTCTTTGCCTTCAATCGAGTCTGAAACATGAGTGACATGGAAACTCTCGAAAATTCCCTGATGAGCGACATTTCGTCGGCCGCCGACGAGCAGGCGATCGAAGCCGTGCGTGTTTCAGCGCTCGGCAAGAAGGGCTCGGTCTCCGAAATGCTGAAGACGCTCGGCTCGATGAGCGCAGAAGAGCGCCAGATAAAAGGCCCGGCGATCAACGGTCTCAAGAACCGCATCACCGAGGCGCTTACCGTGCGCCGCGCCGAACTCAAGGACGCAGCGATCGCGGCACGGCTCGCGGCGGAAAAGGTCGACGTCACACTGCCGGTGCGGCAATCGCCGGCCGAGCGCGGCCGCATCCATCCGATCAGCCAGGTCAGCGACGAGATTGCCGCGATCTTCGGCGACCTCGGCTTTGCCATCGCCGAAGGTCCCGATATCGAGACCGATTACTACAATTTCACCGCGCTGAACTTCCCGGAAGGCCATCCGGCGCGCGAGATGCATGACACCTTCTTTTTCCAGCCGGACGAGAAGGGCGAGCGCAAGCTTTTGCGCACCCACACCTCGCCGGTGCAGATCCGCACCATGGAGGTGCAGAAGCCGCCGATCCGAATCGTCATTCCCGGAAAAACCTACCGCCAGGATTCCGATGCCACGCACTCGCCGATGTTCCATCAGGTCGAAGGGCTGGTGATCGACAGATCAGCCAACGTCGCCAACATGAAATGGGTGCTGGAGGAGTTCTGCAAGGCCTTCTTTGAGGTACGCCAGGTCAAGATGCGCTTCCGGCCGAGCTTCTTCCCGTTCACCGAACCCAGCATGGAGGTCGACATCCAGTGCGACCGTTCGCGGCCGGGCGAGGTGCGCTTTGGCGAAGGCTCCGACTGGATGGAGATCCTCGGCTGCGGCATGGTCCACCCCAATGTGCTGAGATATGGCGGGCTCGATCCCGACGAATATCAGGGCTTTGCCTGGGGCATGGGCATCGATCGCATCGCCATGCTGAAATACGGCATGCCGGACCTGCGGGCCTTCTTCGACGCCGATGTGCGCTGGCTGTCGCATTACGGCTTCCGGCCGCTCGACATGCCGACGCTGTTCGCAGGCTTGAGTACATGACAGCGGCCCACACCGGCGGCTGCCGCTGCGGCGCCGTGCGGTTCGAGGCTTCGGCCGAACCGCACCATGTCAGCTATTGCCATTGCGGCGATTGCCGGCGGGCCAGCGGCGCGCCGGTATCGGCCTTCGTCGGCTTCATCACCGAGCAGGTCGCCTTCACGGGTAAGGCGCTGAAGATGTTCGAGAACGGGCCGGTGACGCGCTCCTTTTGCGGCATCTGCGGCTCGCCGATCGCCTATGTCGATGAGCGGCTGGCCGACCACATCTACTTCATGCTCGGCGCCATGGACATGCCGGCCTATTTCAAGCCGACGCACCACGCCCATGTGCGCGAGCAGCTTCCCTTCGTGCACATGCCAGATGACTTGCCGAGACATCTGAAGACCAGCGTGCCCAGACCAGACGGAACACAGTCATGAAATTCACCCTCTCCTGGCTCAAGGACCACCTCGAGACCGACGCCTCGCTCGACGAGATCGTCGAGCGGCTGACCTCGATCGGCCTCGAAGTCGAGCATGTCGACGACAGATCGAGCCTAAAACCCTTCGTCATCGCCAAGGTGCTGGCGGCGGTGCAGCACCCCGATGCCGATCGGTTGCGCGTGCTGACGGTCGATACCGGCGACGGCAAGGCACCCGTGCAGGTTGTGTGCGGAGCGCCGAACGCCCGCGCGGGCCTGATAGGCGCCTTTGCAGCACCCGGCACCTATATTCCGGGCATCGACGTGACGCTGACGGTCGGCAAGATCAGGGGCGTCGAAAGCCACGGCATGATGTGCTCCGAGCGCGAGCTTGAGCTTTCCGAAGAGCATGACGGCATCATCGATCTGCCGGCCGATGCGCCGGTCGGCACCATCTTCGCCGCCTATGCGCATCTCGACGATCCGGTCATAGAGATCAATTTGACGCCGAACCGTCCGGACGCGACCAGCGTCTACGGCATTGCCCGCGATCTGGCGGCGAGCGGGCTCGGCCGCCTCGTCGGCGGCGCGATCATGCCGCATGCCGGCAGCGGCATGTGCCCGGTGAAGGTGACGATCGAAGCCCCGGAGCTCTGCCCCGGCTTCGCCCTGAGATTGGTGAAAGGCGTGAACAACGGTCCGTCGCCGAAATGGCTGCAGCAGCGGCTGATCGCCATTGGGCTTCGGCCGATCAGCGCGCTGGTCGATATCACCAATTTCGTCACCTTCGATCGCGGCCGGCCGCTGCATGTGTTCGACGCGAACAAGGTCGCCGGCAACCTTACCGTGCGCCGGGCGCGCGACGGCGAAAAGGTGCTGGCGCTCGACGGCCGCGAATACATGCTGACGCCTGACATGTGCGTGATAGCAGACCAGGACGGCGTCGAATCGATCGCCGGCATCATGGGCGGCGAGCATTCCGGCTGCGACGAGAACACCACCGACGTGCTGATCGAATCGGCGCTGTGGGATCCGATCACCACGGCCCGCACCGGCCGCACGCTCGGCATCATCAGCGATGCGCGCTACCGGTTCGAGCGCGGCGTCGATCCTGAATTCATGGTGCCCGGCGTGGAACTGGCGACCAAGCTGGTGCTGGATTTCTGCGGCGGCACGCCGACCGAAACCGAAGTCGTTGGCTATGCCGGTCACGCGCCGAAGATCGTTTCCTTCCCGCTGTCGGAAGTGAGGCGGCTGACCGGCACAGAGGTGCCCATGGAGGAGAGCCTCGCCATTCTTTCGCGCCTTGGCTTCAAGCCGGAAGGCGCGGGCGATGTCGTCAATGTGGCGGTGCCGTCCTGGCGGCCGGATGTCGACGGCAAGGCCGATCTGGTCGAGGAGGTCATGCGCATCCATGGCGTCGACAACATCGCGCCGCAGCCGCTCGGCGCGCATGATGCCGTCAACGCCAAGATCCTGACTGTCCTGCAGGTCCGCACCCGCGCCGCCAAGCGGGCGCTGGCGGTGCGCGGCATGATGGAGGCGGTCACCTGGTCGTTCATTCCGGCAAAACATGCCGAACTGTTCGGCGGCGGCCAGAGCGCACTGAAGCTCGCCAACCCGATCGCTGCCGACATGTCCGACATGCGGCCGTCGCTGCTGCCGGGCCTGATCGCCGCCGCGCAGCGCAATGCCGACAAGGGCATCGGCGATGTCGCGCTGTTCGAAGTGTCCGGCACCTACGAGGGTGACGCGGCCGACCAGCAGCGGCGCGTCGCCGCCGGCGTGCGGCGCGGCACGGCCAAGCTCGAAGGCTCCAGCCGCCACTGGGCCGGCAATGCCGATCCGGTCGGCGTGTTCGACGCCAAGGCCGACGCGATCGCAGCACTTGAAGCCTGCGGTGCGCCGGTCGAGCGGCTGCAGATCGAGGCCGGCGGCCCGGCCTGGTATCATCCCGGCCGCTCCGGCACGATCAAGCTCGGGCCGAAGGTCATTTTGGGCACGTTCGGCGAGTTCCACCCGAAGACGCTGGAGGAACTCGACGTCTCCGGGCCGCTCTGCGGCTTCGAGGTTTTCATCGATGCCGTGCCCGAGCCGAAGGCCAAGCCGACGCGGACAAAACCGAGACTGGAACTGTCCGCCTTCCAGGCGGTCAAGCGCGATTTCGCCTTCGTTGTCGACAAGGCGGTCGAAGCCGGCACGCTGACCCGCGCAGCCCTTGCCGCCGACAGGAAGCTGATCACCAACGTCTCGGTCTTCGATGTTTTCGAAGGGGCGTCACTCGGCGCAGCCAAGAAATCGATCGCCATTGAAGTGTCGATCCAGCCGGTCGAAAGGACGCTGACCGACGAGGATTTCGAGGCGCTGGCCAAGCGCATCGTCGAGAATGTGCATAAGCAGACCGGTGGCGTGCTCAGAGCCTGACGCTGCGAGCACATGGCGATCACTGTCGTGCCGTGGTGAGCCGAGTATTCTCCGCAGAAGTTGGCGGGACAGCGCCCTCTCTGTCCTGTCGGACATCTCCTCCGACAGGGGTGAGAATGGCTGTTTCGCCGTCCCGCCATCTTACGGCGTTGGCAGTTGGCGAAAGTGGGAGAGATCCAATCTCCCCACTTGAGGGGGAGATGTCCGGCAGGACAGAGGGGGGTGTCTCGCGCCCACGTCTCGCAATTGTTGCGCGGGGCTCGAAAAAGGCGCATCGAAACGCCCCGTTTCGATTACTCCGTAGATCACCGTTCATCCATTGACCAGCGCCAGCATTTCTTCGGTGTAGCGCTTGCCGACGACCTTCTCCGGCGACAGGGCGTCGCCAATGGCCGCCACCTCCGCCTGGCTCAGCGCAATCTGTGCTGCTGCCGCATTCTGCTCGAGATGGCGGATTTTTCGCGCACCGGGGATCGGCACGATGAAATCGCCCTGATGCAGCACCCAGGCGAGCGCCAGCTGCGCCGGCGTCACGCCCTTGTCCGCCGCCATTGTCTCCAGCGTGGCGACAACGGCCGCATTGGCGGCCATGGCGTCGGCCTGGAAGCGCGGTAGTCCACGCCGCCAGTCATCGGCACCGAGCACCTCTGGCTTGGCGATCGTCCCGGTCAGCAGGCCGCGGCCGAGCGGGCTGTAGGGGACAAAGCCGATGCCGAGTTCGCGGCAGACGGCGAACACCTCTTCCTCCGGATCGCGGCTCCACAGCGAATATTCGCTCTGCACGGCTGATATCGGATGCACCGCATGCGCCCGGCGAATGGTCACCGCGCTCGCCTCCGACAGGCCGAGCGCGCGCACCTTGCCCTCGCGCACCAGCTCGGCCATGGCGCCGACCGTATCCTCGATCGGCACATTGGGATCGACGCGATGCTGGTAGTACAGGTCGATCACCTCGGTGCCCAGCCGCTTCAATGACGCTTCGGCCACCGCCTTGACGTGTTCGGGGCGGCTGTCGACACCCGCCATGCGCTCGACGCCGTTGCCTTCTTCAAGGATTTTGAAACCGAATTTCGTCGCGATCGTCACTTGGTCACGCACCGGCTTCAGCGCCTTGCCGAGCAGGATCTCATTCTCGTACGGGCCATAGACCTCGGCCGTGTCGAAGAAATTGACGCCGATATCGACGGCGCGGCGCAGTGTGGCGATCGCGTCCACCTCCGGCTGGCCGCCATAGCCGAAGCTCATCCCCATGCAGCCGAGGCCGACCGGATAGACGTCAAGTTCATTTCCAAGCTTGCGGGTTTGCATCACGCGTCTCCTTGTTGTGATGCGACAGAGATAGCGCCTTGCACCGCGTTCTATAATCGGCTCTTACTCGCACGGGCTGTTCTAAAAGATAGATCAATGAACCGAACGCATCTCTCCCAACTTGCGGTGCTGGCAACCGTCGCCCAGTGCGGCAGCTTTCGCGGTGCGGCCAAGGAGCTTGGCATAGCGCCCTCCGCAGTCAGCCATGCGGTTTCCAGCCTGGAGGCGCGTCTTGGCGTGCGGCTCCTGGCGCGCAGCACGCGCAGCGTCGCCCCGACCGAGGAAGGCGCGCAGCTGCTCGAGCGGCTGAGGCCGGCGCTGTCGGAAATCGATCTGGCGCTGGAATCGGCGGTCGAGGCGCGCGACCGGCCGGCTGGCAATCTCCGGCTGACCGTGCCGCGCACCGCCGCCCACCTGGCGCTGACGCCGCGGCTCGGTGCCTTTGCATCGGCCTATCCCGACATCGTGCTGGAGATCGTCATCGAAGACCGCTTCACCGATGTGGTCGAAGGCGGCTTCGACGCCGGCGTCCGGCTCGGCGAGAGCCTGCAACGCGACATGATCGCTGTGCGCATCGGTCCAAACCTTCGCGGCGCCGTCGTCGGCGCGCCATCCTATTTCGCGACCATGCCCAGGCCGCGCCATCCACACGATCTCGTCGGTCACCGTTGCATCCGCTTCCGTTTCTCCAGCGGCATCCTCTACCGCTGGGAATTCGAGAAGGACGGCGAGGAGATCGAACTGGCGGTGCAAGGGCCGCTGATCCTCGACGAGGACCATCTGATCGCCAATGCGGCGGCCGACGGCGCTGGGCTTGCCTTCCTGTTCGAGGACTATGTCCGCGAGGCGTTGGCCACCGGCCGGCTCATTCGCGTGCTGGAAGACTGGTGCCCGCCCTTCGACGGTTTCTTCGCCTACTACCCGAGCCGCCGCCAGATGCGGCCGGCGCTGCGAGCCTTTGTCGATTTCTTCAAGATAGAAAGCCGGCTTATAGGAGCGTCGTCGGCTTCGACATGACACATACAGGTAGAAGGGGATAGCCTTTGCAGGACCTGGTTTCCTCCCCCTTTGCGGAGACGAGGAACCCAAGCTCTGCGGAGGGCAGCGCCGGCATCCGAACAAGCCGCAGACGATCGGCTTGCTCGCTGCCATGCTTCGCATTGGCTTTTTTGCCGATTTCAGGCAAACCTCCACGCCTGCAATTTGAAGAGGGAGAAGCCTGATGTTCCGATGGGGTGTTTTGTCGACGGCCAAGATCGGCCGCGAGCATCTTTTGCCTGCAATGGTCGAGGCGGAGAACGGCGTGCTGTCGGCGATCGCCAGCCGCGACCTGTCGAAAGCCCGTGCCCTGGCCGATCGGTTCGGCGCCCCCCATGCTTTCGGCTCCTATGACGAGCTGCTCGCATCCAGGGATGTCGACGGCGTCTACATCCCGCTGCCGACCGCCCAGCATGTCGAATGGACCGCCAAGGCGATCGAGGCCGGCAAGCATGTTCTGGTCGAAAAGCCGCTGGCGCTCGACGCCAGGGACATTCCGCCGCTGATCAAGCTGCGCGACGCCAAAAACGTGCTGGTCTGCGAAGCCTTCATGGTCGTCTACCACCCGCAATGGGTCAAGGTGCGCGAGCTGATCGCCAATGGCGCCATCGGCCGGCTGCGCCATGTCCAGGGCGCGTTCTCCTACTACAATGTCGATCCCAAGAACATGCGCAACCAGCTCGACCTCGGTGGCGGCGCGCTGCCCGACATCGGCGTCTACCCGACGGTGTCGACGCGCTTTTCGACGGGCAAGGAGCCGCTGCGCGTCCAGGCCACGATCGAGCGCGACAAGACATTCGGCACCGACATCTACTCCTCGATCCGCGCCGATTTCGGCGACTTCGAATTGTCGTTCTATCTGTCGACGCAGATGGCGGCACGGCAGGTGATGGTGTTCCACGGCGAGAAGGGCTTCATCGAGGTGCTTTCGCCGTTCAACGCCGGCATCTACGACCACCATCGCATCGAGCTGCACAACCAGAACCACAGCGAGGCGCAAGTGTTCCGCTTCCCCGGCATGCAGCAATACCGGCTGGAGGTCGAGGCCTTCGCGCGGGCGGCACAGGGCGGCACCGACCGCGTCTTCACGCTGGAAGAGTCCGTGCTCAACCAGAAGGTCATCGACGCCATCTTCCGCGCCGGCGAGAAGGAAGGCTGGGAGACGGTCTGACAATCGTCAGCCGGGGAGGAGAGCCGGGGGGAGAAAGTGGCTGACGATGCGGATGTGATCATTGTCGGCGCCGGCCTTGCCGGGCTCGTCGCGGCGGCCGAGCTGGCCGAGGCCGGCAAGAAGACCATCGTTGTCGACCAGGAGCCTGAACAGTCGCTCGGCGGCCAGGCGTTCTGGTCGCTTGGCGGCATCTTCCTCGTCGATTCGCCCGAGCAGCGGCGCATGCGCATCCGCGATTCGCATGATCTGGCGCTCGAGGACTGGCTTGGCACCGCCGCCTTCGACCGTGCGGAAGATTTTTGGCCGCGCCGCTGGGCCGAGGCCTATGTCGGCTTCGCCGCCGGCGAGAAGCGCTCCTGGCTGACGCAGCGCGGCATGAAGTTCTTCCCAATCGTCGGCTGGGCCGAGCGCGGCGGCGGCAACGCCGTCGGCCACGGCAATTCGGTGCCGCGCTTTCACGTCACCTGGGGCACCGGGCCGGGCGTGCTCGACCCGTTCGTACGGCGCGTGCGCGAGGCCGAGAATAGCGGGCTGATCCGATTCAAATTCCGCCACCGGGTCAACGAACTGACGCAGACAGGCGCCGCCGTGAATGGCGTGCGCGGCGACATGCTTGAGCCGAGCGATGTCGAGCGCGGCCGCAGGAGTTCGCGCGATATCGCCGGCGATTTCGAGCTCAAGGCGCAAGCGGTCATCGTCGCCTCCGGCGGCATCGGCGGCAATCCCGAGCTTGTCCGCAAAAACTGGCCGCAGCGGCTCGGCACGCCGCCCAAGTGCATGATCTCTGGCGTTCCCGACCATGTCGACGGCCGCATGCTGGCGATCACCGAACAGGCCGGCGGCAGCATCATCAACCGCGACCGCATGTGGCACTATGTCGAAGGCATCAGGAACTGGGCGCCGCTCTGGACCGACCATGCAATCCGCATCCTGCCCGGCCCGTCGTCGCTATGGCTCGACGCCCGCGGCAAGCGCCTGCCGGTGCCGCTCTATCCCGGCTTCGACACGCTGGGCACGCTCAGCCACATCATGAGCACCGGCTTCGATTATTCCTGGTTCATCCTGACCAAAAAGATCATCCAGAAGGAGTTCGCGCTGTCGGGCTCCGAGCAGAACCCCGACCTCACCGGAAAAAGCTGGCGCCAAGTGCTTGGCCGCGCCACATCGGGCGTTCCCGGTCCGGTAAAGGCGTTCATGGAGAAGGGCGAGGATTTCATCGTCGAGCCTGGTTTGCCGGCGTTGGTCGCCCGCATGAACGCGCTTGTCGGCGGCGAGCCGCTGCTCGAACTGGCACAGGTCGAGCACGAAATCCGCGCCCGTGACAGGCAGCTCGACAATCCGTTCTCCAAGGATATGCAGATCACCGCCTTGCGCGGCGCCCGAGCCTATCTCGGCGACCGGCTGATCCGCACGGCCAAGCCGCACAAGATGCTCGACCCTGCCAATGGGCCGCTGATCGCGGTCAGGCTCAACATCCTGACCCGCAAGACGCTGGGCGGTTTGCAGACCGATCTCGACAGCCGCGTCCTGGGTACCGATGGCCAACCGGTCGAAGGATTGTACGCGGTTGGCGAAGCCGCCGGTTTCGGCGGCGGCGGCATGCATGGCTATGCGGCGCTGGAAGGGACGTTTCTTGGCGGCTGCATTTTTTCAGGCCGCAGCGCCGGCCGGGCGGCGTCGCGGGCAGTGGGGTAGGATCCTCACCAGATCCATTCGCCGCGTCCCAGAGCCGACACCGCGTCGATGATCCGGGAAAAGCTCGAGCGCGCACGACCGACCGTGTGCCGGCCTCTGAGATAGCCATGCACCAGCCCCGGCTCTTCGAACCAGTAGGCGTGACCCTCCTCCGCGACGAGGCGGTCGCGATAAGCCTCGCCGTCTGACGACAGCGGGTCGCATTGGGCGGTGATCAGCACAGTCGGCGGCAGATTGGCAAAATCGGCATCGGCCAGCGGCGACAGCGTGAGATCGCCGGTGCGGTCTTCGCCGCCGATCCTGATATTCGTGTAGAAATCGAGGTCGCGGACCGTCAGCATCGGCGCCTCGGCATGGGTCACGTAAGAGCTTTGCGAGCGGTCGCCGCCAAGGCCGGGATAGATCAGCACCTGGCCGATCGGTCTTCGTGCATGGCCGCGCGTCGCATGGCTGACCGCGGCGGCAAGATTGCCGCCGGCGCTGTCGCCGCAAAGCAGGATCGGGCGCTTGTAGGTCGTCGCCGCCCATTCGAAGGCGCTGATGGCATCGTCGAAGCCGGCCGGATGCAGATGTTCCGGCGCCAGCCGGTAATCGACCGAAACCAGCTCATAGCCGGTACGGCTGCAAAGCTCGGCGCAGAGGTCGTCATGGCTGTCGAGCCCGCCGAGGATATAACCGCCGCCATGGAAATAAAGCACCATCGCCGCCGCTTCCGGCGCGGGTGTGCGGTAGATGCGGATCGGGATGGGATGCGAAGGCGTGGCAATGGCGGTGGTCTCCGCCGTAACGTTGTCTGGGTGGCCGGCAGAGAATTCACGGCACATGCGGTCGTAGATGTCGCGCTGCTGATCGATCGTGTAGTCGATCGCATCAGGCGGATAGTAGGAATTGGTCCGCTCGATGAAGGCCCAGGTCTCGGCGTCGATCATTTTTTTGTAGTCGGTCATGGACGCTCACCGGATTGCAACGAATTCGCCTGGACACCCCCCTCTGGCCTGCCCTGTTTGACAGAATTTGGCATCTCCCCCTCAGAGGGGGGAGATTGGCAGCTTCGGCCTTGCAGCCCATCTTGCAACGTTGGAGATTGGCGAAAATCGAAGCGACATCCGATCTCCCCCCTTGAGGGGGAGATGGCCGGCAGGCCAGAGGGGGGTGTGACGGAGTGCCGTCATTTCAACAATACCTTCACTTCCCCTTCCACACTGGGTCGCGCTTTTCGGCAAAGGCGCGAAAACCCTCGAGATTGTCCTCCGAGCCGTACAGTGCGTCAACCGTCGGCAATTGGCGGCGCGTCACCCGGTTCATCGCGTCCTGGAAGGTGAGTGCTTCGGCGACCCGCGCCGTCTCCTTGATCGCGGCAAAGACCAGCGGCGGACCGCCGGCGAGCAATCGTGCGATCTCCCAGACGCGATCCTCGAGCTTCTCCTTGGGCAGAACCTCGTTGACCAGACCCCAGCGATGCGCTTCGGCGACATCCATCCAGCGGCCGGTGAACAAAAGGTCCATGGCGACATGATAAGGAATGCGCTTCGGCAGCTTGATCGTCGCTGCATCGGCCAGCGTGCCGGCGCGAATTTCCGGCAGCGCAAAGGAGGAGTGATCCGACGCGTAGATGAGGTCGCAGGACAGCGCCAGCTCGAAGCCGCCGCCGACCGCCATGCCGTTGACGCAGGCGATGACCGGCTTGTTGAGATCGCGCAGCTCCTGCAGCCCGCCGAACCCGCCGACGCCATAGTCGCCGTCGACAGCATCGCCGCCGGCCGCGGCTTTCAGGTCCCAGCCGGCGCAGAAGAACTTGTCGCCGGCGGTCTTGACGATGGCGACCCGCAGATCCGGATCGTCGCGGAACGCCTTGAAGATCTCGCCCATCAGCCGCGAGGTGTTGAGGTCGATAGCGTTGGCCTTGGGCCGATCGAGCGTGACTTCGAGGATCGTGCCCTCGCGGCGGGTGGTGATGACGTCAGACATTCTAGTTTTCTCCAAGCACCAGCAGCGCGTCGGCGATCCAGGCGCCTTTGCCTTGCGCGCAGACGATCAGCGGGTTGATGTCGAGCTCCTCGATCTCGCCGGCATTTTTCTGCACGAAGGCGGCGATGCCTGATATCGCCTCGATGGCCGCCGCGAGATCGGCCTTGGGCCGGCCGCGATAGCCTTCGAGCAGCGGGAACAATTTGAGCCGGCGCAATGCCGCCTCGATGTCGTCGCGGGTCGCCGGCAGCATCAGCGTGACGCTGTCGCGCAGCAGCTCGACCAGCACACCACCGGTGCCCAGCGTCATCACCGCGCCGAACATCGGGTCACGGGTGAAGCCGACGAGCAGTTCGGCGACGCCGTCGCGCACCATGCGCTCGACATAGAGGCCGGTGCCGAGCGCATCGAGATCATGGGCGGCCGTGCTGACGGATTCGGCGTCCCTGAGGTTGAGCCGAACCGCGTCAAGCTCGGATTTGTGGGTGACGCCCAAAGCCTTCAGCGCAACCGGAAAACCGAGCGCCATCGAGGAGATGACCGCCTCGACCGCATTGCCGGCGCGTTCACCGCTCGGCACGGGGAGCCCGGCCTCGATCAGCCGCGCTTTCGCCTCGGCCTCATCAGGCGTGACATGGTCGCCGGCCGGCGCCCCGGAAGCGGAGGTGTCGATCGGCTGCGCCTGCGGCTCGCGCCAGGCCCAGCCGATGAAGGCGGCCGCCTGGGCGGCGTCCATGGCTTCGGAAATGCCGAACAACGGCACCATGCCGCGTCCCATCAGCCCGGCGGTGTATTCCTCGGGCAGGTTTTCCGGCAGCGAGGAGACGATCGCGCCCTGCGCCTTGTTGGTCTTCAGCGCCGATTCGAAGGCGCGCAGCGTCGTCCACCAGTCGGTGTCGGAGCAGCGGTCGGGGCGCGGGAAATCGAGCACCAGCATGTTGAGGTCGAAGCCGCCCGACACCATGGCGGTGAAGGTGGCGGTCATCGCCGGCTCGTTGTTCCAGATGAAGGTGTGGTAGTCGAGCGGGTTGGCCACCGCAACCAGCGGCCCGAGCGTCGATTTGACGTGGGCGCGGTGGGTGTCGGTCAGCGCCGGGAAATTTACCCAGCGGCCTTCGGCGCTGTCGGCCATGACAGACGCTTCGCCGCCCGAACAGCTCATCGACGACAGCCGGTAGCCGGGCAGGGGGCCGGTGACGTGCAGCAGCTTGAGCGCCTCGATGAAGGCAGGGATGGAATCGACGCGGGCGATGCCGAGCCGCTTCAGGAAGGCGCCCGAGGCAGCGTCCGAGCCGGCCAGCGACGCGGTATGCGACACCGTTGCTTGCCGCGCCTGCTCGGAGCGGCCAACTTTCATGGCGATGATCGGTTTCTTCAGCTCTCGCGCCCGCGCGGCCAGCCTTTCGAAGCCGGCTACCGAATCGAACGCCTCGATATGCAGGCCGAGCGAAGTGACCCGATCGTCCTCGATCAGGCCGAGCGCCATTTCCGAAAGGCCGGTCTGTGCCTGGTTGCCGGCGGTCATCAGAAAGGCGATCGGCAGGCCGCGCTTCTGCATCGTCATGTTGATGGCGATGTTCGACGACTGGGTGATGATGGCGACCCCGCGGCCACCCTCGGCCAGCCTGATGCCGCCATGCTGGTCGGGCCATAAAAGCGCACCGTCGGCATAATTGATCAGGCCGTAGCAGTTCGGCCCGATGATCGGCATCTGGCCCGCCGCAGCGACCAGTTCCGCCTGCAATCGCTCGCCATGCTCGTCATAAGCCTCGGTCTCGAGAAAGCCGGCGGCAAAGCAGACGGCGCCGCCTGCGCCGCGTTCGGCCAGCGCCTTGACCACCTCGATGGTCAAATGCCGGTTGACGCCGACAAACGCGGCGTCGGGCGCGCCGGGCAGGTCGGCCACCGAGCGGTAGGCCTTGCGGCCGGCGACTTCATCCTTGGTTGGGTGCATCGGCCAGATCGCGCCGGCAAAGCCCATCTTGATCGACTGCGCGACGACTGCGGCGGCCTGCGCGCCGCCGAACACGGCGATCGTTCGCGGGCGCAAGAGGCGCTCAAGTTTGTGCATTTATCAGCCCCCGAACGGGCGCAGCAGCGCCCGTGAAATGATGTGGCGCTGGATTTCCGACGTGCCTTCCCAGATGCGCTCGACACGGGCGTCGCGCCAGATGCGCTCCAGCGGCAGATCATCCATCAGCCCCATGCCGCCATGGATCTGGATCGCCTCGTCGGCGACGAAGGCAAGCATTTCGGTGGCCTTCAGCTTGGCCATGGCCATGTCCTGATCGGTGACGGTGCCCTGATCGTACTTCCAGCCGGCTTCGAACACCATCAGGTCGGCCGCTTTCAGTTCGGTCGCCATATCGGCAAGCTTGAATGAAACGCCCTGGAACTTGCCGATCTGCTGGCCGAACTGCTGGCGCTGCGCGGCGTATTCGATCGCATGGCCAAGCGCCCGCTCGGCCCGGCCGAGACAGGTGGCGCCGACCTGCAGGCGGGTTGCACCAAGCCATGAATTGGCGACGTCAAAACCCTTGTGGACCTCGCCCAGAACCTGGGCTCCGGGCAGCCGGCAATCGTCGAATTCGAGGATGGCGTTGGTGTAACCGCGATGCGAGACGTTGCGGTAGCCGTCACGCACCGTAAAACCCTTGGTGCCCTTGTCGACGAAGAAGGCGGTGATCTTCTTGCGTTTTCCACGCGGCGTCTCCTCTTCGCCCGAAGCCATGAAGACGATGGCGAAATCGGCAAGATCGGCATGGCTGATGAAGTGTTTGGTGCCGTTCAGCACCCAGTCGTCGCCATCCTGCACGGCGGTCGCCTTCATGCCGCGCAGATCGGAGCCGGCACCCGGCTCGGTCATCGCCAGGCAATCCCATTTCTCGCCGCGAATGCAGGGATAGAGATACTTTTCGCGCTGCTCCGGCGTGCCGGCCAAGAGGATGTTGGACGGCCGCGCCACGCAGGTCCAGTGCAGTGCGTAATTGGCGCGGCCGAGCTCCTTCTCGTAAAGCAGCCAGGTCACCGTATCGAGGCCGGCGCCACCGACCTCCGCAGGCATGTTGGCTGCATAGAGCCCGGCTTCGATCGCCTTGGCCTTGATCTCCTCGATCAGCTCGCGGCGCAGCACGCCGGTGCGCTCGACCTCGCGCTCATGCGGGTAAAGCTCGTTCTCGACGAAGGTGCGCGTCGTCTCGACGATCAGTTTCTGTTCCTCGGAGAGGCCAAAATCCATGGTCTCAGCCTTTCTTCTTTTTCTTCGGCTTTTCGGCCTTGGCCTTCTCGGCCGCCTTGGAGGCGGTGGGCTTCTTCGCCGCAAGCTTGGCGAGCTGCTTGGTATAGTCCTTGTGCAAGGCGCCGGCGCCCCAGCCCCTGCCTTTGTTCTGCTTCGACAGCGCATCCATGATGGCGACCAGATTGTCGTCGCGGATCTTTTCGAGCTCGCGGATCGACAGGCCATCCGCCTGATCGTCCGACTGCGTGGCGATCAGGTCGACCAGTTCGTCGTTGAACTCCGGCACATCCATCAGCTTGGTCCACGGCCATTTCAGGCACGGCCCGAACTGCGCCATGAAATGGCGCATGCCGGCCTCGCCGCCGGCGACGCGGTAGACCTGGAACATGCCCATCTGCGCCCAGCGCAGGCCGAAGCCATAGCGCATGATGTCGTCGAGTTCCTCGACCGTGCAGATGCCGTCCTTGATCAGCCACAGCGCCTCGCGCCATGCCGCCTCCAGCAGGCGGTCGCCGACGAACGCCTCGATCTCCTTGCGGATCACCACCGGTTTCATGCCGATCGAGGCGTACATCTCCTTGGCGACCTCGATCGCCTCGGGAAAGGTCTGCTCGCCGCCGACGATCTCGACCAGCGGTAGCAAATAGACCGGGTTGAATGGATGGCCGACGACCAGCCGTTCCGGATGCTTCTTCATCGCCACCTGCATGTCGGTCGGCTTGATGCCGGAGGTCGAGGAGCCGACGATCGCATTGGCCGGCGCATAGAGGTCGATCTCGGCCAGCACGCGGTGTTTCAGGTCGAGCCGTTCCGGCACGCTTTCCTGGATGAAATCGGCATCGGCGACGGCGTCGGCAATGGTCTTGGCAAAGGTCAATTTGCCTTCTTTTGGCAGGCCGTCGGGCAGCATCTGCTTGTAGGCGCGGCGCGCGCCTTTCATCACTTCGCCGACCTTGCGCGCGGCTTCGGGGTCGGGATCGAAAATCGACACGTCGATACCGTTCAAGAGCAGCCGCGCCACCCAGCCGGCGCCGATGACGCCGCCGCCGATTGCAGCTGCCTTGGTGATGATGCTCATGCGGAGGCTCCGGTTCTTGTCCTGGCTTTTTCCAGGTCGATGAGAGGCACGCGCTCGCCGGCGCGGATCACGGTGGGGTCATAGGCCCTGCGCGCAAACACCTCGAGCACGAAGGGCCGGAAGAAGTCGATCGGCAACGTCTCGTAGTCGGGGTCGAAGCTCGACTGGTCCCAGCGCTCACAGAACTGGTCGCAATCGTCGAAATAGAGGTGGCCGGCGAAACGGTCGCGCGCATGCGGATTGCCGCCGAGATGGTGGGCGTAATAGAGGCGCTGGAAGTCGCCGTGCTTTTCCACAACCCAGGTGCACTGCTCGCGCACGAAAGGTTTTAGGACCGAAGCTGCATATTCGTCGTGATTGTACGGTGCGTAGACGTCGCCGATGTCGTGCAGCAGGGCGCAGACGATCCAGTCGGTGTCGGCGCCGTCGCGCCATGCGCGCGTCGCCGCCTGCAGCGAATGGCCGAGCCGGGTGATCTTGTAGCCGGACAGGCCTTCGTCGAGTTGGACAAGCGCGTCAAGCAGCCGTTCGCCGGTCTTCGCCGCATAGTCGATCTCGTGCTCGGTGAGGAACGCGTAATCGTCGCGGTCGCCATCCTTCATTGCGGTGAATTTCACGGTCTTCATCGGCGGCTCCTCCCTACCGATTGCTTGTTCAAAGCGGCGCGCGCTTTGTCAAATTGAGCTTCTTGCGCACTTCATCGGGGCCGATGACCCTTGCGCCCATGTTCGACACGATGCTGACCGCCCGCTCGACCAGCTGCGCATTGGTTGCCAGCACGCCCTTGTCGAGCCAGAGATTGTCCTCGAGCCCGACGCGGACATTGCCGCCGGCCAGCACCGCGGCGGCGGCATAGGCCATCTGGTTGCGGCCGATGGAGAACGCCGACCAGGTCCAACCCGACGGCACATTGTTGACCATCGCCATAAAAGTGTTGAGATCGTCCGGCGCGCCCCATGGCACGCCCATGCACAATTGCACGAGAGCATCCGGGTCCAGCACCTTTTCCTCGACCAGTTGCTTGGCAAACCACAGATGGCCGGTGTCGAAGGCCTCGATCTCCGGCTTGACGCCAAGCGCCGTCATCATGCCGCCCATGGCGCGCAGCATGCCTGGCGTGTTGGTCATGACATAGTCGGCCTCGGCGAAATTCATGGTGCCGCAGTCGAGCGTGCATATCTCCGGCAGGCACTGGCGCACATGTTCTACGCGGTTGGTGGCGCCGCCCATATCGGTGGCTTTCTCGTTCAGCGGCAGCGGGTTTTCCGGCGAGCCGAACACCATGTCGCCGCCCATGCCGGCGGTCAGGTTCAGCACCACGTCGACGTCTGCCGCACGGATGCGCTCGGTCACTTCGCGATAAAGCTGCACGTCACGGCGCGGCCTGCCGGTTTCGGGGTCGCGCACATGGCAGTGGACGATCGCCGCACCCGCCTTTGCCGCGTCGATGGCCGAATCGGCGATCTGCTTGGGCGAGCGCGGCACATGCGGGCTGCGGTCTTGCGAGCTGCCGGACCCGGTTATGGCACAGGTAATGAAGACCTCACGGTTCATCGCAAGCGGCATCGACTTTTCTCCCAATCAGCACAGATGGTCCCGATCAAACATGGGCCCAATCGAACAGATGGCAACAATGCCTGACTTGCCGGAAACTGTTTTGCATTTTACGAAGTGCGTATGATGAAAAACGAAAAGTCGTCGATCTTTCGCGCCGAACGGTTGCCGCTCAAGGTGACGGTGCTGGTGTTTTCCGGGTCGTCGATCATGTGCGTGGCCTCGGCCGTCGATCCGCTGCGCGCCGCCAACCGTATTGCCGGCGAGACGCTGTTCGATTTCAGGCTGGTTTCGGTGACCGGCGAAGCGCCGGTCACCACATGCGGCCTGCCGGTTGCGGTCAGCGGCCGCTTCGATGCGGCGGATACGACGGATGTGCTTGTCGTCGTCGCCGGTTTCGGCACGCAGAACTATGCCACGTCGGCCCTGCTTGCCGGCCTGCGCCGAGCGGGGCGCGCCGCACGCGCCTGCGGCGGCGTCGAAGCCGGTACTTGGCTGGTCGCCCGCGCCGGCCTGCTGGAAGGGCGCAGCGCCACCACCCATTGGGAGGACATGGAGGATTTTTCCTCGGCCTTTCCCGATGTCGACGTCCGCCCCGACCGCTACGTCATCGACGGGCCGGTCTTCACCTCCGGTGGCGCTTCGCCGACCTTCGACCTGATGCTGCATCTGATCCGCACGCGGCTCGGCATGGCCGTTGCGCTCGATGTGGCAAGTGTTTTCATCTACGACCAGGCACGCGCCGCGACCGACGCGCAGCCTTTGGTCTCGCTCGGCCGCCTCGACGGCTACGATCCGCGGCTTGCGCAAGCCATCCGGCTGATGGAAACCCATGTCGACCAGCCCCTGACCATTGCCGCGGTGGCAAAGCGCGCCGGGGTGACGGCACGAACGCTGGAGAGCATCTTTCGCAAGTCGATCGGCGAGACGCCGGGCGCCTATTATCTCAGGCTGCGGCTGGGTGCAGCGCGCCGGCTGGTGGTCGACACGCGCGTGGCCATGGCCGATATTGCCGGGCGAACGGGGTTCTCGTCCGCCGCGGCATTTTCCAGAGCGTTTTCAAGAGCTTTCGGCGAAGCGCCGGTCAGGCTGCGCAGGAGATAGTCGGGATCAGGCAGCGTCCTGGCGGTCGCTTTTGCCGTCGATATGCGAGCGCATCTGTCTCGCAAGGTGGGTCTCGAAGCGGCTGGCGACCGCGCGATCCCATTCGTTTGCACCGCGCGCGCCATCCTTCGGATGCGGCAGTGCCATCAGCCGGTCGATGATCGATCCGGCCTCGCCAGATGAGAGCAGGGCGTCGATTTCGCGTTCGTGCTGCATATCGTTTCGCCTCCTTCTTTCTGTTCCCGCCACGAACCACATATACTAGATTCGTGACGGCTGTTTGAAGGCAAGAGCGAGGCGATTGAGGGGCGGTGCGAGGCAAAACCTTGTCGTCGGTTCCGCCCTCGCGGCAAAGCTGTTCCGGGCCGGCGGGTCGGTCAACAGACCCGCCGGTGCGGCACCTCAGACGTACCGGTTGACGATATTCTCAAGCAGTTCCTGGCGGCCGGATCTCGGCTGCGGCTCGATCTTCTTCTTGACGACGCGCTCGGTGATCTCCTCCAGCGTCCGCTTGCCGGCAAGCATCGCCTTGGCCTCGGCCGAGTTCCAGCCGGCATAGCGCTCGGCCAACGGTCCCGACAGCGCCTTGTCCCCGACCATACGAGCGGCGGCCTTGAGGCCGCGTGCACAGCAATCCATGCCGCCGATATGGCCAATCAGCAGATCCTGCGGATCGAGCGACTGTCGCCTAAGCTTGGCGTCGAAATTGGTGCCGCCGGACTTGAAGCCACCGGCCTGCAGAACCTGGTAATAGGCCAATGCCATCTCCGGCACATTGTTGGGGAACTGGTCGGTGTCCCAGCCCGACTGGTAGTCGTTGCGGTTCATGTCGATCGAGCCGAAGATGCCGAGCGCATTGGCCAGCGCCAGTTCATGCTCGAAGGAATGGCCGGCCAGGATCGCATGGCCCTGCTCGATGTTGAGTTTGACCTCCTTCTCCAGCCCGAAGCGCTTCAGGAAGCCGTAGACCGTGGCGACATCATAGTCGTACTGGTGCTTTGTCGGCTCCTGCGGCTTCGGCTCGATCAGGATGGTGCCCTTGAAGCCGATCCGGTGCTTGTAGTCGACGACCAGGTTGAGGAAGCGGCCGGCCTGTTCCTGTTCGCGGGAAAGGTCGGTGTTGAGCAGCGTCTCATAGCCCTCGCGGCCGCCCCACAGCACATAATTCTCGCCCTTCAGCCGCTTGGTGACGTCGATGCAGTGTTTGACCGTCGCTGCCGCATAGGCAAAGACGTCCGGGTCGGGATTGGTGGCGGCTCCCGCCATGAAGCGGCGATTGGAGAACAGGTTGGCCGTGCCCCAAAGCAGCTTGACCCCGGTCTTCTTCATCTTCGCCGCAAAATAGTCTGATATCTCGTCGAGCCGCGCGGCACTTTCAGAAAAGTCTTTTCCCTCCGGCCGCACATCGGCATCGTGGAAGCAGAAATAGGGAACACCCAGCAGCGAAAACATGTCGAAGGCGACATCGGCCTTGAGCTTGGCCAGTTCCATCGTGTCGGTGCCACCGGCCTCGGCGAACCACGGCCGCTCAAAGGTCTGGCCGCCGAACGGATCGCCGCCCGGCCAGGCGAAGGAATGCCAATAGGCGACGGCAAAGCGCAAATGGTCTTCCAGCCGCTTGCCGGCGACAATTTCATCGGGATTGTAGAACCGGTAGGCCAGCGGATTGGTCGAATCCGGCCCCTCGTATTTGATCTTCTGGATGTCGCCGAAAAAGCCGCTGGTCATGTCTGTCTGTCCTCTCGCAGGGTTCGGTCCTGATTACCTCAGGCGTAATTGGTTTCGCGCTGGCGCTGGATGAAAAGGGTCATGTCAAAGCCAATCAACAACGGAGACAAACCATGACCGACCTCAACACGATCGCCGAAAACTACATCGCCGCCTGGAACGAAAGCGATGCCGCGCGCCGGCAAGCCTTGCTCAAGGCGGCTTTCACCGATGACGTCAGCTACCGCGATCCGATCATGCAGGGAGACGGCCACAATGGCCTCGCCGCACTGATCGATGGTGTCCAAAAACGTTTTGCCGGCTTCCGGTTCTCGCTGAAGGGCAAGCCGGACGGGTTTGGCGACACGATCCGCTTCTCGTGGAATCTCGGGCCGGAAGGCACTGATTCCGTCATCGAAGGCACCGACATTGGCGTCGTCGAGAATGGCCGCCTGAAAAACGTCACCGGATTTCTCGACAAGGTCCCGGCACAGTGAGGAAACCTCGGGCCGCGGCGGGGGTGGGAAACCACTCACGCCGTGGCCGCCTTGATAGCCGGGTAAAGCAAGCGGTAACGCTGATAGGCATCTGCATAAGCGTTGCTTAGCGCGGCGACCGGCTCGATTGTGGCATCGGTGGCCGGCGCCGTGCACACTCTGAGCGGATCGGCGCCCGTCGCCGCGATCAGGCCAAGCCTCGCTGCACCGAAGGCGGCGCCGAAATCGCCGTCGGCGGGAATGTCGACGGGCAGGCCGAGCGCGGTGGCGATTGCCTTTAGCCAGTAGTGCGAGCGCGAGCCGCCGCCGATCGCCGTCACCCGCGTCAGCGTCGTGCCGGCCTTGGCCAGGGCTTCGAGACTGTCGCGGAAGGCGAAAGCCACGCCCTCCAGCACGGCCTGGGTCAACACGGCGCGGCTCGATTCATGCGCAAGCCCGGTAAATGAGCCGCGAATGGCCGAATCATTGTGCGGCGTGCGCTCGCCCGAGAGATAGGGCAGGAAGGACACGCCAGTCGGCGCCTTCAGCGTATCGCCGAGCTCGGCGGTCAGCTCGCCGGCGCCTTTGCCTGAAATCTCGGACAGCCAGTTGAGCGAATCGGTTGCCGACAGGATGACGCCCATCTGGTGCCAGGTGTCAGGCAGCGCGTGGCAGAATGTGTGCACCGCGCTTTCCGGGTTGGGCAGATAGGACGCATTGGCGGCAAACAGCACGCCTGACGTGCCAAGCGAGACAAAGGCCTGGCCGGCGGCGACCGTGCCCATGCCGCAAGCCGACGCCGCATTGTCGCCGGCGCCACCAGCGATCGGGATGCCCGCCTGCATCCCCCATTTCGAGGCCAGTTCGCTGCGCAACGCGCCGGCCTTCTCAGTGCCTTCGACCAGTGACGGCATCTGCTTCTCGTCAAGCGACGTGGCGGAAAGCAGGTCGGATGACCAGTCTCGCTTGCCGACATCGAGCCAAGAGGTGCCGGCCGAGTCCGACATCTCCGAAATATGCTCGCCGGTGAGCCAGAGCCGCAGGAAATCCTTCGGCAGCAAGACCTTTGCCAGTTTGGCGAAAATATCCGGCTCATTGTTTCTCACCCAGACCAGCTTTGGCGCGGTGAAACCGGGAAAGACGATGTTGCCGGTCAGCTTGCGAAATCGCGGGTCGGCGTCGAGCTTGGCGGCCTCGGCATGGCTGCGCGTGTCGTTCCACAGGATGCAGGGGCGCAGCACCTGGTCGCCGGCATCGAGCAATGTAGCGCCATGCATCTGGCCGGAGAGGCCGATGCCCTTCACGGCGGCGAGCTGTTCTGGATGAGAAACCTTGAGCTCGGCGATCGCTTCCTCGCAGGCGCGGATCCACTCGGCGGGGTTCTGCTCCGACCAGCCGGGGTGCGGCCGCGACACGTCGAGCGACGCGTGGCCGGAGCCGATGATGCTCTGCCCGGCATCGATCAACAGCGCCTTGACGCCCGACGTGCCCAGATCGAGGCCGAGATACATGGTGTCCTCCCATTGCCATTAATTTTTTCGGATCTCGAAAAAATCTGACTTGGCAGTTTTTTAAGACAAGATCCGCCTCCGGTCAATTCTCCGACAAATCGGCAGCCCGCCGCGAAAGCAGCGCCGACAGCGGGCTGTCGGGCCGCGCCAGCGCGCGTTCCGCGGCAAGTGCCCTTGCCAATGCACGGTCGCCCGACCGCAGCGCAGCCTCGATCAGGGTCAGGTCGATGACGTCGCGCTGCGCGTGGCTGCCGCCGAAGCGGTGGGCGATCGCCCGGATGGGCCGGATCAGGCGGACCGTCTCGGCATAATTGCCGTCGCCGAACGCCTTGATGGCGAGCGTCAGGGGATGGCCGACATCCCGGGTAAAGGCGGCGTTGTCGTCGTTGGCGTGCATGGCCTCGTGCTGCGCCTCGAGCAAGGTGCGAGCCGGCGTCTCTTGGCCGGCGCCGACGAGGGCCATCATTGCGTGGGCATCGTTGAAGGCATAGTTGCCGGCGCTGGCCTTGGCCCAGTTGGCGGCGAGTGCCGCCCAGCGGCCGCCGACATCGACGCCGCCGAGATGCAGCCGCCACAGGATAGACGAAGCATCGACCATGTTGAGCGCCAGCGTCGAGCGTTCGCCGTAGATTGGGCCGTCATAGAGCGCCAACGCCTCGTCGGTCTCGCCGAGATCGTAGTGGAACAGCGCCAGATGCCACCAATTATGCACTTTCAGGAAGCTTTCACGCGTCCACGCGTCGGGGTTGGCGCGCATCCAAGCGATGCCATCCCTTTGCCGGCTCTGCATTTCCATGACATGGGCGACGGCGTGCTGCGCCCAGCCGTCGCGCGGCTCGATGTCGACTGCCATGCGGCCAAGCTTTTCGGCGCGCGCATAGTCGCCCATTTCCTCCAGCCCGAACGCCTGCATGCCGAGTATGGCGTGGTAGCCCGGCATGCCGCTCTGCCACGACGGCAGCGCGCGGCCGATGCGGTCGCGCAGCATGCGGGCATTGCCGGTGAAGAAATCGATCTGGTGCCCGGTCTGCAGCGCCAGCGCATCGAGCGGAAACTCGATGGCGATATCCTCGAGCAGACGAGCGGCTTCATGCCAGCGTCCTGCGGCAAGATGGCCAAGTGCTGCGACATGCGCCTGCTCGCGCGGCGTGGCGGCAAGCGGCAGTGCCGCCTCGTGGCATGTCCTGGCCACGGCTGCCGCCTCGCGCTCGGTGGCGAGGCCGAAGAGATAGCCCTTGAACACATGCGCCATGACGAAGCCGGGATCCTCGGCGATGGCGCGATCGACCGAGCCGACCGGGTCGCCGATGAAGCATTGCAGTTCGCGCACGGCCTGGCTGTAAGGCGAGAACCCGGCCTCCGTCGCGCCAGAAAATGTCAGCCCGAATGCGTCCCTGACTGCCACGTCATGTCCTCAATTGCCCGAGCGCATCGCCACTGTGGCGATGCCGGCGCCGACCAGCAGCGTGCCGCCGGTGCGGTTGAAGATGCGGATCGCCTTCGGGTTGCGAACGACGTTGCGTGCCCTTGCGGCGATCAGCGCGTAACCGAAGGCATTGGCGAAGGCGAGCGCCAGGAAAGTCGTCTCGAAGATCACCATCTGCGTCCAGAAATCGGCATGCCGGTCGAGGAACTGCGGCAGGAAGGCGACGAAGAAGGTGATGCTTTTCGGATTGAGCGCGGTGACGAGCCAGGCATGCGCCATCATCTTGGCCGAGGACACCGCGTCCAGGCGCGGCTCGGCCTTGAGCGTGCCGCCGGCGCGAAACAGCTTTATGCCGAGATAGATCAGATAGCCGGCGCCGACCACCTTCAGCACCGTGAACACGGTGGCCGACGCCGCCAGCAGCGCGCCGATGCCCAGCATCGACAGCGTCATCGCCGTAAAATCGCCAAATGCCACGCCAACCGCCATCGGCAGCGCGGTGCGCCAGCCCTGGCCGAGCGCATAGGATACGACCAGAAGGATGGTCGGGCCGGGAATGACAAGAAGGATCGTCGAGGCGGCGGCAAAGGCGGCCCAGTTTTCGAAGGACATGTTCGTCTCCTTGAGCTCAAAGAAGAGGATAAATCCTTGGGCTCACAAAGATGTAAAGGGGCAAAAATCGAAAATGCCCCTGGTTAACATCAGGCGACGGTTCTTCACGCTTTTTCAACCATGATTGGTGAAAATGCACTCTATCCGGCCGGACCGTGTTTCCCGCCGACAGCGTAGGGTTTGGGTAGATGCGCGAGTTGCCGCAAGGTCTGACGCCGCCGCACAATGGCGACGAAATCGAAATTTCCGAAATCCAGCTTTCCCGCCGCGCAGTGTTGTCCGGCGCCGGTGCGCTGGGGCTGCTCGGCGTCGCCGGCTGCAGCCAGACGCTCGACCTGTCGGCGCTGCAACTCGACGGCGTCACCACCGGCGCGATCACCCCTGTCCGCCCGAGCATCAGCGTCGACAAGAACATCACCAGCCCTGGTGTGATGTATGCCTCCGTCACCGACGGCGGCTTCACGCTGCCGGAAGTGCCCTACCTCAAGGTCAAGCCGGAGTTCCGCCGCCAGATCGTCGTCGACCCGACTGGCGAGCAGCCCGGCACCATCGTCGTCCATTCGCAGGAGCGGCTGCTCTACTTGGTGCAGCCCGGCGGTGACGCTATCCGTTACGGCGTCGGTATCGGCAAGGAAGGCTTTCGCTGGTCCGGCCGCGCCAACATCCAGTACGGCAAGGAATGGCCGACCTGGAGGCCGCCGGCCGAGATGATCGCCCGCAAGCCGGAACTGGTGAAATGGCAGGCCGGGCAGCCCGGCGGCCTCGACAACCCGCTCGGCGCGCGTGCGCTGTACATCTACCAGAACGGCCAGGACACCGGCTACCGCATCCACGGTTCGCCCGAATGGTGGAGCATCGGCCAGGCGATGTCGTCGGGCTGCGTTCGCCTGATCAACCAGGACATCATCGACCTCTACAGCCGCGTCTCCAGGAAGAACCCGGTCGTCGTCGTCTGACCCTCCCGGTCATCGTCTGAACTCGAGGCGGCTGACGCGGCCGCTCGACTCTCCCGTTGCGCGATCTCGCAAGACAGGCGAATGTGACTTGCAAAGCCACTGCTCGGGAGACGTGAAGCATGTCCGGAACTTTTGTCATCGCGCAAGGCGGCGGCCCGACCGCCGTCATCAACCAGACGGTGGTGGGCGCCGCGCTCGAGATCCGCAAGCGGCATCCCGGCGCCAAGGTGTTGGGCTCCATCCATGGCGTGCGCGGCATCCGCGACGGCAACTATGTCGATCTTTCGGCTATCCCTGAGGACCGGTTGCGGTTGATTGCGGCGACGCCGAGCGCCGCGCTTGGCTCGACGCGCGACAAGCCGGACGAGGCCTATTGCGAGATCATCCTCAACGGCCTGAAGAAGGCGGGCGCCGATGCCTTCATCTACATCGGCGGCAACGACACGTCCGGCACGCAGCAGATCCTGACCGACGCCGCCGGCGGCAAGATGGCTTTCGTCCATGCGCCGAAAACCATCGACAACGATCTCGAGGAGAACGACCACACGCCGGGCTTCATTTCGGCAGCCGAGTTCGTCGCCGGCGCTTTTCTCTCAGTCGACCTCGATTTCCGTGCTCTGCCGGGCATCTATGTCGGCATCGTCATGGGCCGGCACGCCGGTTTCCTCACCGCCGCCGCCGCCGCATGGCAGCTTGATCCCGACAGCGGCCCGCATCTCGTTTATGTGCCGGAGCGTCCGTTCTCGGCTGCAGCCTTCATCGACGACGTGCGCGCCACGCTCGATCGCCACAAGCGCTGCATCGTCGCAGTCTCCGAAGGCGTCAGCACCGCCGACGGCAAGGCGCTGGTCGAAAGTCTTGTCCCGCCGGACAAACTGGAGCGCGATGCGCATGGCAACGTCAAGCTGTCGGGCAGCGACCTGCCGGCCGCCCTCGAGCGCGCGCTGGCCGAAGGATTGCCGGGCAAGCGGGCGCGCGTCGATGCGCTCGGCTACATGCCGCGCGGCTATGTCGGCGCCATCAACCCCGTCGATGCGCAGGAAGCCTTCGATGCCGGCGTCTTTGCGGTCGCTGTCGCCGAACAGGGCGGCGGCTCGGTGGCACTGCAATATGACGGCGAGAAAACCGTGCTGAAGAAGGTGCCGCTGAAAAACGTTGCCGGCAAGACCCGTCACATGCCCGACGATTTCATGCTGCCGGATACCAACCAGCTCTCCGACGCAGGAATGGCCTATCTGAAGCGGCTGGTTCCCGAAAAGTACAAGGTCGGAAAGCCGTTCGTCTGATGCCGGCTTTTGCCTGATGCTTGACTGGTTCAGCAGAACAGCAGTTGACGCCGCTACAACAATGCTGACCGAGCCGTTCGTGCATGATTTCGTGCGCGCCAACATTTGGCATTTGCGCGGCCGCGACGTCGACCTGCTTGTCGACACCGGCATGGGGATTTGCCCGCTGGCGCCGGAGATCGACACACCTGATGGCAAGCCGCTGCTCGTCGTCGCCACCCACATCCACCTCGACCATGTCGGTTCGCTGCACGAATTCCCGCTGCGGGCGGGACCGAGGATGAGTGCCGCGCAATTCGACAGCATGGACGACGCCGTCACCTACGCCCACATGTTTCATGATCTCGACGGCGCCGTCTCGAAGCTGCCGGCGCCGGGCTGGAAAGCGGCCGAATACAGAATCCCGCCAGCGCCGCTGACGCGGACGCTTGACGAGGGCGATCTGGTCGACCTTGGCGACCGGCAATTCCGCGTGCTGCATCTGCCCGGCCATTCGCCGGATTCGATCGCGCTGTTCGATGAGGCCGACGGCCTGTTCTTCGCCGGCGACGCCATCTACGACGCCATGCTGATCGACGACCTGCCGGACTCCGACCGATCAGCCTATCGCCGAACAATGCAGCGGCTGCTCGATCTGCCTGTCAGCATCGGCCATGGCGGCCATGGACCAAGCTTCGACGGCAACCGGATGCGCGAGATCGCCACCGGTTATCTCAGGCGAACAGACGGCGCATAAGCCAAGAATCTGGTTGCCCGCCAGAATATCTTTGACAACATTGGTGAAGGCCGACAGGCGGCCTGATGCAAACGGATTGTCTCGATGATCACCCGCGGCTTCTCTTCAGGACGAAAGCCCCCGACGGATGCGGATGCGCGTATCCCGCCGGGGCAGTATCTCGAGCAAGGGTTTCCGGTGCTGTCGGCCGGGCCGACGCCGCGTGTGCGTACCGAGGACTGGTCGTTCACGCTCAAGCACGGACCGCGGCCGATCAAGACGTGGAACTGGACAGAGTTCAACGCGCTGCCTTTGACCAAGATGACGCGCGACATCCATTGCGTCACCGCGTGGACCAAGTTCGACACGGCGTGGCAGGGTGTGCTGGTCGACGATATTCTGGCGGATGCCGGCATCGAGCCACCGACGGCCTTCACGCTGGCGCTGTCCTTCGACGGCTATACAACCAACGTGCCGACGCAGGATCTCACTGCCGGCAAGGCGATGGTGGCGTTGCTTTACGAAGGCAGGCCGATCACGCCGGACCACGGGGGCCCGGCGCGGCTGCTGGTTCCGCATCTCTATTTCTGGAAGTCGGCCAAATGGCTGAATGGGCTGCAGTTCACCGAGCGTGACGAGCCCGGCTTCTGGGAGCTGCGCGGCTATCACATCTATGGCGACCCGTGGCGCGAGCAGCGCTATACGGGCGATCCATGAGCGACGGGCCGGCGGCGCAGTCGCCCTGGCAGACGGTGACCATCGCCCGCATCGAAAAGCGCACGCCGCGCGTCACCAGCTTTTTCCTCCAGCCGTCGCGGCCCTTCGCCTATCGTGCCGGGCAGCACGTCGATGTCAGGCTGACGGCGCCGGACGGCTATCAGGCGCGCCGCTCCTACTCCATCGCCTCGGCGCCGGAAGCCGGCGAGACGATCGAACTGGCGATCGAAAGGCTCGATGATGGCGAGGTCTCCCCCTTCTTCCACGATATCGCGGCGGTCGGCGACGAGGTCGAGTTGCGCGGACCGCTCGGCGGCCACTTCGTCTGGTCCGACAGCGACGGCGGCCCGCTTCTGCTGGTCGGCGGCGGGTCCGGCGTGGTGCCGCTGATGGCGATGATCCGCCATCGTGCCGCACGCAAATCGGTGGTGCCCGCGGCGTTGGTGTTTTCTTCAAGGGTTTGGGACGAGGTGATCTTTCGCGATGAGCTGATCGACTTCCACGATCGCCGGGACGGCTTCGATCTGGTGCTGACGCTGACCCGCGAGCCCGCCCGGCGCCCGGCGGACTATTCACGGCGGATCGACGTTGCGATGATGGAGCAATCGATGGTGCGGCTGCCCGCACCGCCAAGGTTCGCCTTTGTCTGCGGCTCGAATGCCTTCGTGTCGGCCGCCGCCCAGGCGCTGATCGATGCCGGCGTTCCGGCAAGCCTCATCCGCACCGAGCGCTACGGGGTTTAAGCTCCCCGGTCAGGCGTCGATCTCGAGCGCCGTCAGCGGCTTCGAACAGCAGGCCAGGATGAAGCCGTCGTCGATCTCGTGATCGAGGATGCCGCCATTGTGGCTCATCTCGACTGTGCCCGAGACCTTTTTCACCTTGCAGGTTCCGCACAGGCCGAACTCGCAGGCTGCGGGAATTCGTACGCCCGAAGCGCGCGCCGTCTGCAGCACGGTCTGGCCGGCAACGCAGTCGGCATCGATATCCGAAAGCGAAAAGCGGATCGGCGTTGCGGCCTCGGCAGGTACCTCGACCCCACCCTTTGCCGGCCCACCCTCTGGCGGCGAACCGAACGGGGCCGGTATTTCCTCCACCGCCGGGGCCGCAAAGCTCTCCTGATGGTAGTTGGCCATGTCGAAGCCGGCCGCCTCCAGCATCTGCCGCACGGCGCGCATGAACGGGTCGGGGCCGCAGCAGAAAATTTCGCGCTCGCGAAAATCGGGCGCCAGCAGCGGCAGCCTTATCGCGTCGATCCGGCCCATATGGCCGAACCAGCCCTCACGGCTGGACCGCTCCTCGATCATGAAGCCGAGCGTCAGGCCCGGCATGCGGCTGCCGAGCAGCTCGAGTTCCTTGCGGAAGATGATCTCCTCGGGCTTTCGCGCGCAGTTGACGAAGCCGACATCGGTCCATGGCGCGCAGTCGTTCAGCCAGCGCAGCATCGACATCATCGGCGTCACGCCGGAGCCGGCCGAAATGAACAGATACTTGGCCGCGGGATGGCTGTGCAGCGAAAAGTCGCCCGCCGGCCCATAGGCCTTCACGTGAACGCCGGGCTTCAGATTGTCGAACATCCAGCGGGTGCCGAGGCTGCCGGCCTGCGCTTTCACCGTCACCGCGATCGAGAACGGCCGCGACGGCGAGGACGACAGCGTATAGGTCCGCATCAGCGGGCCCTCGGTGGTCGGCAGTTCCAGCGTCACGAACTGCCCCGGTCTGTAGCGGAACCAGGTCTGGTTGTCAGAGCGGAAGGTGAAGGTCTTCACGTCAGGCGCCTCGTCGCTGACGCCGATGACTTCCAGCACCTGGAGCCTGTCGTTCCAGGGCGCCATCTCGTCGAGATGGCGGTAGAGGCCAAGGTCCGTCATCGCATTCATCCCCTTGACCCCGTTCAGGCGACGCTGCGCAGCGCCGGCCGCCCGGCCTCGGCAAGGCGCGGCCCGATGAAGGAGGCGTACCATTCGACGAACTGGATGACGCCGCCCTCATGCAGTTCCGAATAGGGGCCGGGCTCATAGGCCGGCGACAGGATGCCGAAGGCGTTTTCCTCGACGATGCGACGGTCCTGGTCGTTGGTCTCGGTCCAGACATGGGTGAGTTCGGCGAGGTCGTAATCGACGCCTTCGACCGCGTCCTTGTGGACAAGCCATTTGGTGGTGACGGCCGTTTCCGTGGCACTGATCGGCAGCACGCGGAAGGTGACGGCATGATCGCCGAGGATATGGTTCCAGGTCGTCGGATAGTGATAGAGCAGCAGCGAGCCGATACGGTCGGTGGAAACGCTGTCGGAAAGGTTCTTCTTCACCGCGCGTCTTCCCGTCATCGTGTAGCTGACGGCGTCGCGCAGCAGCGGCGCGCGGGTGGCGCGATACTGCCCGGCCGGATCGATGCGGAACTTGCTCGGCAGGCCTGCCGCCTCGCATTTCGCCCAGTGCGCGAGCATCTCCGGATCGCTGTCGGCGCCCTGCACGCCGGTGACGGTCGGCGCTTCCGGGAATGTCTTGCAGAGTTCCGGATGGTTGCCGGCGCAATGATAGCACTCGCGGTTGTTCTCCCAGACGAGCTTCCAGTTGCCCTTCTCGACGATGGTCGATTCGAAGGCGATTTTTGCCTCGCGCAGCCGGTGCGGCAGGAGGTAAGGCTCGATCATGGCGCGCATCGGCGCGAAGTCGGCCGGCTCGTTGGCCAGGCAGATGAAGATGTAGCCGCCAACGCTTTCGCACGCCACCGGCTTCAGGCTGAACTGGCTCTTGTCGAAGCCGTCTGCCATCTGGCGAGCAAACAACAGCCGGCCGTCCAGCTCGTAGGTCCACTGGTGATAGGGGCAGACCAGCTTCGCCGCAGTGCCCTTGTCGGCATTGCAGACACGGCTGCCGCGATGCCGGCAGGAATTGTGGAAGGCATTGATCTTGCCTTGCTGGTCGCGGACCAGCACGACCGGATAGTCGCCGATCTGGGCGGTGATATAGCTGCCAGCTTTCGGCAACTCGCAATCGTGGCCGATGAACAGCCAGTCGCGATACCAGATCAGCTCCATGTCGAGCTTGAAGAAATCTGGATCGGTGTAGAAGGGCTGCTCGAGCGAATAGCCTTGCCTGCGGCCGTGCAAGAGCCTCAGCATGTCGTTGCGCGCGTCCATGTCCTGTCCTCGTGTAAGGACTGAACTGGTGGTGATGGAGGGAGGACCGTTTGCACGCCGGCAAAAGGGCCGGACGTGCATCATCCACCTCTTGACCGCCCACCGCGATCAGTCGAGTCTGAAAATCTCGGGCTGGTTTCCGGGCTCTGGAGTGTCCTTGCGGACTCGTCGCGACACCTTCCCAGGCTTGTGGCCCAGTGGTCTCCCGTTGCGACTTGAACTCCACCACCGTTGCGGGGGCAGCGCCGGGTTCTGACCGGCTTCCCAATTCTCCGCTTCGTCGTCACCAAGCGGCACCTGAGATGGCGTGATCTAATCATGCCGGCCGGCTGACTGCCGGCATGAAAGCGACATCGTATCCATGCGGCGCGACACCGCCGGCGAAACCTGCAGGTTTATATCTGCAGGGCTGAAACCCGCTTTGTCGGCGGCCATTGTCGGCTGCCGTGACATCGAATCCGACCCGCGGCGGAGACCAGGAAGGTTAACAGTTTACAAAAGTGACTATTAGCCGCTTCTAAAATCGAACCGAACGGTTCGTTTCTGTTGACAATGCGTGCAGCACGCAGTGAACGCAGATCCGCCAATCCGTCAAATCGTCGAGCGGCAAATTTGGCATAAGATATTGAAAACGAACCATAAAACCATAGTGGTAGATGCCTCTGGTACAATTTCAAGGTGTAGATTCTTGGTCCACACGGAACAACTTCGTGATTGGAATCCGCCGAATGGCCTTCCCACATCGGGGCTATCCGAACGACGCGCGCATCCTCCCAAGACACGCCGCTAGACGGACTGAAGACCAAGATACTGGAGTACTAAAATGAAAAAGATCGCTCTTACTGCCGCCGCCGCTCTGGCCATCACCGGCAGCGCCTTTGCCGGCAGCGACCATTATGGGTCCAACGCCGCCAACCAGCCGGCCGTCGCGGTCGACAGCTCGTATACGGCCTCTGTCCAGATGCCGGCTCACGCTGAAAAGCAGCCCGTTGGCCAGGGCGCCGACCGCAACCTTTTCGGCAACAATTAACAGCTGGTCCCAAACAGCAAAGTGGCGGTCCGCCGCTCGGGATCTGAGGAACTCAGGAGTATTTGAAATGAAGAAGCTCATTCTTGCCACCGCCGCCATTGTGGCCATCTCCGGCAGCGCTTTTGCCGGCAGCGACAACTTTGGATCGAACGGCGCCAACCAGCCGGCCGCTGCGGTCGACAGCAACTCGTACACGGCTTCGATTCGGAATTCGGCTTCGGCGCAGAATCCGGTTCCGGCTGACGAGAAACCCGTCAACGGCAGCGACCGTAACCTGTTCGGCAACAACTAACAGTTCGTTCCAACAGCGGCGGCGGCATTTGCCCGCCGGGCTGGCGGAACCAAGAAAATCCAGGAGTTTTGAAAATGAAGAAGATCGTTCTTACCGCCGCCGCGCTTTTGATTGCTGCGGGCGGCGCTTTTGCCGGTAGCGACAACTTTGGCAGAACCGACATCAACAAGCAGGCGACCATCAACGTCGACAACACGCAGACTTCTTCGGTACGCAATACCGGCTCGCCGGTCTACAAGCTGCTCAACTCGTCGGGCGACGTACAGAAGTCCGCCCCGCAGGGCAGCGACCGGAACCTGTTCGGCCGCTAGCGCATCGGCCCGAAAATCGGTTCCGATTTTCGGAAAGCACGATGTGCAGGGTTAAAGTGTTGGAGCGTACCTTTGTGCGTCCACTTGGACGCACGTCGCTCTAACAGCGACCGGAACGCACAAGAGTGGCGGCTTTGCCCGCCGCTCTCGTTTTTGGGTCACCAAACATCCATCAGTTCGGCTGCTGCTCTCAGGCTGCCTTTGCTTCCGCTTTGTGGAGCGTGAATGAATGTCCGTCGGCATCGAAAATATGCAGGTCGCCGGCATCGGCATTCAACCGCAGCGCAGCGCCGCGCTTGACCCCGACATTGCCTGGCAGCTTGGTGACCAGCGGCAGGTCGGCGCGGCCGATGTCGACATAGACGAGCTGGACCTCGCCGAGTTGCTCGACATAATCCACCGTTCCCTCGAAAAGATAATCCGCACCGGTGGCGATCGTCAGATCTTCCGGCCGCACGCCGAAGCTCACCGAAGCGCCCTTCACCGACGCCGGCGTGGCGATCGGCACCGTCGCCTTGCGCCCGCCGACATGACTGACGATGGTCGGGTCGCCTGATTTGTCGATCGTCGCCGGCAGGATGTTCATGGCCGGCGAGCCGATGAACTGGGCGACGAACAGATTGCCGGGTCTCTTGTAGAGCTCCATCGGCGTGCCGACCTGCTCGATATGGCCCTCCTTGAGCACCACGATGCGGTCGGCCAGCGTCATCGCCTCGACCTGGTCGTGGGTGACGTAGATCATCGTTGTAGCAGGCATCGATTCCTTGAGCTTGGCGATCTCGATGCGGGTGGCGACGCGCAGCGCCGCGTCGAGGTTCGACAGCGGCTCGTCGAACAGGAAGACCTTGGGGTTGCGCACGATGGCGCGGCCGATGGCGACGCGCTGGCGCTGGCCGCCCGACATCGCCTTGGGCAGGCGGTCGAGATATTTGGTCAGCTGCAGGATTTCCGCCGCCTGGCGCACCCGCTTGTCGATCTCGGCCTTGCTCTCCTTGCCGATCTTCATCGAGAACGCCATGTTGTCGTAGACAGTCATGTGCGGATAGAGCGCATAGGACTGGAACACCATGGCGATGCCGCGCTTCGACGGCGGCACGTCGTTCACCACCTCGCCGTCGATCTTGAGCTCGCCGGAGGTGATTTCCTCAAGCCCAGCGATCGACCGCAGCAAGGTCGACTTGCCACAGCCCGAAGGGCCGACGAAGACGATGAACTCGCCCGACTTTATGTCGAGGTCGATGCCATGGAGAATGTTGAGATTGCCGTATGATTTCTTCACTTGCCTTAGCGTGACATCGGCCATGGGTTCCCTCCAGTGAATTGCAAATTCAGTCGATACGCCCGAACCAGGCGCCGTAGCCGCCGAGGCGGATAAAGCCGGCGTCAGTCTGTCCCGAAAACCCGTGCCCCGGCAAGGGCTGCAGCGAGCGTCCGCCGAGATTGACTTCGGCCGGTCGGCTGCCGAGATTGAAGGCGCAGACGATCTGCTCATTGCCCTCGCGGCGCGTGAAGGCGACCGTATCGCCCTGGCTTTCGATGAACTCGATCTCGCCCTTGGCCAGCGCCGGATACAGGTGGCGGAAAGCGAGAAAGCGCCGGTAGTGTTCGAGCAGCGAGTTGTCGTCGCCCTGCTGCACATCGACCGCCTGCGAAAGGTGCTTGGCAGGCACGGGCAGCCAGGGCTTTGCCGTGGAGAAGCCGCCATTGCCGTCGGCGCCATTCCAGACCATCGGCGTGCGGCAGCCGTCGCGGCCCTTGAATTCCGGCCAGAACCGGATGCCGTAGGGGTCCTGCAGATCCTCGAATTGCAATTCCGCTTCGCCAAGACCGAGTTCCTCGCCCTGGTAGATGCAGACCGAGCCGCGCAGCGACATCAGCAGCGCCGAGATCACCTTGAGATAAGCGGTCTGGTCGGCCTCGCCGGCCGCCCAGCGCGAGGCAGTGCGCATCACGTCGTGGTTGGAGAAGGCCCAACACGACCAGCCGTCGCTGGCGACCTCGCCAAAGGCTTCCAGCACCGAACGCACCTTTGCCGCGCTGATCTTTTCGGGCGCCAGGAAGTCGAATGAATAGCACATGTGCACGCGCTTGCTGCCGGCGGTATAGGCCGCCACCACCTCCAGTCCGCGCTGCGAATCGCCGACTTCGCCAACCGCCGCCGTCGCCGGATATTCGTCGAGCAGGGCGCGGAAGCGTTCGAGGAAGCCAAGGTTTTCGGGGCGGCTCTTGTCGTAGAGATGGTCCTGGTAGTTGTAGGGGTTGACGGAAGGAGCGGTCTGGTCGTTGCGCTGTTCGGGCGGCAGCGGCGGATTGTCCTCGAGGCCCTGGCTGTGGAAGTAGAAATTGATGGTGTCGAGGCGGAAACCGTCGACGCCGCGCTCCAGCCAGAAGCGGGTGACATCGAGCAGCGCGTCCTGGACTGCGCGGCTGTGGAAGTTGAGATCGGGCTGCTCGGCCAGGAAATTATGCAGGTAATATTGCTGGCGGCTGGTGTCCCACTGCCAGGCCGAACCGCCGAAGATCGACAGCCAGTTGTTGGGTGGCGTGCCGTCGGGCCTGGCGTCGCCCCAGACATACCAGTCGGCCTTCGGATTGGTGCGGCTCGAGCGGCTTTCCTTGAACCACGGATGGATGTCGGCGGTATGCGACAGCACCTCGTCGATCATCACCTTGAGCCCGAGCCTGTGCGCCTCGGCGGTCAGAGCGTCGAAATCGGCCAGCGTGCCGAACATCGGATCGACGTCGCAATAGTCGGACACGTCGTAGCCGAAATCCTTCATCGGCGACTTGAAGAACGGCGAGATCCAGATGGCATCGACGCCGAGCGCCGCGATATAGGGCAGCCTGCCGATGATGCCCCTGAGGTCGCCGATGCCGTCGCCGTTCGAGTCCTGATAGCTGCGCGGATAGATCTGGTAGATCACGGCACCTCGCCACCAGTCGCGGTCGACGGCGAAGTCGGGACTCAACGTCGCTTTCACAGCGGATTGCATGATCTCAGCCTCCCTTCACCGAGCCGGCGAGCAGCCCGCGGACGAAATAGCGCTGCAGCGAGAAGAACACGATCAGCGGCACGACAATGGTGATGAAGGCCGATGTCGTCAGGATCTCCCAGTCGCCGCCGCGCGAGCCGAGCAACGCGTTGAGCTTGGCGGTCAGCACGATCTGGTCGCCCTCGGTGCCGAGGAAAACCATCGCGACCAGCAGATCGTTCCACACCCACAGGAACTGGAAGATGGCGAAAGAGGCCAGCACCGGGAACGACAGCGGCAGCACGATCTTGACGAAGATCTCGAAATCGCTGGCGCCGTCGATGCGCGCCGATTCCATGATTTCTCGTGGCAGGCCGGCAATGTAGCTTCTCAAGAGATAGATGGCGAAGGGCAGGCCGAAGCCGGTATGCGCCAGCCAGATGCCGAGATAGGTTTTCGACGGCACGCCGAAGAAGCTGCCGACGCCGTTGTAAAGCTTCAGCAGCGGGATCAGCGACATCTGCAGCGGCACGACCAGGAGCCCGATGATCACCGCGATGAGCAACGCCCGGCCGGGAAAGCGCATCCAGGCCAGCGCATAGGCCGCGAACGCCGCGATCAGGATCGGGATGACGGTCGCCGGAATGGTGACGGTCAGCGAATTCATGAAGGAGCGGCCGATGCCTTCCGAAAACAGCACCGTATTGTAATTGTCGGTGGTGAATTTCGGCGGCGCCGACGAGGCGTAGTAGACGCGCTGGCCACGCTCGCCCTCGAACGGCTTGGTCGAGGTCATGACGAAACTGCCGTCGGGGTTGAGTTGCAAGGTCTCGCCGTCACCGAGATCGGCTGTGGTGCCGGCGGGATATTGCGTCGGCGCCGACGACTTGACGCCAAAGGCGCTGATGTCGCGGGCCGGATCATCGCCGAAGATGTTGCCCTCGAGGACGAACTTGCCGTCCTTCTCGACTTGCGCCGAGGCGGGTGGCAGCCGCCCCGCTTCCGTCTGCGTGGAACTGGCGAACGAGTTCCACCAGCCCGAGGCGATGATCTGGTCCTTGTCGCGCAGCGACGAGACGAGAATGCCGAGCGTCGGGATCGTCCAGATCGCGACGAAGAGGAAGACCGCGATATGGACGCCGAAACGGCTGGCAAAGGACTTTCCGGTCGAGACGGCCATCTCAATGTCCTCCCGTCTCTTTGTTGGCCTGGCGGATGTTCCAGATCATGATCGGAATGACCGCGATCATGATGATGATGGCGATGGTGGCGCCACGGCCGAAATCGCCGCCGCCGCGGAACATCCAGTCGAACATCAGATTGGCCAGCACCTGGCTGTTCCATTGGCCGTTGGTCATCGTCAGCACGATGTCGAAAACCTTCAGCACCAAGATGGTGATGGTGGTCCAGACGACGGCGATCGTTCCCCAGATCTGCGGCACCATGATCTTCCAGAAGATCTGGAACGGATTGGCGCCGTCGATGACGGCCGCCTCCAGCGTCTCCTCGGGAATGCCCCGCAAGGCAGAGGACAGGATGACCATGGCAAAGCCGGTCTGGATCCAGATCAGGATGATCATCAGGAAGAAATTGTTCCAGAACGGCAGCGATATCCAGACCTGCGGCTGGCCGCCGAAATATTGGATGATGGCGTTGAGCAGGCCGATCTGCGTCTGGCCAGCACCACGATACTCGTAGATGAACTTCCAGATGACGCTGGCGCCGACGAACGAGATGGCCAGCGGCAGGAAGATGAGGCTCTTGGCGATGGTGCCCCACCAGATCTTGTCGGTGAGGACGGCGATGATCAGCCCGAGGAAGGTGCAGGCGGCAGGCACGACCGCCAGCCAGATGATGTTGTTGAGGATGGAGGTGCGGAATTCGCGGTCGCCGAAGGCCCATTCATAATTGGCGAAGCCGACGAAATTGGCGCCACCGCGATCGAGGAACGACAGCCTCAGCGTCTCCACGACCGGGTAGATCAGGTAGATGGTGAGGATGATCATGGCCGGGCCGACGAACAGCCACGGCCGGATCATCCCCTGCCGGCGCAGATTGTCGATGGCCGCCGCACCTGCAACGCCGCGCGACGGGAAGATGATGTCCACCAGCTTGTTGGCGCCCCAGAAATAGGCGACGCAGCCGCCGACGCCGACGACGATGACGAATATGGCCGAGAAAATCTGAGCCGCCACGGGTCCCTCCCTCTGCGCATGATCCGCCAGTCGGGAATGACTTTGGCGATGCGATCACAGGCCGATTCAGTTATTTGGAACGCGATCGGATGCAAGGCAGGGTTTTGCACTTGCTGGTCGCGCGTCATGCCGGAATGTGCTCATAAAAATTGCTGCTGTGCGGGCCGCCGGTCGGATCCGGGCCATCGAGGCCCGGATCCATGCAGGATCGGACGTTCAGCCGGGACCGCCTACTTGATCGCGTCCCAGCTCTTCTGGATGTCGGTGGCGACATCCTGGGCGGACTTGCCGCCGACGAGATCGATCATGCCGGTCCAGAAGGCGCCGGCGCCGATCTTGCCCGGCATCAGGTCGGACCCGTCGAAGCGGAAGGTCGAGGCCTCGGCGAGGATTTCGCCCTGCTTCTTCAGCGCGTCGCTGGCATAGGCGTCCTTGTTGACCGACTTGAACGGCGTCACGAAGCCGCCCTGGGCCATCCAGATCTCATGGGCGAGCGGCATCTTCAGGAATTCGATGAACGCGCGGGCACTCTTGCTATCCTTGGTGATCATGGCCAGCGTGCCGGCGCCGAGAACCGGGGTGCCGAGGTCGGGCTTGGCAGCGTAAGGTGGGAAGTAGAAGAAGTCGGCGTCCTGGCCGATCTCGGTGCCTTCCGGGAAGAAGGTTGGGATGAACGACGCCTGGTGGTGCAAATAGCATTTCGGCGGCACCGAGAACAGGCCTTTCGGGCTGTCGCGAAAATCGGTCGCCGCCACCGCCTTGGCGCCGCCGTCGACCATCTCGTCGTCGGTCGCGATCTTGCCGAAAATGTCGATGGCGTTGACCACCGCGGGGTCGTTGAACGGAATCTCGTTCTTCACCCACTTGTCGTAGGTCTCGGGCGTCTGGGTGCGCAGCATGATGTCCTCGACCCAGTCGGTCGCCGGCCAGCCGGTGGCGCCGCCAGAACCGAGCCCGATGCACCATGGCGTGCCGCCGTCGGCGATGATCTGCTTTTCGAGCTCGGCGAGCTCTTCCTGCGTCTTCGGCACCTCGTAGTCGGCTTCCTCGAAATTGTCCGGCGAGTACCAGACCAGCGATTTCACGTCGGCCTTGTAGGGGAAGGCGAAAAAGCCCGGCTTGCCATCCTTGTCCTTGAAGGTGCCGAGATCGACCCATGACTGGCCAGCGCCGTAATTGTCCTTGATCCAGTTGGCGGTGTCGTCGCCGAGCGGCGTCAGCAGGCCCTTGGACGCCAGATCCTGGATCAGGCCCGGCTGCGGCAGCACGGCGATGTTGGGCGGGCTGCCGGCCTGCGTGTCGATGACGATCTGCTGTTCGTAATTTTCCGACGAGGAGTATTTGACCTCGGCGCCGGTGGCTTCCGAGAAATAGTCGAGAACGGTGCGGATGAGGCCCTCGTCCTCGCCGCGCCATGGCCCGAAGATCGACAGCGTCTCGCCCTTGAGGTCGACTTTCTTGAGCTCTTCGTAATTCGCCCAGTTGAAGCGGGGGTCTTCGCCCGGCTTGAACTTCAGTTCGGCTTGCGCCGGTGCGCCCAGGGCGAGCGCGACAAAGGCGGCGCTCAGCAGAAGCATTTTCCTCATTGGTATTCCCTCCCAGTGGTGACAGGCACCGGACGGAACCTCCATTCCGTCCGCCGACGCAGCAGGACTGTGACTCACTCGGAAAGGAACCGCAACCTTTCGAAGAGTCTTCCAAAGCGCTTTGGTCTTTGCAATCACGCCACTGAATTATTCAGAAGTCAAGAGCCTGGTAAACTAATCGATTTAATTTCACGGCCACAAGAGCAAACAAAGTGCGCTGCAGCACCATTTTGGGCGCTGCAACAGCAAATTTTGCTTCAAACCGGTTACAAAGGGTGCTTATGATCTTCGCATCGGTAGCGCTTGCCGCCGTGGCGCGAGCGACCCAAAGTTAAAGCGCTTTGAGGCTTGGAGGCCTCCGGTGAACCTCAAACAGCTTTCCCACATGCTGGCGCTTTCGCAGACGACGGTAAGCCGCGCGCTGAACGGCTACCCGGAAGTCAACGAGGAAACGCGCCGGCGGGTGATCGACGCCGCCAAGCGCCACGGCTATCGCCCCAACCCGAGCGCGCGTCGGCTGGCTACCGGCAAGACCGGGATGATCGGTTATGTCTTGCCGACCGGGGCGGCCGTCGACATCGACCCGCATTTCGTCGAATTCCTCTCCGGTCTCGGCGACTACGCCCGTTCGCACGAACTCGACCTGGTGCTGTCCCCCGCCGATGCCGACGATCAGGAGACGACCTATCGGCGCATCGTCGCAAACCGGCAGGTCGACGCCGTCTACATCTCCTCGCCGAGGCCGGCCGACCGGCGGGTGGCGCTGGTCAGCACGCTCGGCATCCCCTTTATCGTCCATGGCCGCAGTGAAGGGCTCGATTTCGATTACCCTTTCACCGACATCGACAATGAGGGCGCCTTCCACGAGGCGGCACGGTTGCTCGTCCAACTCGGTCACCGGCGGCTGGCGCTGATCAACGGCGACGGCCGCGAGACCTTCGCCATTCACCGCGAGCGTGGTGTGCGCCGAGCGCTGGCGGCAAGCGGTCTGGCGCTTGGCGAAGGCGATGTCTGTTCCCTCGCCATGACCGAGGAGAACGGCTACCGCGCCGCCAGCCGCTTACTTGAGCAAAGCGATGCGCCGACCGCGATCGCCTGCTCCAGCCTGATCATGGCGCTCGGCGTCGTGCGAGCGGTGCGCGATCTCGGCCTGACCATTCCGGGCGACCTGTCGCTGATCGCCCATGACGACGTCTTCCCTTGGCTGAAGCCGGAGAATTTTTCGGTGCCGTTGTCGACGACGCGTTCGTCGATCCGTTTGGCCGGCGCTCGTATCGCCGAGCGGCTGGCGGCGCGGATTTCGGGGTTGGAGGAGGGCGCCCGCGGCGAAGTCTGGCCGGTCGACCTGGTCATCAGGGGATCGGTCGCCGGCGCACCTGGCTAAGGATCACTCGATCGACTGAGTTCGACCCTTTGGGACCTGCGCGGTCTTGCGGGAGTATGACAAGGTCGCTCGCGAATGCGCGCGACGGCGTCGATCTTCCCGCTATCTGCCTCGCCTGGTCGAACTGGAACTGATCGACCGCGATCGCCGTGTAGTCGAGAGACGCATCAGAAAGGCCCGGGAAATGCGCTGCGGTTGACAGCTTCCGTGAGCCGCATCATTGTTGGCGTTGCGCATCCCGATCCTCGATAGGGTCACGTCCTACGCGTTGCCTGTCTGCAACAGCGGTTCGAACTGCGCCTCACCCCTACACCGCAAAGTTGTTTCACCGAGAAAGACGGAGGATTCTCAATGGCCGATGCCCAATGCGTATGCGGCGCACTCAGACTTATGATGCGAGAGCCAACAAAATTGGTTGCCGCGTGTCATTGTTTAGCTTGCCAACGGCGAACCGGTACATCATTCAGCGTCAACGCGTTCTATGCGACTGATACCGTCGCGATTTCGGGAGCTGCAAGGGAGTTCATTCGCGTTGCCGATAGCGGCCGCAATGTACGCATGTATTTTTGCCCGACCTGTGGTTCGACAGTCTATTGGAAGCCTGATGCTCTGCCTACGATGATCGGCGTAGCCGTTGGCGCATTGGCCGATCCAAACTTCCCGGCCCCAACCGTGTCGATCTTCGAGCGATATCAACATCATTGGGTAACTCTTGCGGAAGAGGTCGAGCGCTTCCAGGCAAGTCTGATACAAGAGTACTCGCCTGATATCTGACGCCCGCGGCGAAGCCTGGCCGGTCGATCTGGTGGTCAGGGGATCGGTCGCCGGCGCACCGGCCTAGTGGTCAAACTCAATCACTCTGAGCGACCGAGTTCGACCCGGTTGCGGACCTTCCGACGATTACCAGCAGTTGCTAACCTTGCTTGCCAGCATTACTAACTATTCCGAAATCGCCGGCGCCGACCAGGGCGCGGACTTCGGACGTCGCGGCGATCCAGTCGATGGCGATCGCCGGAAGGTGTTCCCGGCCGGGTTAGAATTCCATCCGGTCACGAATTCGGCGAGGCTGGAAGATGGAACGTGGGTGGACAAATCGGCCACCTACCAGGGCGTCCCGATCGATCCCACCCACCTGCCCACGAAGATAAAGGTGGGAGGGGGGAAGATCATGCCGGCGGACCTGATGATGCACAACTCCTTCTTCGTCAGTGGCAAATTCCGTGAGGTGGTCGAGAAACTGGAGCCCGGCCTGCATCAATTCGTTCCAGTCGAGCTGCTGTGGAAGGACGGCAGCCATGCCGCCCCCTATTTCTGGTTTTACCCATGCAACCGCATCGACGGCATGGATAGAGAGCAAACGACGCACGAGTTCCGCGAAAAGTCGGGACTCTGGATGAACAGACCCGGTGGTTCCTATGTCGTCAATCTGCAGCGGGTCGGCGGGCGCAACGTCTGGATCGACCCGCGCATGAGCGGGTTTGATCTTCCTTTCGTGTCAGAAACCTTCAAGCTGGCAATGTCAGAGGCCGGTGTCAGAGGCATCGGCTAACACGCGATGGAGACGACATAGCGCAAGGCCGCACTCCACCCATCTCGGTCATTTGCGGCAACCGGCTGATTGAGTTTTGACCCCAATATCTGTTGCCGAAAATCATGCAGCGGCTTCCGGAGAACGGCATACACAAAAGCAGAAGCGTTTAAGCTTTGGACCTATTCTTTCGCCGCCTCGGCCGCCTCTGCGGCCTCGATATCCAGCAGACCATAGCCGAAATCATTGTCTCGTCCCTTGGGGCCGAGATCCCTTGCCGTGGCGGCCAGCGCTTTCTCGACCCAGTCGGCGGAACGGTCGGGTGCGGTATGCAGCAGATTGGCGATCGCGCCGGTGACGATCGCTGCGGCAAACGAGGTGCCGGTGACGACATCCGAACCGGCGCCGCTCGGCGCCACCATCTCGACGCCGGGAGCGGAGAGGAAGACGTAGGCGCCGCGATTGGCCTGCTGCATCAGCCCGTCCTTGGCATCGGTGGCGGTCACCGCGATGACGCCGTCGAAGGCGGCCGGATAGCCGTAGGGCGCCTTCGGTCCGTTGTTGCCGGCGGCGGCGACCAGCACGATGCCCAAGGAGCGAGCATTGCGGCAGGCGACGCCGAGCAGGTCGTTCTTCGGGCCGACGAAGCTCATATTGATGATGCGGACGTCCTGCTCCGCCGCCCAGTCGAGCGCCGCAAGGATGACGTCCATCGTCGATTTGCCGCCCTCGAAGGCGCGGGCGTGGTAGATCCTGGCGCCCGGCGCCATGCCTTTGAGCGCGCCGACGCCGGCGATCAGGCCGTCGATCGAGGTGCCGTGATCGCGCGCCTCGATCGGCACGTCGGGCATGGCGTCGAACTGATCGGCGATGACGCCGCTTAGAGCCGGGTTGGTGTCGTCGATGGCGGTGTCGACGACGGCAATCCGCACGTTCTCGCCGCTCGCCCCTTTCGCATCGAGCGCAATGCGCTCGAAGGCATAGTTGACGATGGTGGCTGCCTGCTGCAGCGAGTAGATATGGTTGGGCTCGCGCCGCAAAGTACGGCCGTCGGCGGCAAGCTGCGCCAGCACGACGCCGAGCGGGCGGCCATCGGGAATGCCGAAGCGCACCAGCGTGGAGCCGAGCAACTGAGACTGGCGCTGCGAGCGCACCTCGAGGCCAAAGGAGGCGGCGATCTGCTGGACGGCATCGCCCTCCACCGTCACCAGCACCTCGTCCGGCACGAAATCACCGACGACGGCGCGCGGCGGCTCGGCCGCGACGAGATCGCTGGGCGAAACGATCGGGCCGCCCGCCGCAGCGGCTTGTATCGCTGTCGCACCGGCAGGCGGGACCGGCGGCGGCAACGCACCGCTGGTCGGATCGCGGCGCGGATCGGGCGTCGGCAGCGGCGCTTGGCCGCCGCCGATCGGATTGGGGAACAGGTCGACGATCAGCGCGGGAAGAAGCACCGCATTTGTCGCGGCAGGACCTGCGCCGGGTCTTTCGCCGCTGTTACCCCCAGGCCTTTCGCCGCCGGTGTCGCGCTTGATGCAGTCGGCCGCCGTCGCCCCTCGGTTGAGGCAGTCGATTTCAGTCTGCGTAAGGTTCGGATCATTGGTCTGCGCCAGGGCAGGCGCAGCGCCGATCATCATCGCCGCCACAAGCAGCGCCGCAAATCGGATGACCGCCTTAGCCGCCATCGACCGGTTTCCTTCCCTCGACCACAGCCTCCGCAAATGGCTGGGCGGCAATCAGGCTGAGCACTTTTTCATAGTCGGCTGCGGTCGTGGCCGGGATGCCGAGGCGGAACACCCCCTCGGCGGTCGGGCCGCCGGCAATCTTCAGCTGGTGCTCGCCAAGAAAAGCGACAATGTCGGCCATCTTCGCATCCGGCTTGAACGTGACCAGCGCGAACGGCATTTTCGCAAGATCGCCTTGCTGGCCGGCAATTTCGAAATCGCTGTCGATGCCGCCGGGCTGCTCAAACGACTGCACCACAACAAGCGCCAGCAGAGCCGCGGCCGCAGCCCAGGCGACGCCGGCGGGCACCGCCGTGAAGCGGCCCCACGCTTGCGCCAGCCAGGACGACGCTGCCGGCGCACGCGCTGGGCCGGCCTCGGCGTCGAGCGCCCGGGCGAAGCGGCTGAGCGCATCGGCCGGCGGACGGATCGCTTCATTGGATGCAGCGGTGCTGGAGAATTCGGCTTCGGCCTCGCCGAGTGCGGCAAGCGCTGCCGGGTCGGTCGCCAGCCATTCCTCGACGGCTTCGAGCTCTGCACCTTCCAGCGAGCCATTCAAATAGAACGGCAGCAGCGTTTCCATTTCATCGCGGCGCGACATCTTTTCAGCGGCGCTCATGGCCACCCCCTGTCGTAACCGGCCGCCTTGAGGGCCTCGCCGAGTTTCTTGCGGGCGTAGAACATTCTGGTCTTGACGGTGGCGACCGGGATACCGAGCACCTCGCCGATCTCGCTCACCGACTGTCCGTGGTAGTAGGCAAGGTCGATCACCGTTCGGTGTTCTTCCGGCAAGGCATCGATGAAGCGCCGCAACGCGGCGCCCTTGTCTTCCTTCATGGTGACGACTTCCGGAGAGTCGGCGCCGTCGGCGACCTGGGCCGCGTCATCGTCGTCGATCCAGTCTTCCTTTTTCTTGCGCAGCGACGACAGCGCCTTGAAGCGGGCGATACCGAGCAGCCATGTCGAGACTTCCGAGCGCCCCTCGAAGCCGGGCGCCTGGCGCCAGAGTTCGAGAAACACCTCGTTGGCGATATCGTCGGCCATCATTTCCGATCCCGTCTGGCGCACCACGAAGCGGTAGACCCGCGCGTGGTGGCGCATGAACAGGAGCCGCACGGCGGCACGGTCGCCTTTGGCGACCCGGCCGACAAGCGCGCGATCGGTTTCCGCGGCTGCCGTCATGGCCGGTCGAGCCGCCTGGCTCCTTTCTGCTCTGTCGCTGATCGGCCCAAAAAGGTTCACCGCTATCGCCCGGATTATCCTGAAAGCTAGCCGAAGAGCGGCAGCGTTGCCAGAGGGAGCTTCTTCCCTTCTCCCCCCTGTGGGAGAAGCTGGCCGAGCGAAGCTCGGTCGGATGACGGGTGCTGAACGGATCGCTACACCGAAGAAATAAGCGCTTCAAATCCCTCAATATTTTCACGCCGAGTTTCTTCCAACACCCCTCGTCCGTCTTGTCGCTTCGCGCCAATCCACCTTCTCCCACAGCGGGAGAAGGGAAGACGCGTGTTCAGTCCAGGAACGGCCTGGCCTTCATCGTCGCGGGCACCGCCACGCCGAGGCGCGCAAGCACCGTAGGCGCAAGCTGCAACTGGTCTAACAGAGCGTCGGCCTCCGGCCCCATGCCGGGCCCGAAGTAGTAAAGCGCGAAATCCTGCATCTCGTCGTTATGGCCGCCATGATGGCCGCGATCGGTCTGGCCGTGATCGGCGGTGACGATCACCTCGTAGCCGGCTTCCCGCCAGCGCGGCAGGAAGGTGGCCAGCATGCCGTCCATCGCATAGACGGCATTGTCCATCTCATGGCAGTCGTGGCCGAAGCGGTGGCCCATCGAGTCCAGCGTGCAGGTGTGCAGGATGCCGTAGTCGATGCCGTGGCGCCTGGTCAGCATCGTCAGCGTCGCGAACAGGTCGACGTCGCTCGGCGTCATCTGATTGCGGGCGTTGTAGCCGGTCATGGTGTGGAACCGGCCATGCGTGATCGGCCCGCCGGGCTCATCGAACTCCATGTCCTCGACCAGATCGAACGGATAGGCCCGGAAGAATTCGGACCAGTAGGAATGAGTGACCGCGCCGGTCTTGCCACCGGCTTTGCTGACCTCGGAGAATATGTCGGGTTGCTCAACGCGGAACCGGTTCTCGTTGGTCAGGATGCCGTGCACTTGCGGCGCCACGCCAGTATGGATCGACGCATAGCAGCAGGCCGAGGTCGACGGCAGCACGGAGCGCATCTTCCAGACGCGAGCTTCGCCCGATTGCACCCAGCCTTCGAGATTGCCCATCAGCCGGCGCCAATTGCGATAAGGCACGCCGTCGAGGATGATCAGCAGAAGTTTTGTCTCGAGCGCCACCGGGGTGTCTAATTGCCGGCGCTGGCCATGCGTCGTCCCTTGATCGCCTTCTCCAGCCAGCCGATCTCCATTTCGGGGACTGAGGACAAGAGAAGGTCGGTATAGGCGTCGAAGGGCGGCGCCAACACCTGGCTCTTGGCACCGTAGCGCACCACCTCGCCGCGATACATCACCGCGATCGAATCGGCGATCGACTTCACCGTGGCGAGATCGTGGGTGATGAACAGATAGGCGACGTTTTCCTCCTTCTGCAGCTCGAGCAGCAGCTTCAGGATGCCGTTGGCGACCAGCGGGTCGAGCGCCGAGGTCACCTCGTCGCAGATGATCAGCTTCGGCTTGGCGGCGAGCGAGCGGGCGATGCAGACGCGCTGCTTCTGGCCGCCGGAAAGCTCGGCCGGGTAGCGGTCGATGAAACCCTTGCCCATCTCGATCTTGTCGAGCAGTTCGGCGACGCGCTTGTCGCGCTCGCGGCCGCGCAGACCAAAATAGAATTCGAGCGGCCGGCCGATGATGGTGCCGACGGTCTGGCGCGGGTTCATCGCCACGTCGGCCATCTGGTAGATCATCTGCAACTGGCGCAGATCCTCTTTCGGCCGATCGGCAAGCCGGTTGGCGAGCGGCCGCCCGTCGAAGGTGACGGTGCCTTGTTCGGGCGGCAACAGGCCGGTGATGGCGCGCGCCAGCGTCGACTTGCCCGAGCCGGACTCGCCGACCACCGCCAGCGTCTGGCCCGGATAGATGTCGACCGAGACGTTCTTCAGCACCTTGATATGGCTGCGGCCATAGGCGGCGGTGATGTTCTTGACCGACAGGAACGGCGTCGTGCCGGGCTTTTGCTCCTGGTGCTCGATCTCATGCACCGAGACCAGCGCATTGGTGTATTCCTGGCGCGGTTCCTTGATGATCTGGCGGGTGCCGCCCCATTCGACCAGCCGGCCATGGCGCAGGACCATGATCTCGTCCGAGACCTGAGCGACGACGGCAAGGTCATGGGTGATGTACAGCGCCGCGACATGCGTGTCGCGGATGGCGTCCTTGATCGCCGCCAGCACGTCGATCTGCGTCGTCACGTCAAGCGCCGTGGTAGGCTCGTCGAAGACGATCAGGTCGGGCTCGGAACACAGCGCCATCGCCGTCATCACACGCTGCAGCTGGCCGCCGGACACCTGGTGCGGAAAGCGCTCGCCAATGCTTTCGGGGTTCGGAAGGCTGAGCTTCTTGAACAACGCGATGGCGCGTTTTTCGGACGCGGCCCGCGTTGCCGTGCCATGCAGCAGCGTCGCCTCGACCACCTGGTCCATCAGTCTGTGCGCCGGGTTGAAGGCGGCGGCAGCCGATTGCGCGACATAGCAGACCTCGCGGCCGCGCAGCTTGCGAAAGCCCTCCTTGCCGCCTTTGAGGATGTCGCGGCCGTTGAGGATGACTTCGCCGCCGGTGATGCGCACGCCGCCGCGGCCATAGCCCATCGACGCCAGGCCGATGGTCGACTTGCCGGCTCCAGACTCGCCGATCAGGCCGAGCACCTTGCCCTTCTCGAGCGACAGCGAGACGTCGTGGACCAGCACGATGTTCTTCGGCGCTTCGCCCGGCGGGAACACGGTGGCCTCGATGCGCAGATTGCGGATATCGAGCAGCACGGACTTAGCTCGCTGGTCAGCCATTACCCGCGCCCTCCCTTCAGGCTCGTCGTGCGGTTGAGCACCCAGTCGGCGACAAGGTTGACGGAAATCGCCAGCATGGCGATCGCCGCGGCAGGGATGAGCGCCGCCGCGATGCCGAAGACGATGCCGTCCTTGTTTTCCTTGACCATGCCGCCCCAGTCGGCGCTAGGCGGCTGCACGCCGAGGCCGAGGAAGGACAGTGTCGACAGGAACAGCACGGCATAGATGAAGCGCAGGCCGAGTTCCGAAACCAGCGGCGACAACGCATTGGGCAGGATCTCGCGGAAGATGATCCACACGCTGCCTTCGCCGCGCAGCTTGGCCGCCTCGACGAAATCCATGACGTTGATGTCGACGGCGACCGCCCGCGACAGGCGGTAGACGCGGGTCGAGTCGAGGATGCCCATGACCAGGATCAGCGTCACCAGATTGGTTGGCAGCACGGAGAGCACGACGAGGCCCATGATCAGCGTCGGGATAGACATCAGGAGATCGACAAGGCGCGACATAAGCGTGTCGAACCAGCCGCCGAAAACCGCCGCCGAGAAGCCAAGGATGGCGCCGAGCGAGAAGGACAGCGCGGTGGCCAGCACCGCGATGAACAGCGTGACGCGCGCGCCGTAGATCATGCGCGAAAGAAGGTCGCGGCCGAGATTGTCGGTGCCCAGCAAATGTGTCGCCGACATCGGTGCCCAGACGTCGCCGACGATCTCGCCATTGCCGTAAGGCGCGATCCAGGGCGCGAAGATCGCCGCCAGCACGAACAATGCCGTCAGCACCAGGCCGATCAGCGCAGGGATGGGGATGCGTTTTATGTCGAGCACAGCGCCGCCCCTCACTTCGGATGTCTGAGACGCGGATTGGCGACGATCGCCGCTATGTCCGCAATGATGTTGAGGCTGATATAAACCGCGGCGAAGATCAGGCCGACCGCCTGCACCACCGGTACGTCACGCTTGGTGACGTGGTCGACGAGATACTGCCCCATGCCCGGATAGACGAAGATCACTTCGACAACGACGACGCCGACGATCAGGTAGGCGAGGTTGAGCATGACGACGTTGATGATCGGCGCAATCGCATTGGGGAAGGCATGCCTGCGAATGACGGCGAATGCCGAAAGCCCCTTGAGCTCCGCCGTCTCGACATAAGCCGATTGCATGACATTGAGGATCGCGGCGCGCGTCATGCGCATCATGTGGGCGAGCACCACCAGCGTCAGTGCCGCCGCCGGCAGCATGATCGCCTGCATGCGCTCGCCGAACGGCATCCCGTCATAGACCGTCGAGATGCCGGGGAAGATCTGGTATTTCACGGCAAAGAAATAGACGAGCACATAGCCGATGAAGAATTCGGGAAACGAGGTCGAGGCAAGCGCCAGTCCGGAGATCAGCTTGTCGACCCAGCCATTGCGGTAACGCACCGCAATCAGGCCGAGGATGATCGCCAGCGGCACGGCAACGACCGCCGCCCAGAAGGCGAGGAACAGCGTGTTCCACAACCGCCCCTTGATCGACGTCGCAATATCCTGCCCGCTGGACATGGCGGTGCCGAGATCACCGGTCACGACGCCGCCGAGCCAGCGGAAATAGCGGATAAAGGCCGGATCGTTGAGGCCGAGCTGCTCGCGAAGATTGGCAAGCGACTCCGGTGTCGCCGACTGTCCGAGGATGGCTTGCGCGACGTCGCCGGGCAGGATCTGGGTGCCGGCGAAGATCAGGACCGATACGGCCAACAGCAGGAGGATGCCCAGCGCAATGCGCTGGGCCACCAGTTTCACGATGGGTGAGGACATATCCGCAAGGCCGGGCTCAGGCTTCGAGCCAGCATTTTGCCAGAGCGTACCCGTTCATCAGCTCCTGATGCGGATCGTCGACCCAGCCGGCGACCTTGGCGCCCGTCGCGTCGATGAACTGATTGAACATCGGCAGGATCAGGCCACCTTCGTCGCGGACGAGCATCGCCATGTCGCGATACATCGCCTTGCGCTTGGCTTCGTCGAGCTCGGCACGCGCCGCCAGCACCATCTTGTCGAACTCGGGACGCTTGAAACGCGTGTCGTTCCAGTCGGCCGTCGACAGGTACGCAGTCGAGTACATCTGGTCCTGCGTCGAGCGTCCGCCCCAGTAGGAGGCGCAGAAGGGCTGCTTGTTCCATACTTCCGACCAGTAGCCGTCGCCCGGCTCGCGCTTGATCTCCAGCGTGATGCCGGCCTTGGCCGCGCTTTGCTGGAACAGCTGCGCGGCATCGACGGCGCCGGGGAAGGCGACGTCCGATGTCCTGAGCAGGACGGCGCCGTCATGGCCCGACTTCTTGAAATGAAACTTGGCCTTGTCGGGATCGTATTTGCGCTGCTCGATGTCCTCGGAAAACAGCGGATAGGCCGAGTTGATCGGGAAGTCGTTGCCGAGCGAGCCATAGCCTCTGAGGATCTTGTCGAGCATCTCCTCGCGGTCGATCGCCAGCTTCAGCGCCATGCGCAAATCGTTGTTGTCGAACGGCGCCGTGTTGCAATGCATGATGAAGACGTAGTGGCCAGGACCCGCATGGTTGCGGATGGTGACGCCGGGCAGCCGCTTGATCAGGTCGACGATCTTCGGCTCGACGCGGTTGATCATGTTGACCTGGCCGCCCTGCAAGGCCGAAGTGCGCGCCGTGGCGTCGTTGATGACGATAATCTCGATCTGGTCGGCATGGCCCATCTTGTCGGCCTGCCAGTAATTGGCGAACCGCTCGCCGCCATGGCGCACGCCGGGCTCGTTGGTGGTGATCTTGTAGGGTCCGGCCGAGATGCCGGCGTCGGCCTTGTCCTTGCCGCCATTGGGCTGGATGATCAAATGGTAATCGCTAAGCAGATAGGGCAGGTCGGCATTGGCTTCCTTCAGCGTCAGCACGACTTCCTTGCCGCTGGCCTTGATGCTCTCGATGCCTTTCATGTAGCCGAGCGCGCCCGACTTCGACTTCTCGTCCGAATGGCGTTCGAGTGTGGCGGCGACGTCCTCGGCGGTTACCGTCTTGCCGTTATGGAATTCGACGCCGTCGCGAATCTTCAGCGTCCAGACCTTGGCGTCGTCAGACGAGCCGATCTCCTCGGCGATGCGGTTCTCGAGCGTGCCTTCCGGGGAAAGCTCGACGATCAGTTCGCCCCACATCTTGCCGAAGGCGAACGGCACCTGCGTCATGAACAGGGCCGGATCGAGGCTGTTGGTGGACTCGCCGCCGACCAAGCCGGCCTTCAGCGTGCCCCCCTTGACCGGACCCGCGGCGCGCGCCGCACTCGAAAGCAGCGAGTTGGCGAAGGTCGCGGTGACGCCGAGCGCTGCCGCCCGGCCGAGAAAATCACGACGGCTCAGTTTGCCGGACGCGACGCGCCGGCTGAGAAATTCCAGTTCGTTTGACATGTTGAGTTCCTCACTCTGTTGGTTCGACCTTGTGGTCGTTTTTTATCATTTCTTGTGAGGAGAATAATGACCGCAAGGGAACGCCGTAAGCAAGACCGAATGCGACATGCCGTGGCGTAAATCGTACGTCGCAATTGGACCAACCCGCGTAAGCGCTCAAAGCAGCGCGCGCGGGATTTTCTCTTCGAAATTGCGCTCGAAAACCAGTTCCTCGCCTTCATAGGCTTCGATTCTGGCGCTAACCATGAAGCTTTGCGCGTCGGACCGCATTTCGGCTGACGTTTCGGTGCGCACCGACCATCCATTTCGCGACAGCGTCTGCGTCCAGTGCGTCTTGCCCGACGCTGACAGCGGATTGTCAGGATGGATCGCCCATGTCTCGCGGGCGACGCTGCCATTGGCGAGGCCATGCTCCAGGTCGCGCACCTCGCCGAAATCGTCGACAATGGAAAGCGTGACGATTCCGGTCTTCTCGTCGCGATCAACATGACGCTCGGAATTGGCGGCACGGACCGTTTCGGTTGCCCAGGGCACGGCTGCCTCGGACGTAGGGAACGTGACTTCGTCGCCTTGCGCCGGCGGACGCAGCGGCAGCTTCAGCGTAGCCGCCGACAGGTCGAGCCGAACCGGTTCCGGCGATGGCCAGATCATCGGCCAGTAGGCGTTCGAAACGGCAATACGCAGGCGATGGCCTGATGGCACGCGATAGGCGCATTGGTCGAGCACCACCCGCGCCAAAACGGTCTCTTCCGGCACCAGCGCCTCGGGGAATTCATGCGAGTTGCGGTGCGTCAGGTTGAGCACGCCGTAGGAGATCAATTCGGATGCGCCGTCAGGATGCACGTCGCACAGCCGCACCGCGATGTTCGCCTGCGGTCGATCCGAGGCGACCTGGATCAAAACCTCCGGCGCGCCGACAATGTCGATCGCCTCGCCGAGCGGGGGCTGGTCGAAACACACCGACAGCGCATCGTCGGGGCGCTGGTCGCCGGGCAGTTCCGGCCCGAAGGTGAAGGGGAAATATTCGCCGCCGGCGAGGCCGCAGCTTTGTGGCGAAGCCACGATTGCAGGCCTGGCGCCTTCCGGGATCAGTTCGATCGCCTCAGCCTTGATGTTGGGCGATGGCCAGTCTGCTTCGGCAACCCAGCGGCCGGGCCGCTCGGGATGCCAACGCGCGGGGCGCACGCTGTCCATCACATAGGCGCGGTAGGCCGGGTCGGCCTCGACGCCGGTGTCGATGCCTTTCAACCAGCGGTCCCACCAGCGCAAGGCCTCCTGCAGGAAGCCGACCGCTGGTTTCGGTGCGGCGTAATGCGGGTACTTGTGGATCCACGGGCCGACGATGCCCTTGACCGGCGCCTCGATATTGGCCGCGAGGTAGGAAATCGTATTGCGATAGCCGTCATGCCAGCCGCCGATCGACAGCACGGCGGCTTGGATGGCGGAATAGTCCTCGCAGATCGAACCGCGCTTCCAATAGGCGTCGCGGTGCTGGTGTCTCAGCCACAGCGGCGCCAGGAAGGGCTGGTTCTCCAGCCGGGTCAGCCATAGGTCGCGCCATCTGTTGTCGCCGGCCAGCAGCGGGTCCGGTGGCCGCGACGAATAGGACAGCATGGTCGAGGCCCAGCCGAAATTCTCGATCAGCAGGCAGCCGCCCTTGTAGTGGATGTCGTCGGCATAGCGGTCGACGGTCGAGCACAGGCTGATGACTGCCTTCAACGCCGGCGGCTGCTTGGCTGCAACCTGCAGGCAGTTGAAGCCGCCCCAGGAGATGCCCATCATGCCGACATTGCCGTTGCACCAGGGCTGGGCGGCCGCCCAGGCGATCACATCGCAGGCGTCCTGCAATTCCTGCTCGGAATATTCGTCGTCCATCAGCCCTTCGGAATCGCCATTGCCGCGCATGTCGACGCGGATCGATGCATAGCCATAGCCGGCGAAATAGGGATGCGTCAGCTGATCGCGAAAGATCGTGCCGTCGCGCTTGCGGTAGGGCAGGTGCTCGAGGATCGCCGGCACCGGATCGTCGGCGGCATCGGCCGGCATCCACACCCGCGCCGACAGCCGGCAGCCATCCGGCATGACGATGCCCATGTCCGGAAACTCGACGACCTTGCGGGGAAATTCAGTGACGGTTTTCATGCGGGCGACTCCAGGACGGCCAAATGATGGAGCCCGTGGGACGTCGTCGTGGGCCAGCCAACGAATTCGGCTGGTCAATCCGCGTCAACTCAACGGAATGTCGTTTTCGTCCTTGCTCACCTGATAGGCGCTGGACAATTCGTCATAGCGTGCGGAGATTTTGCCGATCCGCGGTTCCAGTCGCAGCCGCTCGGTCTCGGGCAGCGAACACACCAGTTTTCGGATCGAAAAACTCTTCCAGTAGGCGTTCTCGGCATTGTAGCCGCCGGGGTCGAGGGTGAAGACCTCCTTCAGGATCTTCAGGTCGTGCGGGATGGCGAAGCTGTCGCGCGAATCCTCATGCGAAAACAAATAGTAGAAATTGTCGAAGCCGGTCCAGGTGATCGCCGACAGGCAGAGCGAGCAGGGTTCATGCGTGGCGAGAAAAATCGCGTCCCTGGTGTCGACGCGCTCAGCCTTGGGCATTTCGTAGAACCGCTTCAGGCAGTGAACTTCGCCATGCCAGAGCGGGTTCTCAGTCTCGTTGTTGGTCTCGGCGAGCACCAGCGAGCGGTCGTCCTTGCGCAAGATCGCCGCGCCGAAAAGCTTGTTGCCATGGGCGACGCCTTCGGCCGTCTTCGGCACGATGTCATGCTCGATGACGTCGAGCAGGCGGTCGATCAGCGAGACGTCGGCCATCACTGGCTCCCATCGGGAAGATGGATCTCGTAAGCGTGCGAGAAATGGCACTCGTCGAGGTTGGCGCCGTCGCCACCGCGGTCGACGACGAGGAAATCCTGGGCCTCGCCGATCGGCGTCAGCACGCCGTGCCAGCGATTGCGCGGATAATTGACGCCCTGCCCGGGCGCGGTGAGGAAGGCATGCGGCTCGCCCGGGCCGTCGTCGCCATCATGGCAGACGACGACCAGGAACGGCCGTGGCGACAGCGGGATGAAAGCCTGGCTGCCGAACGGGTGACGCTCGACCATGGTGAGCTTCAGCGGAAAATCGTAAGGCGTGCCGCGCACCATGGAGATCAGCACGTGCCCATTCGGTCCCTGCGCTTCGGCGGTGGCGAGATCGTGATAGCGCTCGGCCTTGCCGCCATTGATCGGGTAGTGATTGCCGCCGCCCATATCGATGACGTCGCCGAACTCGGCAAAATTTTCACGGGTCAGCGGCCGCGCCACGATGCGGGTCATGGCGCGCGCCTCCCCACGCCGGCGCCACCAAGCTTGGCGTGCCGGTTGACATCCTTGTAGAGCAAATAGCGGAATTTTCCGGGGCCGCCAGCATAGCAGGCCTGCGGACAGAAGGCGCGCAGCCACATATAGTCGCCGGCCTCGACCTCGACCCAGTCCTGGTTGAGGCGGTAGACGGCCTTGCCCTCCAGCACGTAGAGACCGTGCTCCATGACATGCGTCTCGGCGAAGGGGATGACCGCACCCGGTTCGAGCGTGACGATGGTGACATGCATGTCGTGGCGCATGTCTTCAGGGTCGACGAAGCGCGTCGTCGCCCAACGGCCCTCGGTGCCGGGCATCGGCGTCGGCGCAATGTCCTGTTCGTTGGCAAAGAAGGCTTGCGGGACATCAATGCCTTCGACGGCGTCGTAAGCCTTGCGGATCCAGTGGAAGCGGACAGCAGCGCCGCTCTCGTTGCGAACAGTCCATCCGCTGGCCGGTGGCAGGAAAGCAAAGCCGCCCGGCTGCAGGACATGTTTCTCGCCAGCCAGCAAGACGCTCAGCTCGCCCTCGACCACGAACAGGGCGCCCTCGGCGCTGGCATCCGGTTCCGGCCGGCTGCTGCCGCCATCGGGCGCGACCTCGACAATGTATTGCGAAAACGTCTCGGCAAAGCCCGACAGCGGGCGCGACAGCACCCAGACGCGGGTCTTGTCCCAGAATGGCAAGGCGCTGGTGACGATGTCCTGCATCACCCCCCGGGGAATGACGGCGTAGGCCTCGGTGAAGACAGCGCGGCCGGTCAGCAGTTCGCTCTGGCCGGGGTGGCCGCCCTGCGGCGCGTAATAGGATCGGTCGGCCATTTTCATCGTATCCATCAGTTCAGAGCCTATTGCGGAAGCCAATGCCTATTGCGGAAGCCAGCCCTATTGCGGAAGCATGTCCTTGAGGCGGAGCAGTGCGATGCGCTCGACCTGTTTGCAGGCGGTTTCGAATTCAACGCCGCGGCTGTTGCCGATGCGCGCCTCGAACTCCGCCAGGATTTCTTCCTTGGTCTTGCCTTTCACCGCGATGATGAAGGGGAAGCCGAAACTGGCGACGTAAGCCGCATTGAACTTTGAGAACAGCTCGCGCTCCTTGTCGGTCAGCGCGTCGAGCCCGGCGGAAGCCTGTTCCCTGGCCGATTCCGTTGTCAGCCGCTTGGCCTGCGCCAGTTTTCCGGCGAGGTCGGGATGGGCGTTGAGCACGGAGAGCCGCTCGGCCTCGCTGGCGCCGCGAAAGACACGGCACAGCGCACTGTGCAGGCCGCCGGCACTGTCATGCGCCGGGCCGAGTTCCAGCCCATAGGCACGCTCGGCGATCCACGGCGAATGCTCGAACACTTCGCCGAAAGCCTGAACGAAGGCCTCGAACTCCATTTTTGACGGGCGCAGCGCCAGCGGCCGGAACGGATGGGTTTTTTGCCAGTGCCTGGCGATGTCGATGCGTCGCGCCAGCCAGACCCTGTCGTGCGATTTGACGTAGTCGACGAAGCGCTTCAGCGCCGCGACCCGGCCCGGCCGGCCGATGAGACGGCAGTGCAGGCCGATATTCATCATGCGCGGCCGCCCTGCCTTGCCCTCGGCATAGAGCGTATCGAAACTGTCCCTGAGATAGGCGAAGAACTGGTCGCCAGAGTTAAAACCCTGCGGCGTGGCGAAACGCATATCGTTGGCGTCGAGCGTGTAGGGGATGATGAGCTGCGGTTTTGTCGACCCGTCCGGCCCACCATGCTCGAACCAGTACGGCAGTTCGTCGTCATAGGTGTCGGACACATAGTCGAAGCCGCCTTCTTCCGCCGCCAGCCGCACAGTGTTGATCGAAGTGCGGCCGGTGTACCAGCCGGTCGGCCGCGCCCCGGTCACCTCGTAGTGCAAGCTAACAGCCGCTTCCATATCGCGGCGCTCGTCCTCCGGCGTATGGTCGCGGTAATCGATCCATTTCAGCCCATGCGAGGCGATTTCCCAGCCGGCCTCCTGCATCGCCGCGACCTGGTCGGGCGAGCGCGCCAGCGCTGTGGCGACACCGTAACAGGTGACCGGCACCTCGGCTTCGCTGAACAGGCGCAGCAATCGCCAGAAGCCGGCGCGCGCGCCATATTCGTAGATCGATTCCATGTTCCAGTGGCGCTGGCCGGGCCAGGGCGCAGCACCGACGATCTCGGACAGGAAGGCTTCCGAAGCCTTGTCGCCGTGCAGGACGCAGTTCTCGCCGCCTTCCTCGTAATTGACGACGAACTGCACCGCGACATGCGCCCCACCAGGCCATTTCGGATCCGGCGGATTGGCGCCGTAGCCGCGCATGTCTCGTTCGTAACGCATTGTCGCTCCTGCCAGATAGTGTGATCAGGATAGTCGAAAGGATTGCTTGCGCATTCCCCCGAAAATTTTTGAAAGTGTTTTTGCAGCACTTGGCTCGACCGGGACTTATGCATTGCCTTTAAATGGCGCACAATTCTTCAAATATGTTCGACCGTACCGGAATGGGAGCAGCCAGTGGCGGAAACGTCGATAGCCGAAGGCGGACGTCTGACGACCCATGTCCTCGACACCGCAACCGGCCGGCCGGCGGCCGGCCTGTCGATCGAGCTTTACCGCATCAACGACGACATGCGGACGCATCTGAAGACAGCGGTCACCAATGCCGACGGCCGCTGTGACGCGCCGCTGCTTGCCGATGCGGAATTCCGCACCGGCGAATACGAGCTGGTCTTCGCTGCCGGCGACTATCTGCGCCGGCAGGGGTTGAGACTGCCGGAACCGGCCTTCCTCGACAGCGTGCCGATCCGCTTCGGCATGGCCGAGCCGGTGCACTATCATGTGCCGCTGCTTATATCCCCCTACGGCTATTCGACCTATCGGGGGAGCTGAGACATGAGGAGGCTCAAAACACGCAGCGAGATACGCTTCATCCTCAATGGCGAGAAGGTTGCGTTGACCAAGGTTGCGCCCGACGAGACCTTGCTCGACTGGCTGCGGCTCGAGCGCTCGCTGCGCGGCACCAAGGAAGGTTGCGCCGAGGGCGATTGCGGCGCCTGCACCGTGCTGGTCGGAAGGCTCTCAGGCGGCCGGCTGGTCTATGAAAGCGTCAATGCCTGCATCCGCTTCCTTGGCTCGCTCGACGGTACGCATGTTGTGACCATCGAGCACCTGCGCGGCGACGGCGAAAAACTGCATCCGGTGCAGCAGGCGATGGTCGATTTCCACGGCTCGCAATGCGGCTTCTGCACGCCCGGCTTCGTCATGTCGCTTTATGCCCTGTGGATGCGGTCGCCTGAGCCTTCGGATGCAGCCATAGAAAAGGCGCTGCAGGGCAATCTCTGCCGCTGCACCGGCTACGAGGCGATCGTCCGCGCCGCGCGAGCCGTCTCCAGCTACGGCAAGGCGGCAAAGGATCCGCTGGCGGCGGAGCGCAAGGCCATCGCCGAGAAGCTTGCGGCCATGAAAGACGGTGCGCGCATCGAGATCGGCGCCGGCAAGCAGCGGCTGGTCGTGCCGGCCGATGCCGACGACCTCGCCGCCGTGCTCGACAAGGAGCCGGGCGCCACCATCGTTGCCGGTTCGACCGATGTCGGCCTGTGGGTGACCAAGCACATGCGCGAGATTGCGCCGGCGATCTTCATCGGCAATCTCGACGGGCTGTGCATGATTTCCGAGGACGAGGGCATCATATCGATGGGCGCTGGTGTCACCTACACCGAGGCTTTCTCGACGCTGGCGAAACGCATCCCGGCGCTGGGCCCGCTGTTCGATCGCATTGGCGGCGACCAGGTGCGCAATATGGGCACGATCGGTGGCAACATCGCCAATGGCTCGCCGATCGGCGACACGCCGCCGCCGCTGATCGCTTTGGGTGCGCGGCTGACGCTGCGCCGCGGCAACAAGCGGCGGACGATCCCCCTCCAAGATTTCTTCATCGCCTATGGCAAGCAGGATCGGCAGCCGGGCGAGTTCGTCGAGGCGGTGCATGTCCCGGTGCCAGGCCGGGACATGAAATTCGCCGTCTACAAGATCACCAAGCGCCGCGACGAGGACATCACGGCAGCACTTGGCGCATTCCTGCTGACCCTGGCTAAGGACGGCGCGGTGGCGGAGGTGCGCATTGCCTATGGCGGCATGGCGGCAACGCCGAAGCGGGCTTTCAGCGTGGAAAAGGCGTTGCTCGGCAAGCCTTGGACGGAGGCGACGGTCGAGGCGGCCATGGCCGAGTACGCCAGGGACTTTACGCCGCTGACCGACATGCGGGCGAGCGCCGAATACCGGGCGCTGGCGGCGAAGAACCTGCTGCTGCGCTTCTTCGCCGAGACCAGCGGCACCAAGGCGCCGATTCAGATATCGCGCCACGAGGCGGCGTGAGATGGCGACGTCGATTATGAAGGCCGAACACCGCCTTACCGAGGTTGTTCAATGACCAAACACGCTCCCAACCTTAGGGCACAGAAAATCGCTGGTGGCGTTGCCACCGACCAGCACCATGATTCCGCGCACAAGCACGTCCGCGGCACGGCCGTCTATATCGACGACATGCCGGAATCATCAGGCACGCTGCATGGCTGCCTTGGGCTTTCGACGGCAACGCACGCCACAATCACCAGCATGGACCTGTCGGCGGTGCGCGCCGCACCCGGCGTTGTCGACGTGCTGACGGCCAGCGACGTGCCGGGCGAGAACGATATTTCGCCGACCGGCCGCCACGATGAACCAGTGCTGGCCGATAGTGAGGTGCAATTCTTCGGCCAGCCGATCTTCTGCGTCATTGCCGAAACCCGCGAGCAGGCGCGCCGCGCCACTACGCTGGCCAAGATCGAATACAAGCAATTGCCCTTTGTCATCGACATCGGCGTCCTCGATCCCAGGAAGGACAAGCTGGTCACGCCGCCGCTGACCTTGAGGCGCGGCGATGCAGCGGCTGCGATCAGCGCGGCGCCGCGCCGGCTGAAGGGAAAAATGCGCATCGGCGGCCAGGACCATTTTTATCTCGAAGGCCAGATCGCCATGGCCGTTCCCGGCGAGGATCAGGACGTCACGATTTATTCGTCGACTCAGCATCCGAGCGAAATCCAGCACATGGTCAGCCATGCGCTCGGCGTGCCGAGCCATGCCGTCACGGTCGAGATTCGCCGCATGGGTGGCGGCTTTGGCGGCAAGGAAACGCAAGGCAACCAGTTCGCCGCGCTGGCGGCGATCGCTGCGAAAAAACACCATCGCGCGGTGAAAATCCGGCCCGACCGTGACGACGACATGATCGCCACCGGCAAGCGCCATGACTTTCTGGTCGACTACGAGGTCGGCTTTGACGACGACGGCAATATTCTCGGCGTCGATTTCATGTTCGCGGCGCGTTGCGGCTTCTCGGCGGACCTCTCAGGACCAGTGACCGACCGCGCGCTGTTCCACTGCGACAACACCTATTTCTGGCCGGCGGTGCATGCGCAGTCGGCGCCGCTCTACACCAACACCGTGTCGAACACCGCCTTCCGCGGCTTCGGCGGTCCGCAAGGCATGGTCGGCGCCGAGCGCGTCATCGAGGAGGTCGCCTTTGCCGTCGGCAAGGATCCGCTCGAGATCCGTAAGAAGAACTTTTATGGCACCAGCGACCGCAACATCACGCCCTATCACCAGACGGTCGAAGACAACATCATCCACCGCATCGTCGCCGAGCTGGAGGCGAGTTGCGACTATGCGAGGCGCCGCCGCACGGTTCGTGCCTTCAACGCCAACAGTCGCTTCATCAAGCGTGGATTGGCGCTGACGCCGGTCAAGTTCGGCATCTCGTTCACTGCCACCCACTACAATCAGGCCGGCGCGCTGGTGCATGTCTACACCGACGGTTCGGTGCATCTGAACCATGGCGGCACCGAAATGGGGCAGGGCCTCTACGTCAAGGTGGCGCAGGTGGTGGCGGAAGAATTCCAGATCGACCTCGACCAGGTAAAGATCACCGCGACGACGACCGGCAAGGTGCCGAACACCTCGGCGACCGCCGCATCGTCCGGTTCCGACCTCAACGGTATGGCGGCGCAGAACGCGGCCCGGCAGATCAAGGAGCGGTTGACCAACTTCGCTGCCGAAAAATACCAGGTGCCGCGCGACCAGGTGCTGTTCCTGCCCAACCGGGTGCGCATCGGCAACCAGGAGATCGCCTTCGCCGATCTCGTCAGGCAGGCTTATATGGCGCGCATCCAGCTTTCGGCGGCGGGCTTCTACAAGACGCCAAAAATCCACTGGGACCGTGACAAGGGCGAGGGTCGCCCCTTCTATTATTTCGCGTATGGCGCCGCGTGCTCGGAAGTCTCGGTCGACACGCTGACCGGCGAATATGTCGTCGAGCGCACCGACATCCTGCACGAGACCGGCCGCTCGCTGAACCGCGCCATCGACCTTGGCCAGGTCGAGGGCGGCTTCATCCAGGGCATGGGCTGGCTGACGACGGAGGAGCTTTGGTGGGACGAAAAGGGCCGGCTGCGCACCCATGCGCCGTCGACCTACAAGATTCCGCTCGCCTCGGACCGACCGAAGATCTTCAACGTGACGCTGGCCGATTGGCCGGAAGCGAGCGAGCCGACGGTGCACCGCTCCAAGGCGGTCGGCGAGCCGCCGCTGCCGCTCGGCATCTCGGTGCTGCATGCGCTGTCGGATGCGGTGGCAAGCGTTGCCGATCACCGGATCTGCCCGCGCCTCGACCCACCGGCGACGCCGGAGCGAGTGCTGATGGCGATCGAACGGCTGAAGGAGGAGGCCAAGACCGGTGCTTGAATCCGGTCCCGGGGTCGTACAAGGCGTGCAATCCGGGCCGAAAAACCCTATGTTTCCAAATAGGGAAAGCAAAGACATGACCTCGAAAGTGCAAAGCCTGAAAGCATTTCTGGGCGGCGCCGGCCGGATTGCCCTGGTCGAGGTGGCCGGGACCAAAGGCTCGACGCCCCGCGAGAAGGGCGCCTTCATGCTCGTCTCGGGCGCGGCGATTTTTGGCACGATCGGCGGCGGTCAGCTCGAATATATGGCGATCGACAAAGCGCGGCAGCTGCTTCTCTCCCTTGAGGGGGAGATGGCCGCGGCGCGGCCAGAGGGGGTTGTCTCAGAAGGCACCGCCAGAGCGTCGAGCACTGCCGCGGCGACCCCACCCGACGGCTTCGCCGCCACCCTCCCCTCAAGGGGGAGGGAGACCCGCGCCACGCTCGATGTCCCGCTCGGGCCCGAGATCGGCCAGTGCTGCGGCGGCAGGGTCGAGGTGCTGATCCGGCTGGTCGACACGGCGTTGGCGCAAGAGCTGGTCGCGGCGGCGGACGCCGAGCAGGCACAGCTGCCGCATGTCTACATCTGCGGCGGAGGCCATGTCGGCAAGGCGCTTGCCTCGGCGGTGGCCTTGCTGCCTGTGCATGTCGTCGTTGTCGAGACACGGGCCGAGGCGCTGGAGGGCATGCCGGACGCGGTCGAAACAAGGCTGACGCCGATGCCCGAGGCATTGGTGCGCAAAGCTCCGGCTGGCGCCGCGTTCGTCGTCCTCACTCACGACCACGCGCTGGATTTCCTGATTGTCGCCGAGGCGCTGAAACGCCGGGATGCCGCCTATGTCGGCATGATCGGCTCGAAGACCAAGAGGGCGACATTCAGGAACTGGTTCCTGAAGTCGGCGGACGGCAGCGAGGCGGAATTTGCTCGCCTCGTCTCACCGATAGGCGGCGATGCGGTCAAGGACAAACGCCCGCAGGTGATCGCGGCACTTGCCGCCGCCGAGATCATGACGGCGCTGGTGAAGGCCGGCCAGCGGCAATCGACTGGGCGCGTCCCACTACCGGAGTTCGCCACTGGGCGGGCGCGATGACTCGCAAAACGACCTTGATGTTGTGGGCGGGATCGATCCTGTATTTCGTCGGCTTGTCGACGATCACTCAGCTCCTCGTCTGGTATGCGCCGGGACGTATCTCAAATCCGGATCGACTGGTCATATTTCTTCTGGTCAGCCCGTTCATTGTAACGCTTTGGACCAGCTTCATTATCTTTTATTCCGTGCTTGCCTGGCCCCTGCTCGCGGCAAGCCCAAAGTCATGGCTGGATAAGCAGAGTGGGGGTCTGCTCTACAATCTGCTCTGGCGGGAATTGCGGGACAAGGTAGACGATGCACCATCTCGCTAAAGCGGCACAAGCTACGCGCCGCTGCGCTGGCATATCGTAAGGAGCCCTGAACCAACGAAACGGCGAGATGCATCGTGGACGCCGTTGCCACCATCGTTCGAGCCACGCGTCACTTGCCGGCCAGAATATCCTTGATCAGCCGTTGGCAGCGCTCAGCCATAAAGTCGAGCAGCAGCCGCACCTTCGGGTCCTGCAGCTTCTTGTGCGGGTAGACGGCGGCGAACTGGACCGGCGTCGGTGGCGTGTCGGGCAGGATCACCTTCAGCCGCCGGTCGCGGATGAACGGCTCGACCTCGAAGCGCGGCTTGTTGATGATGCCGCGGCCCGACAGCGCCCAGCCGGTCAGCACGTCGCCATCGTCGGTGTCATAGGGTCCGTGCACTTCGAATTTCCGCGGACCGTCGGCCGTCTGCAGCGTCCACACATATTCGCGCGCGCCGGCGTAGCGCAGCATCAGGCAGTCGTGTTTGCTGGCGATCAGTTCCTGCGGCTCGCTCGGTTCGCCGCGCGTCTCCAGATATTTCGGCGCCGCCACCAGCACCCGCTCGCACTCCATGATGCCGCGCATTCTCAGGCTGGAATCCTCGATGATGCCGAGCCGGAAGGCAACGTCGATGCCTTCCTTCATGATGTCGACATTGTGGTCCGAAAGCCTCAGCCGCACCTCGATGTCAGGATATTTGTCGTGGAAGTCAGGGATTCCCGACGCCACCAGTCGCCGGCCGAGGCCAAGCGGCGCTGTCACCTTGATGGTGCCGCGCGGCTGGCCGGAAAGCGCCGAGACGGCGGCTTCGGCCTCGGTGATCGCCTCCAGTACCTGCTTGGCGCCGGAGTAGAACACGGTGCCGTGCTCGGTCGGCATCAACTGCCGCGTGGTGCGATTGAAGAGCCTGACACCAAGGTGTTTCTCGAGCTCCTTGATGCGATTGGAAGCGACCGCCGGCGAGATGCGCATGTCGCGGCCCGCCGCCGACAGATTGCCGAGCTCGACGACGCGAACGAAGACGGCGATGTTGTCGAGATAGGCCATGCGGCTTTAGGGCTCTCATGCTGCTGCGTAGGGATAACCCTAGTGCATGACCCCGAAAAATCGATTTTCGGAAAGGATCATGCACCAGATAAAAGTTCTACAGCGTCCTTTGCGCGTCCAAGGGACGCGCGGCGCTGTAGTATTTTCCAATTTTTTTTGAAAGTCATCGTGCAGCTCGGCCCTTTCCGTTTACGCTCCAGTCCGTAAAGTCACCCAATCGGCAGGGACGACTTTTCAATGATGGATTTCGCGATTTTCTGGGACTGGCTGAGTTTCGCCGTGCGCTGGCTGCATGTCGTCACCAGCATAGCCTGGATCGGCTCGTCCTTCTATTTCGTCGCCCTCGATCTCGGCTTGCGCCAGCGTTCGGGCATGCCTGTCGGCGCCTTCGGCGAGGAATGGCAGGTGCATGGCGGCGGCTTCTACCACATCCAGAAATATCTGGTGGCGCCGGCCGAAATGCCTGAGCACCTGACCTGGTTCAAATGGGAATCCTACGCCACCTGGCTGTCGGGCTTTGCCATGCTGTGCGTCGTCTACTATGCCGGGGCGGACCTCTTCCTGATCGATCCCAACGTGCTGGCCATGTCGGTGCCTACAGGCATCTTGCTGTCGCTGGCGACGATCGGCGTTGGCTGGGTGGTCTACGATCTCTTATGCCGGTCGCCGCTTGGCAGGAGCGACACCGGCCTGATGCTGGTGCTCTATGGCGTGCTGGTGTTCATCGCCTGGGGTCTTACCCATCTGTTCACCGGCCGCGCCGCTTTCCTGCATCTTGGCGCCATCACCGCGACGATCATGTCGGCCAATGTCTTCATGGTCATCATCCCGAACCAGAAGATCGTCGTCGCCGACCTGATCGCCGGCAGGAAGCCAGATCCGAAATACGGCAAGATCGCCAAGCAGCGCTCGCTGCACAACAATTACCTGACGCTGCCCGTTCTGTTCCTGATGCTGTCGAACCACTACCCGCTGGCGTTCGGCACAGAATTCAACTGGGTGATCGCGTCGCTGGTGTTCGGCATCGGCGTGCTGATCCGGCACTATTTCAACACCATGCATGCGCGCAAGGGCAACCCGACCTGGACCTGGCTGGGGGCGGCCGTGCTGTTCGTCGTCATTATCTGGCTGTCGACGGCGCCGAAAGTGCTGACCGGCGAACTCAAGGCGTCCTCGACGGCACAGGTCTACATCGCCTCGGCGCATTTTCCCGCAGTGCGCGACACGGTGCTTGGCCGCTGCTCGATGTGCCATGCGCAGGAGCCATCCTACGAAGGCATCTATCACGCGCCGAAAGGTGTGATGCTTGACACGGACGCCGGTATCGCCGAGCAAGCCCGCGAGATCTACCTGCAGGCCGGCCGCAGCCACGCCATGCCGCCCGCCAATGTCACCCATATCACCGACAAGGAGCGGGCGCTGTTGGCGGCTTGGTTCGAGGAGGCAGGGAAATAAGCATGACCAGCACGCTCCTGCGCGGCCGCACGCTGTCCTTCCTGCGCTGGCCAGAAACCGTCGACGACCATTCCGCCTGGCGCTACGAGGACGATGGCGGCCTGCTGCTTCGCAACGGCAGGATCGTTGCCGCGGGCGCCTATGCCGACGCCGAGAAAAAGGCTGATGAAGGCGTAAAAAAGATCGACCACCGCCCGCATTTGCTGCTGCCTGGCTTCATCGACCCGCATGCGCATTTTCCGCAGATGCAGATCATCGCCTCCTACGGCGCCGAGTTGCTCGACTGGCTGAACACTTACACCTTTCCCGAGGAAACCAAATTCCAGAACGCCCAGCATGGCCGCCGCATCGCCAGGCTGTTCCTCGACGAAATGCTGCGCCACGGCACGACGACAGTCGCCGCCTATTGCTCGGTGCACAAGGAATCGGCCGAGGCGTTCTTCGCCGAGTCGCATCATCGCAACATGCTCAACATCGGCGGCAAGGTGATGATGGATCGCAACGCGCCGGAGGGCGTGCTGGACACGCCGCAATCGGCCTATGACGACAGCAAGGCGCTGATCGCCGAGTGGCACGGCAAGGGCCGCCAGCACTATGCCATCACACCGCGCTTCGCCATCACCTCGTCACCCGAGCAGTTGGAAATGGCGGGCGCGCTGTGCCGCGAACATCCTGATCTGCACATGCAGACGCATCTGTCGGAAAACCACGCCGAGATCGCCTTTACGCTGCAACTCTATCCAAAGGCCCGCGACTATACCGATGTCTACGAGCACCATGGGCTGCTCGGGCGCAAAAGTCTGTTCGGCCACAGCATCCATCTTTCGGAACGCGAGGCGGATGCGCTATCGGAGACGGGCTCGGTCGCCGTGTTCTGTCCGACCTCGAACCTGTTCCTCGGCTCCGGCCTGTTCGACTATCAGCGCTACCGCACGCGTGACAAAGCCCTCCGCATCGCGGTCGCCACCGATGTCGGCGGCGGCACCAATTACTCGATGCTGCGCACCATGGACGAGGGCTACAAGGTGATCGCGCTGAACGGCGAGAAGCTCAATCCGTTCCAGTCGTTCTGGCAGCTCACCCGCGGCAATGCCGAGGCGCTGTCGATCGTGGAAAGGATCGGCACGCTCGACCAGGGCAGCGATGCCGACATCGTCGTCCTCGATGCCCGCGCCACGCCGGCGATGCGGCTGCGGATGGAGACGGCGGACACGCTGGCGGAGGAGCTGTTTCTGCTGCAGACGCTGGGCGATGATCGCGCCGTGCGCGAGGTCTACGTCGCCGGACGGGCGGTCAAGACGGATATGGCGGTTTAGCTATCCCCCACATCCCGCTTGACCCAGCGGCAGCCATCGGTCAAAGCGTGCCGCGACGTTGATAGGGGAACGACATGGCCGTTGCGGACGATATCGCTCTGATCCAGAAACAGGAAGCCGAGCTTGTCTTCTCGGTCTTCGACGAAGCTGTCGCCTTCAAGATCGGCTCGACGATCCGCGACCGGGCACTGGCCCAGGGCCTGCCGATCATCGTCGACATCAGGACCTTCGACCGGCCGCTGTTCTATGCGGCAATGCCGGGCTCGAATGCCTCCAATCCGGACTGGGCGCGGCGCAAGACCAACGTCGTGCAGCGGTTCCTGAAAAGCACCTACCGCATGGTGCTGGAGCAGCAGCGTCCCGACCGCAGCTTCAAGCCGGGCGAGGGCCTCGACATATCGGACTATGTGCTGGCCGGCGGCGGCTTTCCGGTCACGGTCAAGGGCGCCGGTGTGATCGGTGTGATCGCGGTCTCGGGCCTGCCGGAACGCGAGGATCACGGCGTCGTCGTCGATGCGCTGTGCAGCCACCTCGGCGTCGACGGGCGCGAGCTGGCACTGCCGCCGGAAGCAAAATGACAGAGATCGATCCCAAGACCTTCCTCGCCACCATCTTCAATGCTGCCGTTGCCGCCGCGGATCCCCAGAGGACGATCAGGGATCATCTGCCGGCAATGCCGAAGGGGCGCACCATCGTCATCGGTGCAGGAAAAGGCTCGGCGCAGATGGCGGCGGCCTTCGAAAAAGTGTGGGATGGGCCGATAGATGGGCTGGTCGCCACCCGTTACGGCTATGGCGCGACCTGCCAGCGCATCGAGATCATCGAGGCGGCGCATCCGGTGCCGGATGCCGCCGGTCTCGAAGCGTCGCGCCGGCTGCTCGAAAAGGTGCAGGGCCTGACCGCGGACGATCTGGTCGTGGCGCTCATCTCAGGCGGCGGCTCGGCGCTGCTGCCGGCGCCCGCCGAAGGTCTGACGCTGGCCGACGAGATCGCCGTTAACGAGGCGCTGCTCGCCTCCGGCGCGCCGATTGCCGCCATGAACACCATCCGCAAGCATGTTTCCACGATCAAGGGCGGCAGGCTGGCGGCCGCTGCCTATCCGGCAAAGCTGGTGTCGCTGGTCGTCTCCGACATTCCCGGAGACAACCCGGCGCTGGTGGCTTCCGGCCCCACCGTTCCCGATTCGGGCAACCGCCAAGAGGCGCTGGCATCGATCGCCGCCTATGGCATGAAACTGCCGGCCTCTGTCATGGCGCATATCAATTCGCCGGCCGCCGATGCGCCGCGCGCCGACGATCCGCGTTTTTCGCGCAACGAAGTGCATCTGATCGCCTCGGCCGGCGTCTCGCTGGAAGCGGCCGCAGCCGAAGCCAGCCGCCATGGCATCGCGGCGGTTATCCTCTCCGATTCCATCGAGGGCGAAGCGCGCGAAGTTGGGGGTATCCATGCGGCAATCGCCCGTGAAGTCGCGACGCGCAACCGGCCTTTCACGAAGCCCGTGCTGATCCTGTCAGGCGGCGAGACGACGGTGACCGTGCGGGCGAAGGGCAAGGGCGGTCGTAACACCGAGTTTCTGCTCGCCTTCGCCATCGGCATCAGCGGCATGGAAGGCGTCCATGCACTGGCCGCTGACACCGATGGCATCGACGGTTCGGAGGACAATGCCGGCGCCTTTGCCGACGGCTCGACGGTGTCGCGAATGCGGGCCGTGAGCGTCGATGCCAAGGCGATGCTTGCCGGCAACAATGCCTGGACGGCATTCAACGCCATCGGCGATCTCTTCGTGCCCGGCCCGACCGGGACGAACGTCAATGATTTGAGGGCAATCCTGGTCAGATAGGGGTCAGGCGGCCATCAGCTTTTTCACCGCCTTCATGTCCTGCAGGAACCGCTCGCGTTCGGCCTGTTTGTCCGCCGGCTCGCGAATGCGCAGGATGAAGGACGGATGGATGGTGACGAACACAGGCAAGCCGTCGTCCCGTGTCACAACCTCGCCGCGCATCTTCATGATCGGAGCGACCTTGCCGAGCAGCGACTGCGCCGCCGTCGCGCCGAGCGCCACCGCCAGATTGGGCTTGATCAGATCGAGTTCCTTGTCGAGCCACCAGCGGCAGGCCTGCACCTCGCCGGCATTCGGCTTCGAGTGGATGCGCCGCTTCCCGCGCGGCTCGAACTTGAAATGCTTGACCGCGTTGGTGACATAGACTTTCAGCCGGTCGACGCCGGCATCGTCCAGGATAGCGTCGAAGACTTTTCCGGCCGGGCCGACGAAAGGTTTGCCGGCCAGATCCTCCTGGTCGCCTGGCTGTTCACCGACGAAAACCACCTTGGCCCCGTCAGGCCCTTCGCCGAACACGGTCTGCGTTGCGTTGCGCCACAGCGGACAGCGGCGACAGGCCTTCGCCACTTCGCTGAGTTCGGGAATGGTGCTTGCGCCATCGTCTTGCGCCGTCTCCGGCAATTCAGGCTTGGGCCAGCGTCTTGCCTGCACCTTGGCGTGGTGTGGAGAATTTGTCTGCATCCTGGCGATCATGGCTGATGCGGCCTTGCCCGCTGCTGCGATCAGATGCGGAATGAGCGAAGCCCCGGAAAGGTTCCTTCAAATAGCCGAGACCTGGCTATCGCCGGGCGAATGACCGGCGATGCGATCGCCTCACACCTCGTGCAGATAGAGGTGATAATCCAGTTCGCTGACCGTGCGCGCCACCCGCAGATATTCGGATTGCTTGATCGCCACGAAGGTCCGGTGCAGGTCTTCCCCCAGCGCCCCTTTGAGGAACGTCGAGGCCCTTGCCGCCTCGATCGCGGCGCGCCAGTCCACCGGCATGGTGGTGCGCGAGATTGCTGATTCGTAGCCATTGCCGGTGGTTTCGGGGCCTGGATCGAGGCCCTCATCGAGACCTTTGACGATGCCGGCCAGCACGGTTGCCGCCACCAGATAAGGGTTGGCGTCGACGCCGGACGGCCGGTGCTCGATGCGCCGGTTTTTCGCATCGCCCGCCGGCACGCGCAGCGCCACCGAGCGGTTGTTGACGCCCCAGGTCGGCGCCACCGGGGCATAGGATTGCGAAACGAAACGCCGCCATGAATTGGCGTGCGGTGCAAACACCAGCATCGATTCGGCCATGGTCTGGATCAGGCCGCCCAGTCCGCGCAGCAGCGGCAAGGACCAGGTCTCGCCGCTGGCCTCAGTGAAGACGTTGTTGCCGGCCCTGTCCTGTAGCGAGACATGGAAATGCATGCCGGAGCCGGCGTATTTCTCGATCGGCTTGGCCATGAAGCAGGCAGTGACGCCGTGGCGGCGCGCCTGCGTCCGCACCAGCCGCTTCAGCATGACGAGATCGTCGGCGGCCCGCATCACGTCCTTGCGATAGTTCAGCGTCAGTTCGTATTGGCCGGGCGCATATTCGGAAATGACCGTCTCGGCCGGGATGCCTTGCACCCTGGCCGCGGCATAGATGTCGGAAAACAGCGGCTCCATGCCGTGCAGATGGTCGACGGAATAGACCTCTGTCTTGGCCGAGCGGCGGCCGTCGAGCACCGCGTGCGCCGGCTGCACCTTGCCGTCGGCGTCGCGCTCGTTGGCGAGCAGGAAGAATTCGAGCTCGAAGGCGCCGGCCGGATGCAGGCCCTTGGCCGCCAATATCTCCACCTGCCGGCCCAGCGCCAGGCGCGGGTCGGAGGACATCGGCTGACTATCGAGATGGTACATCGCCATCAGCACCTGGCCGCGCGGCGGCTGTGTGCCGAACAGCGGCACCAGTGTGCCGGGGATCGGCCATGCCCGCAGGTCGCCGTCGCCCGTCGCCCAGATCAATCCGGTCTCGTGCACGTCCTCGCCGGTGATGTCGAGGCCGAGGATCGAGATCGGCATATGCCTGCCGCCCTCGAAGATGCTCATCAACTCGTGCCGGCGCACGATCTTGCCACGACCAACGCCATTGGCGTCGGTCAGCACGATGTCGAACGCTTCGATCTCGGGATGCGCGTCGAGAAAGGTTTGCGCCTCGGCGGGCGTCGAGCCCGAAGGCGAGGCGATGATGGCGTTCAAAGTTTGCTTGTGCGCTTCTCTCATGTGCAAGCTTGTCTCATGCCGCGAGCCTTGCCGCAACCGCGCCGAAGGCGGTGATCAGGCGGTTCACCTGGGCAGCGCTGGTCGCCGGCGAGATCAGCATCATGTTGTGGAACGGCGCGATCAGCACGCCGCGATTGACCAGCGCGACATGGATAGCCGCTTCGAGCGCCGGCGCGTGCGCCGTTTCCGCCTCGCCGCCATTCCTCAGCGGGCCGGGTGCGCAGATGAACTCGACGCGGGCGCCGACTCGGGCAACATGCCAGGGCAGGCGGTAACGGTCGATGACGGCGGTCAGCCCGGCGTCGAGCCGCCGCGCCAGATGGTCCATATGGCTATAGTTCTCGTCGGTCATCACCTCTTCGAGCGTGGCGCGCATCGCTGCGAACTGCAGCGGATTGGCCGAGAGCGTCGTGCCCATGCCGGAATAGCCTGGTTCCTTGGTTCTGACATAGTCGGCGTAGCGGGTGGCGACGTCTTCGCTCATCCCCCACACACTGGCCGGCACACCGCCGGCGATCGACTTGCCGAGCACGAACAAGTCCGGCTCCAGGCCGCGTTTCCTGGTGTAGCCGCCGGGACCGGTCGAGATCGTGTGCGTCTCGTCGATCAGCAGCAGGCTGCCGGCAGCGCGGGTGAGACGCCGCAGCGCCTCGTGGAAGCCGGGGTCGGGCAGCACCATGCAGGAATTGGTCAGCACCGGCTCGGTGACGACACAGGCGATTTGCTGGTCCCGGAGTGCTGTCTCAAGCGCCGACAAATCGTTGAACTCGACGACATCGGTCGCCCGGGTCAGGTCGCGGAATTCGCCGGCCAGTCCCGGTCGGTTGGCCGGTTTGCCGTCGACCAGCCGCACCATCGTCTCGTCGACCGAGCCGTGATAGCAGCCGTTGAAGACCAGGATCTTTTCCCGGCCGGTGATGGCGCGGGCGACGCGCAGCGCGAAGCGGTTGGCATCGGTCGCCGTTGTCGCGATCTGCCAGAACGGCAGGCCGAAGCGCTGTTGCAGCAACGGGCCGATAGCGACCGCATCTTCTGAAGGCAGCATGTAGGTCAGGCCGCGCCCGGCCTGCCTACGGATGGCGAGGGCGACCGGCGGCGGCGAGTGGCCGAACATCGAGCCGGTGTCGCCGAGGCAGAAATCGTCGAGCCGATTGCCGTCGATGTCAGTGATAGTGGCGCCTCTGGCGCTGTCGACCAGTAGCGGGAACGGCGTCGGCCAGTCGTTCATCCAGTGCATCGGCACGCCGCCGAAGAAGCCCGGCAGGCCGTTGCCGACCTTGGCTGCCGATTTCGGCCTTGCCTTGCGGAAGGCTTCTGCTTCGGTCTCACGCAGATCGGCGATGCGGGCAGGGCCGATGCCACTGATGGCCGTCTTTGAATGGTCGATTGTATGCATGAAGGCCCCTCTCGCAGATCACTCTAGCCAATCGGCGTCCGGAACCGCAATTGGCCGCGCGGCCGCCCTGTATTGGTTCAGCGGCCGCGGTGAAGAGGACCGGAGCTTGACCTGAGGGCATCCTCCAGCATCAATGCGGACAGGGTTGCGGCTTGGGGGAAGAAAAGATGCGGACGACCTTGTGTGTAACGGCGCTGCTGTTGTCGGCCAGCTCGGCGTTCGCCACCGGCGGCATCTGGTGCTCGACCGAGGATGCGGCGGTGAATTTCCAGGTCGAAGCTGGCGTCACCAGAGGCATGGGCGGTCCAACGTTCAATTTCCGCGGCGATCTCGAAATTCTCGGCAGGCCCGTCGGCGACGATTTGCGCAAGACAGTGTTCGAGGATTCCAACCTCACGCAATACTGGCTCGACGACGAGGAACTGCGGCTGTTGTTCTATCGCGAACAGGAAGTCGCCAACACCTACAGCTCTGTCGAATTGACGATCCTGACCAAAGCCGGCGAAGAGGGCGTCTATGACGGGCGTTATTCACTCGCCATCTACGAGGGCACGGCTGACGCCGGTGGCGACGGCATGCCTGCCGCGTTGACCGGCAAAGTCTCCTGCGGGGCCGAGTAGCGACCTCCGTCTATGCGCCGAGTAGCGACCTCCGTCTATGCGGAGATATCGATGACGCCGCAGTCGCCGGCGGCGCTGCCGAAGGCGACGCGGCGTTCTTGCTTGTCCCACATCATCGAGGTAATGGCGCCCTTGCCCGGTCGGCGCAGAAGCACCTCCTTGGCGTCGGCGAAACGCACCGCCATCACCATGCCGTCGTCATAGCCGACGGCGACGACATCCTGGCTTGGATGGCATGCGACCGAGGTCACCATGGCGTTGCCGCGCGTGCCGAGTTCCAGCGGCGCCTTGCCCATCGGCCCGTCCTTGCCCGAAAACGGCCAGACGATCGCCGCCGGGGCTCCGGAACTGGCCAGCCATTTTCCCTTGGGCGCCCACGACAGGCTTTTGACTTTGCCGGGATAGCCGCTCATCCGCATGTGCTTGCCGTCGGCGAGCTTCCAGCCATGCAGCGCGTTCTCCTGCATGGTGGTGACGAGGAAGGCGCCATCCGGCGAGAAGGTGATGCCGGTATGGGCGCCGGCCCATTCCAGTTCGACCGGCTTGCCGTTCGCCGCCGGGAAATGCAGCGTCGCGCCATTGTAGCGGGCGACGCCGAAGCGCATGCCCTTGGGCGAGAACGCCAGCCCCTCGACCGAACGCGGATGCAAGAATTCCTTGGTCTTGCCGTCGGCGAAACGCACGATCGCGATCTTGCCCGAGGCATAGGCGACAGCGCCTTGTGGTCCGGCGGCGACGCTGGTGATCCATTTCTTCCCGGCGTTGGCCAATTCTGTCGCATTGCCGCCGGCGGTAACGGAAAAAATCTTGCCGTCCTCGCCGCCGGTGATCAGCCGGTCGTTGGCCGCATCGTGGAAGGCGGCGAGCAGCCCGTCATTGGCCTGCGCCGTCTTGTGGCCATGGTCCAGCCGATGGATCGTGCCGTCGGCCAGCGCGAAATGCGGCACGTCGCCAAGAAAGACGGCGGCGATGCAATGTCCCTGGAGATCAAGCGGGGCGACTGTCGGCATGGGAGATTCCATTCGAGATTTCGGCTGGTGCTGGACGGAGTGCCGTCGTTGCCAAGCTGGAACACCCTCATCCGACCGAGCTTCGCTCGGCCACCTTCTCCCACAAGGGGAGAAGGAAAGAACGTGCAGCGCTAGCGTTATAGAGCCTGAAAATCAAGCTGCCTGGCAGGCATCAAAACTCTTCTTCAGCCGCTCGGCGTCGAGTTCGCGGCCGATGAAGACCAGCCGGCTCTCGTGCTTCTCGCCGTCCTTCCAGGCGCGCTGGTGGTCGCCCTCGATGATCATGTGCACGCCCTGGATGACGTAGCGCTCGTCATCGCCTTTAAGCGCGATAATCCCTTTCAGGCGCAGGATGTTCGGGCCTTCCATCTGGGTGATCTTCTCGATCCAGGGGAAGAATTTTTTCGGGTCCATCTCGCCGCCCCGCAACGACACCGACTGCACCGTCACGTCGTGGATATCGGACGGGTGCGCGTGATCATGGTGGTCATGCCCGTCATGATCGTGATGATCATGGTCATGATGGTCGTGGTCGTCACGCGCCTCGAGGAAGTGCGGATCGTTCTCCAGCGCTCGGGAAAGGTCGAAGGCGCCGCGGTCGAGCACCTCGGACAGCGCCACGCCGGCGCGCGTGGCGCGGTGGATCCGGGCCGCCGGGTTGATCGCGCGGATCGTCGCCTCGACCTTGCTCAGTTCCTCCGGCGTGACGAGATCGGTCTTGTTGAGCACGACGACATCGGCAAAGGCGATCTGATCCTCGGCTTCGCGGGAATCCTTCAACCGCAACGGCAGGTGCTTGGCGTCGACCAGCGCCACCACCGCGTCGAGCCTGGTCTTGGAGCGCACGTCGTCGTCCATGAAGAAGGTCTGTGCCACCGGCACCGGATCGGCGAGTCCGGTCGTCTCGATCACGATGGCGTCGAAGCGGCCTGGCCGGCGCATCAGGCCCTCGACGACGCGGATCAGGTCGCCGCGCACCGTGCAGCAGACGCAACCATTGTTCATCTCGTAGATTTCCTCGTCGGATTCCACGATCAGCTCGTTATCGATGCCGATCTCACCGAACTCATTGACGATGACGGCGTAGCGCTTGCCGTGGTTTTCCGAAAGGATGCGGTTTAGCAGCGTCGTCTTGCCGGCGCCAAGATAGCCGGTGAGAACGGTTACGGGGATTTGTGTCGTCTGTGCATCGCTCATGATGGGCCTCGAAAAGGATTGTTGGCCCCATATAGGATGCACGCCGTGCTTTTGCACGTGGCAACCGATGGGCCAAACAGGTCGACAACATTGCCGGACTTTCCCGACATTGCCGGGTTATCATTGGCGTTGGCTGGTTTCGCTGCCTAGATAAGACCAAGGCAGCTTGCTCGAAAGAAAACCAAAAGAGGCGCCGGATGTCCGATAAACCGTCCTCCTTGCCATTGAGCCGGCGCCAAGCGCTTGGCCTCATTGCCGTTAGCGCGGGCGGCGGTGTTTTTCTGCCGGCCATCGCGCTGGCGCAGCAGGCCTCGCCTTATGCCGGGCTTGCCCTGTTCGATAGCGGCGCCGGGGTCTGCGCGATCACACCGGAAGCGACCGAGGGCCCGTTCTATTTCGACCCGAAGCTCGAGCGCGCCGATATCACCGAAGGCAAAGCGGGCGTTGCACTCAATCTGCGGTTGCAGGTCGTCGACGCAGGCTGCCGGCCGCTTGCCGGTGCGCGGGTCGATATCTGGCATTGCGACGCCCAAGGCCATTATTCAGGCTATCCGGGACAAGGCGACGGCCAGGATGTCGATACGTCAGGCCAGAGTTTTCTGCGCGGTTGGCAAAAGACCGATGACAGCGGCATCGTCTCGTTCGCCACCATCTATCCCGGCTGGTATCGGGGCCGCACCACCCACATCCATTTCAAAGCCTTCCCCAGCGACAGTTCGGTGATGACCGGCCAGCTGTTTTTCCCCGACGGCCTGAGCGAACAGATATTCACTACCGTCGCGCCCTACACCGACCGGTCCGGCAAGCGGGATACGTCGAACGCCAGGGACGGTATCGCACGGCGCGCCGGGCCGCTTTCGCAGGCGGCGCTGCGTGAGGTGGCGGACGCCTACCAGGCCCTGATGATCGTCGCGGTGAAGGCTGACTAGAGTCCCGCATCGGGTGTGCGGCGCTCCTGCCGAACCGTCCACCTCAGCCGAAAAATCGTTTGTCATCTAACTGAAATAATCATCTGGCATTAGCCACGGCGGACACCGCATTGCTTGCCGGCAAAGCTGTTTTGCAAAGCCGGATCTTTTTGACTCGTCGATTGCCAACCGGGCGGCTGGCTCTATGCTGTTCGTACCGGTTCGGCTGAAGAGGGATGACCATGGCCAAGGCGGACAAGACTGCGACAATGAGCCGGCTGCATTCGGCGGCGCGGCTGGCGCGTACGGCACTCGCCGCGCGGCTTTTGGCGCACGGCTTCTATGCCGGCCAGGACCAGATCATGCTGGCGCTCGACCGTGAGGACGGGCAGACGCCCGGCAATCTTGCCGGTCGCCTCGGTGTTCGCCCGCCGACCATCACCAAGACCATCAACCGGCTGCAGGCGCAGGGTTTTCTGGAAAAACGCGCTTCTTCCGCCGATGCCCGCCAGGCGCATATCTTTCTGACCGACACTGGCCGCGAAATCATTCATGCCATCGAGAAATCGGTGAAGAAGACCGAGAAGCAGGCGTTGAAGGGGCTCGATAAAAAGGACCAGAAGGCGCTGTTCAAGCTGCTCGCCCGCGTTGAGGCGAACCTCTCGAATGGAGAGATGGTTCTCGTCGATGATGAGATCGACGCCGACGAATGATCCGCGGCCGACGCCGTCAGGCAGCGGCTGCTGACGATCCATGGACCAATGCCGACCAGCGGCCCGGCGTGATTCCGAACGCCTTCTTGAAGTGCCTGCTGAAATGACTTTGGTCGTTGAAACCGGCCGCTATTGCGATCTCAGCCAATGACTGGCTCGCCTTTATCATTCGGCGTGCTCGCTGAAGCCGGCGCATCAAGAGAAAGCGGTGCGGACTGGTGAAGAAAGCGGCACGGAAATGCCGCGACAGGGCGTAGCGATCGAGCCCGGTGATCGCCTCCAGTTCCTCGGAACGGACGGTACGGAAAACATTTTCTTCCAGATAGTCGCGTGCCAGGCTGACAGCCCGCCACGCTGTCCTTGCGATCGGTTTCGCCGGCAGGCCTGAATGCCGTGCCAGGCTTTGCATCAATTGCGCAACGAAGTCGGCGACAAACAGATCATCCAGCTTCTGGTCCAACGGCCCCAGCGCCGAAAGCAGCCGCGTGCGGAAAACAGGATCCGTCACCACGGCATTCCTGACGAAAGGCAGCGACGCGCCTGGCTGATCGAGGCAGTCCAGCACGATCGACGGCTCCAGATAAAGCATCCTGTAACGCAAACCGTCTTCAGTGCCGGCGCCGCCATCGTGCAATTCGTCGGGATGGAGCACGATGATCTGGCCGGGCAGGCTGTGATGCGTAGCGCCGCGATACCGGAAGGTCTGGACGCCATGCAGCGTCACGCCGATGGCGTAGGTATCGTGACGATGGAGATCGAAGGCGCTGCCGTGGAACCGGGCCTCGATACGCTCCATTCCGACGCAATCGGGTGCCGAGATGACGCAGTTCTCAGCCGCGTCAACGCACAAACGTCCAAGACCCTGAAAGGCCTCGCCATCTAGATCGTGCGACATCGCTTCATTCACAAACCTCGAATGGCAAATGTCTCATGTTCGACACGAAATTTGCAATCGTGCTGCAGGACGATCTTCCCGTCTGGCAAAAGCTCAACGTCACCGCGTTCCTGACCAGCGGCATCGTCGCGCAGTATAGCGATATCATCGGCGAACCCTATCGCGACCGCGCCGGCAATATCTACAATCCGCTCTCGATCCAGCCGATCATCGTGCTTTCGGCCGATCGCTCGACGCTCAGTGCGATCCACCGGCGGGCGCTGGAGCGCGGTGTGAAGACCTCGCTCTACGTCGAGGAAATGTTTTCGACCGGCCACGACGCGGCGAACCGCGCCGTCTTTGCCGAATTCGCACCCGACGACGCCAAGGTCGTCGGCATCGCGCTGCGCGCTGAAAAGAAGCTTGTCGATAAGATCACCAAGGGTGCCCGAATGCATCCCTGATGCATATCGACACTGGTTCAACCTGTTGATGCTTGGTGTCCTCGGCGCTGCCGTCATCGTCGCCAGCGGCTTTTGTATCGCTCATCGCGAGCACCGGCTTCGCGTGCGCAACCGCGCTGCCATCGACGTCGAGGTGGAGGCGCTGGCAAAAAAACTTTGATTTGTTTCGGAAGGGTGGCATAAGGCCGCGTTTAAACTGTTTAGATCATGATTCCGAAAACGGGCATCCGGCTTTCGCTGGAGATCATGGATCAGCTCTAGATCGTCGGGGGAGCGCAAGGCGCTGGCACAGAAGATCAAGCTTTCGACGATCGCGGATGCGCTCGGTGTGTCCACGGCCACGGTCTCGCTGGCCCTGCGCGACAGCCCGCTGGTTGCTGGACTCACCCGCGACCGCATCAAGGAACATGCCCGCGCCATCGGCTATATCTACAATCGCCGCGCCGCCAGTCTGCGCACCTCGCGTTCGGGCATCGTCGGCGTCGTCGTCCACGATATCATGAATCCCTTCTTCGCCGAGATCCTGCGCTCGATCGAAAGCGAGCTCGACCGCAGCCGGCAGACCTTCATCCTGTCGAACCATTACGACCAGCTCGAAAAGCAGCGCACCTTCATAGACACGCTTTTGCAGCTTGGCGCCGACGGCGTCATCATGTCGCCGGCCATCGGGACGCCGCCCGAAGACATCTTCATGGCCGAGGAAAACGGTCTGCCGGCGGTGCTGATCGCACGCACCGTCGAAGGCGCTGACGTGCCGGTGTTTCGTGGCGACGATGCCTATGGCACCGGGCTAGCGACCAACCATCTGATCTCGCTCGGCCATAAACGCATCGCCATGATCGGCGGCACCGACCAGACCTCGACCGGCCGCGACCGCTACCAGGGCTATCTCAACGCCATGGAGGCGGCAGGGCTGGAGGTCAGACCGTCCTGGCGCATCCCCGGGCCGCGCACCAAACAGGCTGGCTTCGAGGCCGCCGGGCAGTTCCTGGCGCTGAAGGACAAGCCAACCGCGGCCTGCTGCTGGAACGACCTCGTCGCCATCGGCCTGATGAACGGCATTGCACGCGCTGGGCTGGTGCCGGGCATTGACATATCCGTGACCGGCTATGACGATCTCGAGGAAGCGGCGATCGCGACGCCGGCGCTGACCACCGTGTGGAATGGCCAGCGTGAAGTCGGTCGCCGCGCCGCCAGCGCGCTGCTCGACAAGCTCAATGGGCAGATGGTGCGACCATCGCAGGAACTGATCAAGCCGGAGCTGCATGTGCGCCAGTCAACCGGCAAACCAGTGGAACGTGCATGACGAAAGCCGAACAGCAGCAAGCAGTCGCCATTCTGGTGCCGGGCCAATTCAACGACCACGCGGTCGGCCGCATCGACCGGACGTTCAGCCGCGCCTGGATCGAACGGCCTGATGCGTCGCTGGTCACCGACGAGATGCGCCGGACGGTGCGCGGCATTGCCGCCTTTGGCGGGATCAACGCAGCCCTCATCGACGCGCTGCCGAACCTCGAGATCATCGCCAATTTCGGCGTTGGCTATGATTCGGTCGATGCCCGTCACGCAGCGCAGCGCGGCGTCATGGTCACCAACACGCCGGATGTGCTGACCGAGGAGGTCGCCGATACGGCGATCGGGCTTTTGATCAACGCCGTCCGCGAGCTGCCGCGCGCCGAGACCTGGCTGCGCGACGGCAGTTGGGCACGCAACGGCAACTATCCGCTAAGCCGGCTGACCTTGCGCGGCCGTCGTGTCGGTATTTTCGGCATGGGCCGCATCGGTCTCGCCATTGCGCGCCGGCTGGAGGCCTTTGGGCTGCCGATCGCCTATCACAACCGACGCCAGGTCGAAGGTTTGCCCTACGAATACCACGGCACGCTGAAAGGCCTTGCCGAGGCGGTCGATACGCTGATCTCGGTGGCGCCCGGCGGCGCCTCGACGGAAAAGGCGGTCAACGCCGAGATCCTGTCGGCGCTCGGCCCGAATGGCGTCTTCGTCAACATCGGTCGCGGCAGCACGGTCGACGAGGCAGCTCTTGCCGCGGCGCTTGCCGGCGGCACCATCGCCGCTGCCGGGCTCGACGTCTTCGCTGACGAGCCGAACGTGCCGCCGGCGCTGCTCGCCGCCCCCAACACTTCACTTTTGCCGCATGTCGGCTCGGCTTCGGAACATACCCGCCGTGCCATGGCCGATCTGTGCGTCGACAATCTGATTTCCTGGTTTTCGAAAGGGAGGGCGTTGACGCCGGTGCCGGAAACGGAAAAGCTCAAGGCGCGCAGCTGAGCGGCACGCTTTCCTATTTGTTAACCACGGTTTAACGCTTTGAAATCATCTTTATCTATCGCCAAACACCCGGAGAACGCAGATGAAAGCACTTGCTGCATTGATAGCGGTGGTCGCGCTGTTCGGCAGCGTTCAGCTGTTTCACAGCGGCCGAGGCGAAGGCCGCACAGCCGATGAGTCAGCGCAGTCGCCCGGCGACTACCGGCTGGTGGCCAATGGCGACGAAGCGTCCTGCGCGGTCAAGCGCGGCACTGAGGTTGCGCATGGCCTGTCGTTGTTGACGGTCACTGCGAATTGCCACCGTGTCTTGCCCGGCATCGAGCGCGCGAAATTCTGGCGTGAGCAGGATGACGGCACGGTCACCTTCAGCGCGAACGGCATCGACCCGATCGTCACTTTCGGCGTCGCCGACGGCGACGGGTATGAATCCTACGCACCAGCCCTGCCGCTGCTGTCGCTGGCGGCCGGCAGCGATTGACGTTGACGTCCGACGAACTATTCCGCGGCGGCCCACGCGCCGGATTTCGCCGCGGCGTGCAGGCGCACCGCGTCGCCGAAGGCGCGGAATATCCTTGCTGAGACGCTGTCCGACTTGACCCAGTATTCGGGATGCCACTGGACGCCGACGGCGAAAGCGCGGGCGTCGCGCACCGAAGCCGCCTCGACCGTGCCGTCGCTGGCGACCGCCTCTATCTGCAGCTTCGGGCCGAGCCGGTCGATGGCCTGGCGGTGCACCGAATTGACCATGATGTCGCCTGCCCCGAACACGTCGGCGAGGCAGCTTCCGGGCTTGATCGAAATGGTCTGGCGGATGGCGAAGCGTTCGTCTTGATTGTCGCTCGCCGGTGCCCGATGGTCCAGCGATCCCTCGCGCTCCTGGATTTCTGTGGCCAGCGTGCCGCCCAGCGCCACATTCATCTCCTGGATGCCGCGGCAGATGGCGAGCAGCGGCACGCCGCGCTCCACTGCCTTGCGGATCAGCGGCAGCGTCGTGGCGTCGCGGGCAGGATCGTAGGGGCCGTTGGCTTCGCTGGCATCGCCGCCATAGAGCGAGGGATGAACATTGGACTTCGAGCCGGTGATCATGACGCCGTCGACCGATGACAGGAGCTCATCGAAATCGAGCCGGTCGCCGAAGGACGGCACCAGCACCGGGAACACGCCGGCCGCCGAAAGCGCCGCCTCCAGATATTGCTGCGGAGCGGCATGCCAGGTGTAGTTGTCGAACTGGCGGACATCGGTCGATATGGCGACTAGCGGCTGCTGCATTTTTGATCCGGGTCCATTCAGTGCAAGGATATGTTCTGCCTTTTAAAATAGGCGATCCGACGGCGCTTTGCCATGACAAGTTCGGCATCTCGCATGAGCCACGGAAAGGGCGTTAGACTTAAGTTGCAGGAGGCGTGTTCGCGCCCGCGTATTTCGCGAAAACGCCGCCGGCAAAACCGGCTCCCATGGCTGGACTCGACTTCTTGCCCGTGTATTGTTTGCCGCGAAGCCGATCCGGGGCACAGAGCATCTCCCGAACGTCGGTCTGTTGATCCAATAGGGAGGACTTCATGGATCGTCGATCATTCATCCGCAAGGCCGGCGTCACCAGTGTCGGCGCTGCGGCGGCTACGGCGGCGCTTGCCGCGCCGGCTATCGCCCAAACCAACCCGAAAGTGACATGGCGCCTGGCGTCGTCCTTCCCGAAGTCTCTCGATACGATCTATGGCGGCGCCGAGGTCTTTTCCAGGATGCTCTCGGAGGCGACCGACGGCAACTTCCAGGTGCAGGTCTTCGCTGCCGGTGAACTGGTGCCCGGCCTGCAGGCCGCGGACGCCACCACCGCCGGCACCGTCGAGGCCTGCCATACGGTGGCATATTATTATTGGGGCAAGGACCCGACATGGGCACTAGGTGCCGCGGTTCCGTTCTCGCTCAACGCGCGCGGCATCAATGCCTGGCATTACCACGGCGGCGGCATCGACCTGTTCAACGAGTTTCTCGCCACGCAGGGCCTTTTTGGCCTGCCTGGCGGCAATACGGGCGTGCAGATGGGCGGCTGGTTCCGCAAGGAGATCAACACCGTCGCCGACCTTTCGGGCCTCAAGATGCGCATCGGTGGCTTTGCCGGCAAAGTGGTGGAAAGGCTCGGCGTCGTGCCGCAGCAGATCGCCGGCGGCGACATCTATCCGGCGCTGGAAAAAGGCACCATCGACGCTGCCGAATGGGTCGGCCCTTATGACGATGAGAAGCTCGGCTTCTACAAGGTCGCGCCCAATTACTATTATCCCGGCTGGTGGGAAGGCGGGCCGACCGTCCATCTGATGTTCAACAAGGCGAAATACGAGGAGCTTTCGCCGGCCTACAAGGCGCTGGTGCGCACCGCCGCGCAGGCCGCCGACGCCAACATGCTGCAGAAATACGACTTTCTGAATCCGGCGGCCGTGAGGCGACTGGTGTCCGCGGGCGCCAAATTGCGCCCGTTCAGCCCGGAAATCCTGGCAGCCTGCTCCGAAAAGGCAAACGAGGTCTATGCCGAGATGGAAGCCTCGAACGCGCCGTTCAAGAAGATATGGGACTCGATCAAGGCGTTCCGCAAGGAGCACTATCTCTGGGCGCAGGTGGCCGAGTACAACTACGACACCTTCATGATGGTCCAGCAGCGCAGCGGCAAACTCTGACAACAGTTTCGGCGCCACGCGTTCTTCGGACGCGTGACGCCGAAGCGATTCTATTTTCTGATCAGCCCGGTACCACCAGCACCTTGACCTCGCCTGGCGCAGGCGGATTGGCGATCACCGCAGCCGCATCCTCAAGCGTCACCTGCCGGGAGATGAGCTTGTCGATCTCGATCGCACCCGAGGCGATGAGATCGGCAGCCCGGCGATGCGTAAACGGATTGAGGAACGACCCCAGCACCCTCAATTCCCGGAACAACAGGTCGAAAGGCTCGAATTCGGCCTTCATGCCTTGAGGCATCACGCCGACGACGACAACCGTGCCACCGGCCCTGGCGAGCCGCATCGATTGCTCGACCGTGTCCCTTACGCCGGCACATTCGAACACCACATCGACACCACCCGGCAGGAGGCCCGACGGACCGACGACCGTGTCGATGATGTCGCAAGCGGTTGGATCGACCGTCGCTGTTGCGCCCAATTCTTCTGCAAGGGCACGCCGCGAGGCCTGGCGCGTCGACAGGATGATTGTCGTCGCGCCGGCAAGCCTCGCCAGTTGCACGGTGAGCAGGCCGATCACGCCGCCGCCAAGCACGGCGACCGAGGAGCCGGGTCTGATCTGCGCCAGGTCCACGCCATGCAGGCAGCAGCCAAGCGGCTCGCAGAACGCGCCATGCGTCGGCCTCAGGTCTTTCGGGAGGAGGAAGGCCTGCTTGTGAGGCAGCACGACATATTCGGCGAAGCCGCCGTCGCGGCGGATGCCGACGGCAACCAGATTATGGCACAGATTGATGCGACCGGCGTGGCAGTGCGGACAGTGCCCGCAGGCGATGTTGGGATCGCCGGTGACGCGATCGCCGACCGAAAAGCCGGACACGGCGGTTCCAATCGCCTCGACGATCCCGGAGAATTCATGTCCGAGCGTCACCGGCGGCGTACAGGGAAATTCGCCATGGAAAAGATGCCGGTCGGTGCCGCAGACGCCGCAGGCCTCGATCCGTACCAGGAGATCGTCCGGCCCGGCCACGGGCTTGTCGACCTCCCGAAGGGCGATGCTGCCGACGCCCTCCAGCCGCACCGCTTTCATGTCTGTAGAGCCTCCGGCGTCAATTGAAACTCGGTGGTTGGGACAGATTGGGCGCTGGCGCTGCCGGCTTGGCAGCCGGCGTTTCACCGAAATTCGGCGGCTGCGACAGATCCGGTGCAGGCGCAGTCGGCGCCGTGCCGCCATCCGCAGGCGGAACGCCGAGCGGCGACAGGCTCGGCGTTTCCGGCACCTGGTAGTCGATCGTGCCCGGGTCCGCTGCCGTGCCCTTGTAGTGCATCACCATTTGCGGGAAGGCGATGGTCAAGCCGATCATGATCACCTGGATGCAAACGAAGGGCACCGCCCCCCAATAGATCTGGCCGGTGGTTACCGGCGCGATCTTTTTGCCGGTGAGGCGATCGAGATAGGGCACCCGGGCGGCGACCGAACGCAGGTAGAACAGCGCGAAGCCGAATGGCGGGTGCATGAAGCTGGTCTGCATGTTGACGCCGAGCAGCACGCCGAACCAGATCAGGTCGATTCCGAGCTTGTCGGCGGCCGGCGCCAAAAGCGGCACGATGATGAAGGCGAGCTCGAAGAAATCGAGGAAGAAGGCGAGCAGGAAGACGAGGATGTTGACGCCGATCAGGAAACCGATCTCGCCGCCCGGCAGCGATGTCAGGAGGTGTTCGACCCAGATATGGCCGTTGACACCGTAGAAAGTGAGCGAGAACACTCGCGCGCCGATCAGGATGAACAGCACGAAGGAGGATAGCCGCGTCGTCGACGCCAGCGCCTGCTTGATCACGTCCAGCGACAGCCGTCCCTTCATCGCTGCCATGATCAGCGCGCCGACAGCGCCCATGGCGCCGCCTTCGGTCGGCGTGGCGATGCCGAGGAAGATGGTGCCCAACACCAGGAAGATCAGCGCCAGTGGCGGGATCAGCACGATGATCACCTGCTGAGCCAGCCGCGACATCATGTTGATCTTCAGGCGCTGGTCGGCGATTGCCACGACATAGATGGAGATCACGCCGATGGTGGCGCCGAGGATGTCGGCGTTTTGGCCCTGCGAGGGCGCCAGATAGCGATAGGCCGCGTAGGAAACCACGATTGCCGCCAGCACCGCGACCAGCAGCGACAGGACACCGTGGCCGAGGGTGCGGGCCTCAAGTGGCAGCGCCGGCATCGACTTCGGCCGAATGATCGACATGATCACGATATACATCGTATAAAGGCCGGTCAGAACCATCCCCGGGATCAGCGCACCCGCATACATGTCGCCGACCGAGCGGCCGAGCTGGTCGGCCAGAACGATCAGCACCAGCGACGGCGGAATGATCTGGGCGAGCGTGCCCGACGCGGCGATGACGCCGGATGCCACACGGCGGTCATAGCCGTAGCGCAGCATGATCGGCAGCGAGATCAGGCCCATGGCGATGACGGAGGCAGCCACCACGCCCGTGGTTGCGGCAAGCAGCGCGCCGACGAAGATCACGGCATAGGCGAGGCCGCCGCGGATCGGCCCGAACAATTGGCCGATCGTATCGAGCAGGTCCTCGGCCATACCCGATCGTTCGAGCACGATGCCCATGAAGGTGAAGAACGGGATGGCCAGCAGCGTGTCGTTCGACATTACCCGACTGCCGTAGAAATTGTCCGGCAGCGCGTGCAGCAGCGGCCAAGCGAGATTGATCGATCCGCCCGAATAGGGTGACAGCACAACACCGATGAAGAAGAACAGCAGGCCGTTGGCGGCGAGTGAGAAGGCGACCGGGTAGCCGATCAGCAGGAAGATGACCAGCGAGGCGAACATGATCGGCGCCATGTTCTGGGCGATGAACTCGATCACGAGCGCACCTCTTCGGCAAGCGCCTTGGCTTCGAGTTCGGCCTGCTCATGCACCGATATGAACGGGGTGGGATCGTCCATGTCGCCGCGCATGATGGCGATCTTCTTGATGATCTCCGAGACGCCCTGCAGCGCGAGCAGGAAAAAGCCGGCCAGCAGGATCGCCTTCGCCGGCCAGATGATCAGCCCGCCCGAATTGTTCGACATTTCGCCGCTGCGAAACGACAGCGACACATAGGGAACGAAATAGATCACCATCAGCGTGACGAACGGCATCAGGAAAAAGAGGTGACCGAAGAGGTCGATCCAGTGCTGCACGCGGCGCGAGAACATGCCGTAGACGACGTCGATGCGGATATGGTCGTTCTGCTTGAGCGTGTAGGCGGCGGCCAGCATGAAGGCGGCGCCGAACAAATACCACTGCAGTTCCAGCCAGGCGTTCGACGACATGTCGAACGTCTTTCGGATGACCGCATTGCGGCACTGACCAGCACTGCCAGCAGGATCAGCCACGACACCCATTTGCCGATGAACTCGTTCACACGGTCAATGGTTCTGGATAGAGTGAGAAGCCCTGCCATACATTCCTCCCTTTACGCATCGGCCCGAAAATCGGTCTCGATTTTCGGAAAGCACGGTGCGTGACTCAAAGAATTAGCGGCGCGCCGATTCCCGCTTGTTTTCCGCCGCTTTGATGTGGCCCAACGGTATGCCGTGCGTGGCCCGACGGGTCAACACAGGGCAGACCGAGTAAAACAATCTTGTGGGATGGGGAAGGGGCGAAACAGCCGCGGAAGGGGTCATGCGCAAAAATCAAAGTGATGTCTGCAGCCAACGCTACCCAGGTTGGCGCAGTCAGACGATCTTGCTTTGGTCTCGCCCGGCGCCGATCAGCACCAGTATGGCGACGAGGAACAGATACATCCAGGCGTCGCGCCACTCGACCGGGAAATAGCCGGCCCACAGCGATTCGGCCATGCCGAAAGCGGCAGCGCCAAGTGCTGCCCGCAACGGCGAGAGATAGCCGCCCACCGCCGTCACGAACAGGATTTTCAGCCCGTAGACAAGGCCGGAGCCGAAGCTGATGTTGCCATAGTAGAGGCCGGCGAGGACACCGGCCAGCGCCGCGCAAAGGCCGCCGGCGAGCACCGCGTGCCGAAACACCGCGCGCACGTCGACGCCGCACATGGCGGCGGCTTTGGGGTCGTCGGACACGGCGCGCCAGCGCCGGCCGAAACTCGAGCGGGCGAACGCCCAGGAGGCGAGCACAATGGTTGCCACGACGATCCCGCAGTCGAGCAATTGGATAAGCGTCAGGGTGGCATTGAAGTTGGCCCCGTTCGCAAAAATGATGGGCTGGGCCAGCATTGGCGGCAGCCACAGATCATGCGTGTCAGCGGCGATGCGGCTTGCCTCCGACAGCAGCATCAATATGCCCAGCGTCGTCACCACGATCGCATTGGGCGTGCGGTCGGCCAGCGGTTCGAAGATGCTGCGCGACAGGACATGGCTGATCAGCCCCGCATACAGGAACGCCGCGACAATACCGAGCGCGACGGCCGCGAACAGGGTCAGCCACAGGGCCTGATAGCCGAAGGCCGCGGTGAGGATCATCGTCTGTCCGCAAAAGGCGAACAGCGCCCCATAGGCGAGGTTCGTCCGGTGCAGGATGCCGTTGATCAGCACATAGCCGAAGGCGAGCAGGGCATAGAGCGCGCCGGAATGCAGCCCGTTCAGCACCTGCTGGAAGAAATAGAGCATGCCAATGTCCTTGGATCGCGGAGAACCGCGTCCGTGCGGAGCAGATTTGCATCGGCAATCTAACTTGTCAAACGCAGCTTATCGGTTAGAAATGGCGCCCATGACGGTTTCCTGGACCCCGCACCGCTTCACTGGCGGCCTTCTTGCGCTCGACACGGCGAACACCGTCGTGCTGCGCGGCGATCCCCGGAAAACCTTCGACCGATTCAAAGATCCGGCGGAGATCGCCCGTTTCGCCGACGCGGCGAGCGTCTTTCGCGCCGCCGAGCTTGGCGGCAGGCGGCTCGAAGCGCCGTTCCCGGACAAGATCGCGCCGGTCGTGCTGGCGATCCGCGAGACGACCGACCGGCTGTTTCGTCGTGCGGTGTCGAAGGGCGCGGTCACTACAGGCGATCTACCGGGCTTCCTGAAGGCCTGCGCCGACGGTCTCGCGGACGGCCGCACCGAGATCGGTGCGCCGGGACGGCCGTTCGGCGAGCCGGCGACGCCCATCGCCTTCGAGGCGGCACTGGCGGTTTCCGCACTGTCGCTGCTGCAGGCTGACACCGTCGCAAGGCTGAGGATCTGCCCCAATTGCAGCTGGTTGTTTCTCGACCGAAGCCGCAATTCCAGCCGTCGTTGGTGCGACATGGCGGTGTGCGGCAACCGCCAGAAGGCAAGTCGCCACTATCGCCGCCGAACGGCAGCCAGAGGGACCGCCAATGTCTAGGAAAATCTTGCGCCTGATCGTTGTCGGCGCCATGCTCGTGGCCGCGGCAACGCTCGGCGCCTGCCGCGATACCGGCAAGGACGGCGAAGGCAGATTGTTCGAGATTTCCGGCAGGCTGGTCGTCTTCAATTATCGCCTCGCAAGGGCAACCTTTGTCGTCACGCTGAGGCCGCTGCAGCCTATGGAGGAAGGACAGGTTGCGGTCGCCAGCTTCCAGAACCCAGCAGGCGGCGAGCCACTGATCGTCGAACAGAAAATCTGGCCGAAGCTCGGCAAGGTGTCGCTGGAGAGCCCGGCGCTTTCCTGCATCGTCAAGGACAAGCCCTATGCGATCTCGATCAGCATCAAGGATGCCAACGGTGCAATCCTCCAGAAGATCGACACCACGCTGATGTCGACGCAGGACCAATCGGTCCTGCCCGACCGGCCGCTGGTCATCGATCAGCTCTATACGCCCAATCCAGAGCTTGCCGGCCATCCGGACGGCAAGCTGCCGGGCGCTCCCAAGCCCGACTGCTCGAAGGCCGGCTGACGCAACATCGCCGGTATCGGTCGCGGCCGGAATTTTCTTGGCGCTGACGGACCAATTGGCGCGCGTTTCTTACAGCATCGGGCGTGGAACGGATCGTTTGTTGCGCTTCGCCTGGCATCTTCGATTTTGTTTGACCTGCCCGGCAAGGGGAGAAACACTGCAGCCTCCAACTCCGACGTTGGCTGCGCTCGAACTGCGGCCTCCGCAGAGGAAATGCCTGATGACGCTGCATGATGTCGCGCTCGACGACAAGTTCGACCTGCGAAAGGAGCGCATCTTCCTTTCCGGCGCGCAGGCGGTCATTCGCATGCTTTTGATGCAGCGCGAGCGCGACCGCCGGGCTGGCCTGAACACCGCCGGCTTCGTCTCCGGCTATCGCGGCTCGCCGCTCGGCGGCCTTGACATGCAGCTTTGGAAGGCCAGGAAGCAGCTCGCCCAGTCGGACATCGTCTTCCAGCCCGGCCTCAACGAGGAACTCGCAGCCACCGCCTGCTGGGGATCGCAGCAGGCCGAATTGCTGGGTGAGGGCACGCATGACGGCGTCTTTTCGGTTTGGTACGGCAAGGGACCGGGCGTCGACCGCTCCGGCGACGTCTTCCGCCATGCCAATCTCGCCGGCTCGTCAAGACATGGCGGCGTGCTCGCCCTGATGGGCGACGACCACATGGCCGAATCCTCGACCAACGCGCACGCGACCGAGTTCCTGTTTGTCGACACCATGGTGCCGATCCTCAATCCGGCCGGGGTCCAGGAGATCATCGACTATGGGCTCTACGGCTTTGCCATGTCGCGCTTCGCCGGCACCTGGGCGGCGATCAAATGCGTCAAGGACAACATCGAATCGACGGCTTCGGTCGATGCCGCGCTCGAACGGCTTGATATCGTCGTCCCGGACTTCGACATGCCGCCCGGCGGCCTCAACATCCGCAACGAGATCGACATGCTCGGCCAGGAGGAGCGACTGCATGAATACAAACGCGCCGCCGCTTCGGCCTTTATCCACGCCAACGGGCTGAATCGGATCGTCTATTCCGGCGGCAGTGGCCCGAAGCTTGGTATCGTCACCGTCGGCAAGAGCTATCTCGACGTTCGCCAGGCGCTGGAAGACATCGGCGTCGACGAAGCCGCCGCCAACCGCATCGGCATCAGGCTGTTCAAGGTTGGTTGCCCGTGGCCGCTCGACCTGCAGCACATCACCGACTTCGCTCGCGGCCTCGACACCATCGTCGTTGTCGAGGAGAAACGCTCGCTGATCGAGGTGCAACTGCGCGAGAACCTTTACGGCACCGCCATGCAGCCGATCATCGTCGGCAAGAAGGACGAGCGCGGCGACGGGCTGTTCCCGGCCAAGGGCGCGCTCGATCCCAACGACATCGCCATCGCGCTCGGCGAGAGAATCTTGCGGACAATCGGTCCGTCGGACGAGATCGCCGCGCGGGTGGCGAAACTTCGCCAGTTCCAGGCGATGCTCGCTGAGACAACAGACATTGCCTCGCGCACGCCCTTCTTCTGCTCCGGCTGTCCGCACAATTCCTCGACCAAGGTGCCCGACGGCTCGCTCGCCGCCGCTGGCATCGGCTGCCATTTCATGGCGCTGTGGATGGATCGCGACACCGTAGGTTTCACCGCCATGGGCGGTGAGGGCGCGCAATGGGTCGGCCAGGCGCCGTTCTCGAAGCGCGACCACATCTTCCAGAATCTCGGCGACGGCACCTACAACCACTCCGGCGCGCTGGCGATCCGCTTCGCGCTGTCGACCGACGCCAACATCACCTACAAGATCCTCTACAACGACGCCGTCGCCATGACCGGCGGCCAGCCGCACGAGGGTGGCCTGACCGTGGACATGATCGCCAGGCAGGTGCGGGCCGAGGGCGTCGAGCGGATCGCCATCGTCACCGACGAACCGGCCAAATATACCGGCAAGGTCGAATTCCCCGCCGGCGCCACCATCCATCACCGCGACGACCTCGACCTCGTGCAGCGCGAATTGCGCGCGGTCAGAGGCACATCCGTGCTGATCTACGACCAGACCTGCGCCGCCGAAAAGCGCCGCCGCCGCAAGCGCGGCACCTTCCCCGATCCCGACAAGCGCGTCTTCATCAACGAACTGGTCTGCGAAGGCTGCGGCGATTGTGGGGTGCAGTCGAATTGTGTGTCGATCCAGCCGGTCGAGACCGAATTCGGCCGCAAGCGCAAGATCGATCAGTCGAGCTGCAACAAGGATTTCTCCTGCATCAACGGCTTCTGTCCGTCCTTCGTCACCGTGCATGGCGCCAAGATCAGGAAGGCCGAGGGTATGGCCGGCACCACCGATCCGCTCGACGGCGTGCCCGCGCCCGCGGAATTCCCGCTCGGCGACCAAGGCTGGGCGGCGATCATCGACGGCGTCGGCGGCACCGGCGTCGTCACCATCGGCGCGGTGCTTGGCATGGCGGCTCATCTCGAAGACAAAGGCTGCGGCATGATCGACATGGCCGGCCTTGCCCAGAAGGGCGGCTCGGTGTTCACCCATGTCCGCATCGCGCGCAGCCCGGACGATATCCATGCCATCCGCGTTTCGGCCGGCAAGGCAGACCTTGTGCTTGGCTGCGACCTCGTCGTGTCGGGCGCCCAAAAGGTGCTCGCCGCGGTGCGCGAAGGCCACACGATCTTCCTCGCCAACACCGCGGAGATCATGCCCGGCGAGTTTACCCGGTCGGCCGATTTCTCGCTGCCCGTTGAGCGGCTGAAAAAGGCGATCCGCACTGCCGCCGGCGACGACAAGGCGCATTTTTTCGATGCCACCCGCACCGCCACCGCGCTGTTCGGCAGCTCGCTCGGCGCCAACATGTTCATGCTCGGCTTCGCCTTTCAGCATGGTGGCTTGCCGCTGTCTGCCGAGGCAGTCGAAAAGGCGATCGAGCTCAACGGCCAGTCGGTGGCGATGAACGTCTCAGCCTTCCGCTGGGGCCGCCGCGCCTCCCACCAGCCGGATTTCGTGAGCGCCCTCGTCGTCCAGCCGGGCACGGCTGCACAGAACACCGCTGTCGCCGAGACGCTCGATGACGTCATCGCCCGCCGCGTCGCCTTCCTCACCGCCTATCAGAACGCCGCTTATGGCAAGCGCTATGCCGACAGAGTGGCCGTGCTGCGCAAGGCCGAAGCCAGCGTGGCGCCCGATTCGACTGATGTGACCGAAGCCGCCGCGAGGAACCTGTTCAAGCTGATGGCGATCAAGGACGAATACGAGGTGGCAAGGCTCTACACCGATGGCTCCTTTGCCGCTGAACTGGGCAAGCAGTTCCAGAGCTACGATAAACTCGAATTCCATCTCGCGCCGCCGATCATGGCCAGGCGCGGCAAGGACGGCAAGCCGAGGAAGTCGAGCTTCGGTCCCTGGATGATGAAGGGATTCCGCCTGCTGGCAGCGATGAAAGGCTTGCGCGGCACGTTCTTTGATGTGTTCGGCTACAGCTCCGAAAGGCGTATGGAACGGCAGCTTCTTGCGCAGTACGAGGCCGACCTGGAGCTTGTCGCCGGCGCGCTGGCGCCAGGCAAGGTCGAGGCCGCGGCAGCGCTTGCCTCGGTGCCGGCACTCATTCGCGGCTATGGTCACGTCAGGCGGGCCAGCGCCGAAAAGGCCGCCGGCGAGCGCCTGAGGCTGCTCGATCGCCTGGCGAAGACACCGGCTCGGCCGGAACTCCAGGCCGCCGAGTGATCGATGTCTTGTTTACCTGAAGGGTAGCTTCCCTGGCGTTAGCCGACCTGATGGTGAGGCCCGGAACCGCCTCTCTAAATCTTTCTTAAGGCTGATGTGACACAGCTTGCCTCCCCAGGGTGGGACTCAGGCGTGAATCTGAAAAGAAAAAACGAGATCCCGGTCGACGTCTACATTCCGTTCGTGGAAACTCTGTTCCGCGACAGCCTGACGCTTTCGATTGGATTCTTTGCCCAAACCCTGCTGGTCGCCCTGGTCTACTGGAAGACCAGGGATCCGATCTACATTGCGGTGGTCGCCGGATTTCTGATCGTCGCATTTCTGCGCCTGCGTAACATCAGAAAATACCGCCACGCCCCGTCACCCAGGAATTGGGAGGAGGCGCGCCGCCGCGAAAATGATTACATTTTCTACGGCTCCATGCATGGTTTCATGCTGGGCGCCTTCTGTTTCGCCGGCATCTACTTGGCGCATGACAACTATGCCGAAATCGCCGCTGTCTGCGTTACGCTGGCGTCCGCCACGGCGATCGCCGGCCGCAATTACGGCTCCCCGAGGATGGTCATGATCTTCATCATGACCATGACGTGGTCGATCTCGCTGGGCTTTATCCTGCGTGGCGATGTCTACCATGTGATCCTCGGTCTGATGTCGGCTCCCTTCCTATTCGCGATCAAACGCTTCGCCGATGTGGTCAGGGAGGTGCTTTTCGCCGCTTTGTCCGAAGAGAAGAAGGCGAACCGCCTCGCCCAGCGCTTCAATCGGGCGCTGAACACCATGTCGCACGGGCTTGTCATGCTCGGCCCTGACGGCCGGGTGGTGGTGGCCAACGCCGAAGCCGCGCATCTGATGTCGCTCAAGTCGCCCGACGCGCTGCTCGGGCGATCGATCCACGGCCTGCTGATGCGCGGCGTTGCCGGCGGCATGCTGGCGCCGAAGGACTGCCGCTACATCGAAGCCCAGCTTACGCGCGCCCTGCGCGAGGGCCGCGACCGCAAGGTTCTCGTCTCGCTCGCGAACGGGCAGCACTATGAGTTCTCGGCGCGTGAGGGCAGCCAGGAACTGGGCGTCATCACCTTCGAGGATGTGACGGCCCGCGTCGAGGCAGAAGGCAAGATCCGTTTCATGGCGCGCTACGACAGCCTCACCGGCCTGCCCAACCGCGCCTATTTCCACGAGCTGATCGGAGAGGCCATGGCATCCGGTGACCTCGAGCGTCTCTGCGGGCTCGCCGTGCTCGACCTCGACGACTTCAAGAGCGTCAACGACACGCTTGGCCACCCGGTCGGCGACGGATTGATCTACGCCGTCGCGGAGCGGCTGGCAGCGATCGCCGGACCAGGCGTCACCATCAGCCGTTTCGGCGGCGACGAGTTCATGGCCTTCTTCGACCGCGTTGAGGACGAGAGCCACCTGACCAGCCAAATCGACGGGATTTTCATTGAACTGCAGGGCGAGGTCGACGTCGCCGGCCACGGACTGCGTATCCAGGCCAGCGGTGGCGCGGTGCTGTCGCGGGTCAGGGATACCGATGTCGACGCCATGATCGTCAAGGCGGACCTGGCGCTCTACAAAGCCAAGGAACTCGGCAAGAACACCTGGCGGCTGTTCGAGGCATCGATGGATGCCGCTTTCCGCAACCGTCAGCTGATGAAGGCGGATCTGCGCACTGCGGTGGAAAGCAAGGGGTTGCGGGTGGTTTACCAGCCGATCGTGGCGATGAGCACGATGCGCATAGCCAGCTGCGAGGCGCTGTGCCGTTGGGATCACCCCGATCTCGGACCGATCTCGCCCAGCATCTTCATTCCGCTGGCGGAGGAAATGGGCATCATCTCCGAGATCAGCACCTTCGTCCTGCATGCGGCGTGCGTCGAATGCGCCAAATGGCCAGCACGGACCAGTGTCTCGGTCAATCTCTCGGCCAAGGACTTTCGCAACCGCGACGTTGTGCAAAAGGTTCGCGATGCGCTCGCCAGCTCCGGCCTCGCCGCCGGCCGCCTGGAGATCGAGGTCACCGAGACGGCGCTGCTCGACGACAAGTCGCTGACGCGTCAGTATATCGAGGAATTGAAGCGGCTTGGCGTGCGCATCGCGCTCGACGATTTCGGCACCGGCTATTCGAGCCTGAGTTATCTCCACAAACTGCCGCTCGACAAGATCAAGATCGACCGTTCATTCCTGATGGACGTCACCCAGAACAGCCGTTCGCTCGAACTGCTCAAGGGCATCGTCAATCTGTCACGGCCGCTGGGGCTTTCGGTGACAGTCGAGGGCGTCGAGACTTTCGAGCAGCTCAAGATCCTGGCCTTGCAGGTCAAGCCGGACCTGGTCCAGGGATTCCTGTTCGGCTCGGCGCTCAGCGCATCCGGTATCGAAACGATGGCGAGCACGGTCTGGCCATTCGCCAAGGACATCAAGACGGCCAGCAAGGCGACGCATCGCTGATTTCGCCGGAAGACCTGGTACTTTAGTATAATTCTGCCGATTATTAACCTTAATAGCCGGTAAATGATTTCTATCTTGTTTTCATCTTTACATCATACGGCCCTGCCGTAGTGTTGATCGCGGCGGCAGTTGCGGGGAACGAGTTGATGATTGTCGAGTTGACTTCACCTCGCCAAGCGGCGGGTGCGGACGGGACTAATGCGTCTGACGATATGTCCGGCTTTGCCAGGAACGTCTCGGCGATGCTCGAGCGGACGGAATATCGCCGCTGCGACAAGGGCGAAGATCTCGAAGACATTTACAGGTTGCGCTACAAATCTTACCGTCTGAGCGATATGGTCCCGGAGAATCCCGACCATATTGTGCATGACGAGCTCGACGAAGCGGCCAATTGTTCCAAGTTCGGAATCTATATCGACGGCGTTCTGGTCAGTACGCTGCGTATTCACCATGCCTGCAGCGCCACGCCGCAGTCGCCTTCCACGACGGTTTATGGCGACATATTGCGCCCTATGCTGGCGTCTGGTCTGCATTTTGCCGATCCCAGCCGCTTTGCCGCCGATCCGGACTGGTCGCGGGTCTATCCGCAAATTCCGTATCTGACGCTGCGCCTCGCTGGCATGGCATGCTTCTACTTCGACGCGCCTTATTGTCTCTCCACCATCCGCCCGGAACATGCAGGCTTCTATCGTCGCATTTACTGTTCCGAGCAAATTGGCGAGTTACGCAATTATCCGGGCCTGAATTACAAGGTCGTGCTCTACCGAGCCGACGTCAGCGCCATTCGCGAACGGTCTTTCTCCCGGTTCCCATTCTTTCGGTCGACGCCGATGGAGCAGCGCATGCTGTTTGAGACACCCAGTGCCGGTGAACTCGCGCCGCTGACCATTCTGCCGACCGCCAAATACTACCGCGAAGCCGCCTGACAATTGGCAAATTTAGAGCGCGGCTGGAGCTTTCAGGCCGCTTCGGCGTTCTGGGAGGCGCGCCGGTGGTGCGCGGACGACGTCAATCTGGATCGCTTCGGCGGAAATTCTACCGAAAGGAACCCGACATGACCATTCCCACGCTCGCACTCACTCCGTTGATCTCGCTGATTGCCGGCGTGCTGATCCTGGCGATGCCGCGACTCCTCAACTACATCGTCGCGCTCTACCTGATCGTCGTCGGCCTGCTTGGGCTGTTTCCGCAACTCGCCGGCTGAAAATGTCGGCAGGCGCGGCGCGTTAGCCGGAAAGCAAGCGCGAGGCGGCAGCCGCGAGCGCCTCCGAAACGACATCCTGCATCTGGCGGCTCCAATTTTCTTTTGAGGCTGTTGTCTCCAGCGATGCGGCAATAGCGCCATTGCCCTCGGCCTGGCTTTTCGCTATGTGCCTGAAAGATGTCTTCGAAGGGGTATTCCTATGGCTGATCACTCGCCGACCGGTCCTGTCGAACTAGGCGCGAAGATGGACTATGCCGAGCACGACCGCACCTATGCCGGCTTTATCATGCTCGCCAAATACGGGTCGCTGTTTTGCGCCGCCGTGCTTCTGGCAATGGCTTTCGGTTTCTTTGCGGGCGGCTTCTTCTCGGGCTTTGTCCTGTTCGTTCTGATCCTCGCCGTCGGCGCTTTCATTCTCCGGTAAATTCTTCAAAACCCCCTTGCCCGCGACATCGCCGGAAGTTCGGTCGGCGTCTTGCGCAGACAGGTTCCAGCCGAAAGGATCATGCGGTGGGACAGACGGTTTTCATCCCTCGTGAGCTCGATGCGAACGAGCCGCGCGTTGCTGCCTCGCCCGACACGGTGAAGCGGCTGGCGGGGCTGGGGTTTGACGTCATCGTCGAAAGCGGCGCCGGCACGGCATCGCGCATTCCCGACGAGGAGTTCGCCAAGGCCGGCGCTGCGATCGGTAAGGCCGGCGATGTCGCCAAGGCTGATGTGGTGCTGAAGGTGCGCCGGCCTGATGAGGCGGAGCTGAAGGCCTATCGCCCGGGCAGTGCCGTCATCGCCATCATCGATCCCTATGGCAACGATGCTGCGGTCGATGCTCTGGCAAGGGCCGGCGTCACGGCCTTCTCGATGGAGTTCATGCCGCGCATCACGCGCGCCCAATCGATGGATGTCCTGTCCAGCCAGGCCAACCTCGCCGGCTATCAGGCGGTGATCGACGCGGCTGCCGAATATGACCGGGCGCTGCCGATGATGATGACGGCGGCGGGCACGGTGCCGGCGGCGAAAGCTTTCGTCATGGGCGTCGGCGTCGCCGGCCTGCAGGCGATCGCTACTGCGCGTCGTCTCGGTGCCGTGGTCACCGCCACAGACGTGCGTCCCGCCGCCAAGGAACAGGTCGCCTCGCTCGGCGCAAAGTTCCTGGCAGTCGAGGATGAGGAGTTCAAGGCGGCCGAGACGGCTGGCGGCTACGCCAAGGAAATGTCTAGGGAATACCAGGCCAAGCAAGCCGCGCTGACTGCCGAGCACATCGCCAAGCAGGACATCGTCATCACCACGGCGCTGATTCCCGGCCGTCCGGCGCCGAAGCTCGTTTCGGCCGCGATGGTCGCCTCGATGAAGCCGGGCTCGGTGATCGTCGACCTGGCGGTCGAGCGCGGCGGCAACGTCGAGGGCGCCGTGCCCGGGCAGGTGGTGACCACGGTCAACGGCGTGAAAATCGTCGGCCATATCAACGTGCCGGGCCGCGTCGCTGCCTCCGCCTCGCTGCTCTATGCCAGGAACCTGTTTGCGTTCCTCGAGACGCTGGTCGACAAGACCACCAAGACGCTTGCCATCAACCGCGACGACGAATTGGCCAAGGCGACGATGCTGACCGATGGCGGCCAGGTCGTGCATCCGGCCTTCGCCGGCAAGCCGGCGGTGATGATCGCCTCGGCCGAGCCTGCGAAGCCCGCCGCTGCAAAAAATCCAGCCCTGCCAAAGAAAGCTGCCGCATCCAGGAAAGCTGCCGCACCCAAATCGCCCGCTAATAAGTCGAAAGGGATCGCGTGATGGACCAGACCTTGCAGAAAGCCCTCGACCAGCTCGACCAGGCTACCGCCGCCGTCCGGCTCGCTGTGCAGGATCTGGCCACAGCTCCAGGCGGCACCGATGCGGCGGGCGACGCCGCGCACGCGCTGTCCGGCGGGGCAATCGATCCGTTCGTCTTCCGCTTCGCCATTTTCGTGCTGGCGATCTTTGTCGGCTATTACGTCGTCTGGTCGGTGACGCCGGCGCTGCACACGCCGCTGATGGCCGTCACCAACGCCATTTCCTCGGTCATCGTCGTCGGCGCGCTGCTTGCCGTCGGCATCTCGGCGTCCGGCATCGCCACCGGCTTCGGTTTCGTCGCGCTGATGCTGGTCTCGGTCAACATCTTCGGCGGCTTTCTCGTCACCCAGCGCATGCTGGCGATGTACAAGAAGAAGGACAAGTAGAGCGCCATGAACGCCAACTTCGCCTCCTTCCTCTATCTGGTCTCCGGCATCCTGTTCATCCTGGCATTGCGCGGCCTGTCGCACCCGACCACGAGCCGCCAGGGCAACATGTACGGCATGATCGGCATGGGCATCGCCATTGCCACCACGCTGGCGCTGGCGACCCCTTCGGCGGGAGGCTTCGGCCTCATCGTGCTCGGCCTTTTGATCGGCGGCTCGGTCGGCGCGGTCACCGCACGGCGCATCGCCATGACCTCGATGCCGCAGCTGGTCGCCGCCTTCCATTCGCTGGTTGGCCTTGCCGCCGTCATGGTGGCGGCTGCCGCCGTCTATGCGCCGGAAAGTTTTGACATCGGCACGGTCGCCGACATCCACGCCCAGGCGCTGATCGAGATGAGCCTCGGCGTCGCCATCGGCGCCATCACCTTCACCGGCTCGGTCATCGCCTTCCTCAAGCTCGACGGCCGCATGTCGGGCAAGCCGATCATGATCGGCGGCCGTCATTCCATCAACGCCGCCCTCGGCATCGGACTGATCGTGCTGATCGTGCTGCTCGTCACCACCGAGTCCAAGCTGGTGTTCTGGCTGATCGTGGCGGCATCGCTTGTCCTTGGCGTCCTTCTCATCATCCCGATCGGCGGCGCCGACATGCCGGTGGTCGTCTCGATGCTGAATTCCTATTCGGGCTGGGCGGCTGCGGCACTCGGCTTCACGCTCGGCAATCTGGCTCTGATCATCACCGGCGCGCTGGTCGGCTCGTCCGGAGCGATCCTGTCCTACATCATGTGCAAGGGCATGAACCGGTCGTTCATCTCGGTCATCCTCGGCGGCTTCGGCGGCGAGACGTCCGCCACTGCCGACGACGGCATCGAGCGCACGGTCAAGCAGGGTTCGGCCGACGATGCCGCCTATCTGATGATGAACGCGCAGAAGGTCGTCATCGTGCCTGGTTACGGCATGGCGGTCGCCCAGGCGCAGCACGCGCTGCGCGAGATGGCCGACAAGCTCAAGGCCAATGGCGTCGACGTGAAATACGCCATTCATCCGGTCGCCGGCCGCATGCCCGGCCACATGAACGTGCTCCTGGCCGAAGCCAACGTGCCTTACGACGAAGTGTTTGAGCTCGAGGACATCAACTCCGAATTCGCGCAGGCCGACGTCGCCTATGTCATCGGCGCCAACGACGTCACCAACCCGTCCGCCCGCGACGACAAGTCGTCGCCGATCTACGGCATGCCGATCCTCGATGTCGACAAGGCTCGCACCTGTCTGTTCGTCAAGCGCTCGCTCGGCTCCGGCTATGCCGGCATTGACAACACGCTGTTCTACAAGGACGGCACCATGATGCTGCTCGGCGACGCCAAGAAGATGACCGAAGAGATCGTCAAGGCCATGGATCACTGATCCGGGTTGGCGACCCCGACAATCGTCCCACTGCGAGCGTTGCCTTTCACCGGAGTGCCACCGTTCCATAGTCTGAAGCGGCGATTGAACTGCAAAGGTCAAACCACTCGCACCCGCCGCAAGCACCCCGGGTGCGGCCCGAAGAGAACGCATCGCGCATACTTCGCAGAAGCGAGGGATGGAGCTGAAGTTCCATGTCCTCGGCAATCGAGTACCCCAGAAGCGTACCAACACTGGCCGCCGCCTGACGGTCGCGCTCCGTCACGCTGTCGCGAAGGCAGTGCGGCTCCGCCTCACCGAGCAGGGGCGCGCAAATATTGTCAGGCCCGGAGACGATCAGGATGTGTTCGCCTGCGGAGAGCCGAGCCGCGATCGCGTCGAAATTGGCGACGAACGCAGCGCTGTAACCCTTGCCTGCGTAAGTCAGCAGGCAAAGGAGATGGTGCGGCCGCAGCCGGACGGTCATTTTTGCGCGCGGGTCATGAGCTTGAGCGTCACCGCGGCCAATGCCGACTTGAGCGCCCCGCCGATCAGGAACGGCGCGACGCCGTGGACAATTGCCTGTTCGATGCCAATGGCGACGGAAAGCCATGCCGCGCCCAGCACGAGGCAAAGCGCGTTGCCCAGGAGCATAGAGACGAACGCCAGCCAGGGGCGGTTGCCGTTCCAGCCGCGCTCCGCCAGCCATCCCGTGAGCGCGCCGACCACGGGGAAGGCAAAGAGGTATCCGGCGGTCGGGCCGACAAAGTGACGCGCACCGGCAGCGCCCCCAGATAGAACCGGCAACCCGATCGCGCCTTCGACCAACCATGCAACGATCGTGGCCGCGCCGAGTCTCCAGCCATAGACCGCGCCGATCAGGGTGACCGCAAAGGTCTGCATGGTCACGGGCACCGGAACCATAGGCACTTCGATGTAAGACGCCAGCGCCAGAAATACGGTTCCCAGGACGACCGCCCCGATCTGCCAGGACAGCGACCAGTCGCGGATGCGCGGCGCGCTTGAAGCCGCGTGGCTGGCGGAGGTGGGGTTATGAGGCATATGTGTTCTCTTTCGTACTGGCTGTGAAGCAGGCGCTATGCCTGACTTGCGGGATTGAACGACGTGCTGCCCGGGAGGACGGAGTAGCGGATCAGGCGGCTGTCGGCAACGGCGGCTTGCCGATGCTTCATGGCGGCGCGACAAACGGCACCGGAAGTCACAGTCCTAAGTTTCGCGACAAAATCGTCAGCGTTGAACTCTTCAACAAATTCCTGTCGCAAAACCCTCCCGCAAAAAGTCGGCGATTTGCGACAGATATCTGCGACGCTTTTTGCACTTGCTTCGGATTCAGCACTACGATGGGCAAGTTCTGTTCCGATGGACAGATTTGTCACCAACGGAGGCACCGGTGTCTGGCCCCCAGCCTGTCGCTTCGCCGACCAAGTCCGGCTCGCCCGCGAAGGCCAGCCTGCCGGCCCCCGGAAAGGCGCCGCGCAAGCTCAGCCAGGCCGTGGTCGTCGTGCATGGCATGGGCGAACAGCGACCGATGGGCACGCTGAGGGGATTTGTTCAGGCTGTTTGGAGCCATGATCCCGCCCGCGCGCCGTTTTATGCCCAAGTCGCCGATCCGGGCGGTCCCGCCGGCTAGAAGATCAACCGGAGCTGGATCACGCCCGACAGCCGGACGAATTCGCACGAGCTTCGCCGGATCACCACCCCTTACGATGTCGATGGCCGCCGCACTGATTTCTACGAGCTTTACTGGGCCGACATCACGCAAGGCACGACGCGGGGCCGGCTTGCGGCATGGGTGACAAATCTGCTCTGGCGCAAGCCCGCCGACATTCCGCGCGACGCCCGCGGGCTCTATGTCGTTACGCTTCTGGCAGTCATAACAGTCTTGGTCGCGGCGTTCGTGCTCGCGACGTCGGCCTTGCAAGGGCATATTTCCTGGACCACGGGCATGCTCGTCACGGTCCTGGCCTCGTTGGTCGTCTGGTCGGTGGACCGGTTCGGTCTTCCTTATTTCGGTGATGTGGCCGCCTATGTGCGGGCTGAAGCGGCAACGGTCGAGAAGCGCGCGCTTGTCCGCGACCGTGGCCTGACGCTGTTGAGGCGCCTCATGACGGACGATGGCTACGACCGCATCGTGCTGGTCTCGCACAGCCTGGGATCGATTATCGCCTACGATCTGCTGCAGATATTGTGGGCCGATTTCAGGCCCCGAAAGCTGGAAGCCCTCCGCGACAAGTCGAGACTGAAAGCGATCCGCGCCGTCGACAAGGCTACGCTCAAGTCAGATGGTTCTGCGTGGCCCGAAAATTTGGTTGATTTTGCCGGATTCCGGCGCGCCCAATGGGAGCTCTACCGCCACCTCCGCGCCGGCGACGCCGATCATCCATTGCCTTGGAAGATCAGCGATTTCGTCACGCTCGGCAGTCCGCTGACCCACAGCGAATTTCTGGTGACCTACAATCTCGCCGAATTCAGACGCGGCATCGCTGAGCGGCTGTTCTCGGCATGTCCGCCGATCGCCGAGACGGTGGCCGGTGGAACCGTCCTCTATCAGGAAGGGCGCAGCCGTTCGGGCAAGCCGCAGCGGGCGGTGCATCACGGTGCGGTGTTTGCCGCGACGCGCTGGACCAACATCTTCGACAGGGGTAATGGCTGGCTGACGGGGGACCCGATCTCCGGACCGATGGCGGAAAATTTCGGCCCCGGCGTGGAGAACATTCAGGTCGAGCTGCGCAGTTCGCTTGGCCGCATCTTCACCCACAGGCTCTACTGGTCGCTGAAGGCGACCGGCGCCGAGGTCGCGGCAGCCGCCAGCACGCCGCCGCGCTCGCATATCGGCGTGCTGCGTGACGCCGTCGATCTCGGCCGCAAACTGGAGCCAAGCCAGGCGGCGCCGACGACTTCTGCCGGAAGATAGGACCCGCTCGTTTGGCCGTTCCAGCGCGCAGACCATGGCGATGACGTCGTCAAGGCCCGGCGTCGATGGAACCCCTCAAGCACCGATCAACGGTCGGTCAGGAAGACCGCCTCCTCGTCGTCGCGCTGCCTGCCCCCAAGTGCTGCCGCGGCGCTTGCGATGAAAGCGCCGACGACCAGGGACAGAGCGCCAAGCAGCGCGAAGGTGGCACCGGCTTTCCTGGCGGTATCGGCAGCCTGCTGGGCCTGGACCTTCGCCTCTTCGACCCTGGCAAGCACGGCATCGACACGGGCCCTGGCATCGGGTTCCGACAGCCCGGTGCGGGCGGCTACCAACTGCGACAGATAGGTCTTGTCGTCGGGTGACACTTCGCCTGCTGCTGCGCTCGCGATCAAAATGCGCGAGGCCTGCGCCGTCGCCGCCGCATCGCTCTCCGGGTTGGCGGCAGCAAGCCTGGCCGCATCGGCCGGGCGGAACAACGCATCGACGAGGTACGACGTTGCGTTGTCGGTCGCGGCGTCTCCGGCGTTTGCAGTAGCACCTGCCGAAGCGCCCATTGCCGCGCCCGACGCGACTGTCGAAGCGGCGTGGACGCCGGTTCCGACGGCTGCGGAGAGCGCCGAGCCGAGCACACCGGCGACGAGCAACGTTGCAAGCGCCCAGGCGAGGAAGCCGTGTGCGGTATCGCGGAAAAAGACCTCATCGGTGTGGACGCCGACCCATTTGGTGCGTAGGCGCCCGGCAAGATAACCGCCTACGGCCGACGACAGCCACTGCACGATGATCAGCCACGCAGCCGTGGAGGCCGCAAAAGTTGTGACTGAGGTGCTCAAGCCGGACCACGGCGAAACCATCGTCAGCCCGAGCCCGGAGCCGAGCAGCATCAGGATCAATGTTAGCGTCGAGGCAGCAAAGGCGCCGGCCACGATTGGCCCCCAGCTGACAGCGGTAGAAGAGGGTTCCGTCGGTGCGGAAACGTCGACAGCCGTTAGGGTTGACCGCATGTCAGCCCCCTAACGTGCGAAAAGCATGATGAGAATAATAATCGGAATCGGGACTCCGAGAAGCCAGAGCAAAATGCCACGTCCCATGAGTGCCTCCTGCGGCGATTGTGATCGATTACAATGCCTTGGATGCTCTTCCGTTCCGACCGGCCCTCATGATCCTTTGTTGCGACGCAGCAGGGATCGTTGGTGGGCCTGGGCCTACCAATACCTTAAGTGTCCGAAGCTGAGCAGCTGCTTGGGCTTTAAATATCCAGGTTGGCGACCGACAGCGCGTTTTCTTGGATGAACTCGCGCCTGGGCTCGACTTCGTCGCCCATCAGCCGCGAGAACAGACTGTCCGCATCGGTGGCGTCATTGACCTTGACTTGTAAAAGCGAGCGCACATTCGGGTCGAGCGTGGTCTCCCAGAGCTGCTCGGCGTTCATTTCGCCGAGGCCCTTGTAGCGCTGCATGGTCAGGCCCTTGCGGCCGGTGGCAAACACGGCATTGAGCAGCGCCAGCGGTCCCGAGATGGTTTCGGATACATCCTTGCGGCGCAGCACCGGCGGCTCGCCATAGACTTCTGCGAGGCGCGGCGCATAGCGGTCGAGTTGGCGGGCGTCGGCCGAATTGATCAGCGCCAGATCGAGATGCGCGAACTCCTTGACGCTGCGCACAGTGCGCTCGAACACGTAGCCGCCGACCCCTTCGTTTGAGGTCGACATGCGGCCGGTCCAGCCGCGTTCGGTGTCCTCGGCGATGATGTCGAGGCGCCGGGCGACACGCTCGGCCATAGCGTTGGCCCGGCCGAGATCGACGAAGACGTCCGGATTGAGCGCGCCGGCGATCGCCGCCTGCTCGACTACGCCTCTGTTATACCGGGTGTGCAGCCCGTTGATGAGCTGGCGCACCGCCAGCGCATCGTCGATGGCGCTGCGCAGGTCCTGCCCGGCCCGCACCTCGCCGGTGCTGAGCGCAAGCGACGCCTCTTCCAGCCCTGAGCCGATCAGGAATTCCTCGAAGGCGCTTTCGTCCTTGATGTATTGCGAGCTCTTGCCGCGCGTCACCTTGTAGAGCGGCGGCTGGGCGATGTAGAGATGCCCGCGCTCGATCAGCTCCGGCATCTGTCGGAAGAAGAAGGTCAGCAGCAAGGTGCGGATGTGGGCGCCGTCGACGTCGGCGTCGGTCATCAGGATGATCTTGTGGTAGCGCAATTTGTCTGCGTTGAACTCGTCCTTGCCGATCGAGGTGCCGAGCGCGGTGATCAGCGTGCCGATCATGTCGGAGCCGAGCATACGGTCGAACCGGGCCCGCTCGACGTTGAGGATCTTGCCGCGCAGCGGAAGAATGGCCTGGTTCTGGCGCGAACGGCCGCCCTTGGCCGAGCCGCCGGCGCTGTCGCCCTCGACGATGAAGATTTCCGACTTCGCCGGGTCGCGTTCCTGGCAGTCGGCCAGCTTGCCGGGCAGCGAAGTGACGCCGAGCGAGCTCTTGCGGGTGATGTCGCGCGCCTTGCGCGCGGCTTCGCGCGCCGCTGCCGCCTGGATGACCTTTTCGATGACCACCTTGCCCTCTGTCGGGTGCTCTTCGAGCCAGGTGCCGAGCGCCTCGTTGACGAGCCCTTCCACCACCGGGCGGACTTCGGACGAGACCAGCTTGTCCTTGGTCTGCGAGGAGAACTTCGGGTCGGGAACCTTGACCGACAGCACGGCCGTCAGCCCTTCGCGGCAATCGTCGCCGATCAGCGCCACCTTCTCCTTTTTGGTGAGGCCGGTGGATTCGCCATAGCCGGTAATCTGGCGCGTCAGCGCGCCGCGGAAACCGGCAAGATGCGTGCCGCCGTCGCGCTGCGGAATGTTGTTGGTGAAGGCCAGCACGTTCTCGTGGTAGCTGTCGTTCCACCACATGGCGACTTCGACGGTGATACCGTCGCGCTCGGCCTTGATCGCAATCGGCTTGTCGATCAGCGGCTTCTTGACGCGGTCGAGATATCTGACGAACTCCTCGAGCCCGCCATCATAGTGCAGCTCATGGCGCACGACGTCGGCATGGCGGGCATCGGTCAAAATGATGCGCACGCCGGAATTCAGGAAGGCGAGTTCGCGCAGCCGGTGCTCCAGCGTGCCGAAGTCGAACTCGACCATGGTGAAGGTCTCGGTCGACGGAAAGAAGGTGATCTCGCTGCCGCTGCGCCCCTCATAGGTGCCGGCAACCTTGCGCTGCTCATAGCTGCCGGTGACCCTCAGCGGTCCGTCGGCATTGCCATGCGAGAAGCTCATCTCGTAGATCTGGCCGTTGCGGCGGATTTTCAGCTTCAGCCAGGCCGACAGCGCGTTGACGACCGAGACGCCGACGCCGTGGAGGCCACCGGACACCTTGTAGGAGTTCTGGTCGAACTTGCCGCCGGCATGCAGCTGCGTCATGATCACTTCGGCCGCCGAAATGCCTTCGCCGGTGTGGATATCGGTCGGAATGCCGCGGCCATTGTCGATGACCGTCACCGAACCGTCGGGATTGAGCGTCACCGTGACCAGGTCGGCATGGCCGGCCAGCGCCTCGTCGATGGCGTTGTCGACGACCTCATAGACCATGTGATGCAGGCCCGAGCCGTCGTCGGTATCGCCGATATACATGCCGGGCCGCTTGCGGACGGCATCCAAGCCCTTCAAAACCTTGATGGAATCGGCGCCGTACTCGGCCTCAGCGCCGTTGGCGTTGTCGATCTGATCGCTCATGAAAACCTGTCTGATTGATGCCGCACATCCAGCGCAAAAAATCGGCTCCGAATCGCGCGTCCTTGATGGCCCAGATATAGGTGCAAAAGGCGGTTTTTCCAAGGTTTGCAAGCATTTCCGAATGGAAGAAGAGCACGCCTGGCGGGCCACGGCATCGGACCCAAAAAGTGGAACCGGTTTTGGGAACAGAGCGGCCGCACAAGAGCGGGCCGACCTGTTCCCGACGATCATCTACTCTCCGGTGCCCTGGTGACATTTCCGGAGAGCGGGCGCTTCGCCCTTGCCGTTCAGCGACATGGACGCTTGGCTTGCCAGCCACTACATTGAGTTCACCAGCGGAGCACGCCATGGACAGTCAGCCCGCCCCCTTTGTCCCGCCGGCGCCGAAGCCGCGCACGTCGCCGCCTTCGACGCTGGAGATGATCCGCATCGTCTATCGCAATCCGCTCGAACTGTGGGGCGAGCCGACCTACAACCAGCCCTGGATTTCGGTGACCGGCATCGGCGGGCCGCTGGTCATCGCCAACGATCCCGGCCTCATTCGCCACGTGCTGGTCGACAATGCCAAAAACTACAAGATGGCGACGGTGCGCCAGTTGATCCTGCGGCCGATCCTGCGCGACGGCCTGCTGACCGCCGAGGGTGAGGTCTGGAGGCGTTCACGCAAGGCGATGGCGCCGGTGTTCACGCCGCGCCACATATTCGGTTTTGCCGAGCCGATGCTGAGGCGTACGCGGGAGTTCGTCACCCGCTACGAGGGCGGCGGCACGTCGGACATCGCGCACGACATGACGCTGCTTACCTTTGACATCCTGGCCGAGACACTGTTTTCCGGTGAGATATCGGGTGAGCCGGGCAGCTTCGCCAAGGAGATCGACCGGCTGTTCGAAACCATGGGCCGCGTCGATCCGCTCGACCTGTTGCGGGCGCCAGACTGGCTGCCGCGCCTGACCCGCATCCGCGGCCGCAAAACCATGGCCTACTTCCGCAAGATCGTCACCGACACCGTCAAGATGCGCGAAGAGCGGGTCAAGCACGATCCGGACAAGGTGCCGCAGGATTTCCTCACGCTTTTGCTCAAGGCGGAGGGACCGGACGGGCTGACGCGCGCCGAGGTCGAGGACAACATCATCACCTTCATCGGCGCCGGTCACGAGACGACGGCGCGTGCGCTCGGCTGGACGCTCTATTGCCTGGCCGAAGCACCTTGGGAGCGCGAAAAGGTCGAGCGCGAGATCGACGCCGTGCTGGCGCGCGAGCCCGACCCGACAAAGTGGCTCGACGCCATGCCGTTCACCCGCGCCGCCTTCGACGAGGCGCTCAGGCTCTATCCGCCGGCGCCGTCGATCAACCGCGAGCCGATCGAGCCCGAAACCTGGAACGGCCTCTACATACCGAGGCGTGCCGCGGTGCTGGTCATGCCCTGGGTCGTCCACCGCCATCGCAAGTTGTGGGACAGGCCCGACGCCTTCATGCCCGAACGTTTCCATCCGGGAAATCGCGAGAAGATCGACCGTTTTCAGTATTTGCCGTTCGGCGCCGGTCCTCGCGTCTGCATCGGCGCCAGCTTTGCCATGCAGGAGGCGATCATCGCTCTGGCGATCATGCTGTCGCGCTTCCGCTTCGATACCACCGCCGAGACCAAACCGTGGCCGGTGCAGAAACTGACGACGCAACCACAGGGCGGCTTGCCGATGCAGGTCACGCGGCGGCTTTAATGCATGTCGCGCAAAAGCATGCCCTCGGGCCTGACCCGAGGGTGTGCAGCGGTTTTGCGATAACGACATGCATGAGACAACAACCTAAAGCGCGTCGCATGAGGCCGGTCAAACGCGACGCGCTTTAGCGAGCCGCCTGATTGGCTATTCCGCCGTCTTGCGCTGGAACTGGCCGGCGGGCCGGTAGCGCCAGAGATAGCTCGGAAGGATGCTGCCGATCGACTGTGGCTGGATATCGAGACCGGCGAGCGTCCGGTTTTCCCTGATGGCCGCTTCCGAGACGATGTTGTCCCCGCGCAACTGCAGGACCTGATCCTTGGTCAGCAGCGGATTGGGCAAAAGCCCGAGGATCGAAGCCTGCATGTTCGCCACCCACCACGGCACCGACACCAGGAGCCGCTTGCGGTCGATCATGGCGAGCATTTCCTGCATGCATTGCTTGAAGGTGAGCACCTGAGGTCCGCCAAGCTCGTAGATCCGGCCACCCTGGACTTTGCCGTCGACCGAGCGCGCCACCGCTTCGGCGACATCGCCGACATAGACCGGCTGGAATTTGGTCCGCCCGCCGCCGATCAGTGGCAGGACCGGCGAATAGCGCGCCATGCTGGCGAAGCGGTTGAAGAAACTGTCCTCCGGGCCGAAATTGATCGAGGGCCGCAAGATGACCGCATCCTCGATCGTTTCCAGGACCGCTTTTTCACCGAGCGCCTTGGTGCGCGCATACTCGGATTGCGCGTTCAGATCGGTGCCCAGCGCCGAGATATGGGTGAGCCCGGCGCCGATGGCGCGCGCCGCTTCGGCGACCGCGTGGGCGCCGAACTCGTGGACGGGCGTGAACTTCTGCCGGCCGCTCTCATGCAGGATGGCTACCAAATTGACGACATGGTCGGCGCCCTGCACGGCGCGGTCGACCGACCAGCGCACGCGAATATTGGCCTGCACCGGCTGGATCTGGCCGACATTGCCGAGCGGCTGCAGATGGCCGGCGAGATCGGGCCGGCGGCAGGCGACCCTGATGCGATAGCCACGCCGGGCCAGCGCCCGCACCACATGGCGGCCGACAAAGCCGGAGCCGCCGAACACGACGACGAGCTTTGGGGTCTGCAGGATTTCGGTCATGGCTGGCTCCGGCGCGCTTTCCAGATCTACTGGGCTTGGCTGAAGCCGTTCATAATCCGTTTCGCGCCGAAGGCAAAGGGCGATCCTTTGTCGCCGTTTGCCGCAGTGTCGGCTGGTTCAGAACGCCTTGCCGATGCGCGCGTCGACCGATTGGCGGTTGCCGCCGCGGATGACGAAGAAGAACAGTATGGCCGCCCACAGCAGCGATTTTTCGGCACCCGAAAAGCCCTCGCCCAGGGTGACCCAGTGGAACCAGACGGTGACCAGGAGCACGAACATTCCGGCGAAGGCGGCCGGGCGGGTCAAGAGACCGATGGCGATGAAGATGCCGCCGAAGAACTCGGTGCAGGCCAGCAGCACCGACCAGAACGCGCCAGGATAGAAGCCGAGGCCTTCGACCATCTCGGCGGCGCCGAGCGGGTCGATGATCTTGCCAGAGCCATGAATGGTGAGGAAGATGCCGGCCACGGCGCGCAGGATGGTTTCAGAGGTAGTGTTCAGCGCCGCATAGAGGCTGCCAAGGGCCGGAACGACAAGATTGGTGCTGGGATTGTGGGTGCTTGCGGCCATTGGGGTTCCTCTCCTGCTGCTCCGCGCAAACAGCCGCCACCCCAGCCAAAGTCAAATGAACAAAAGTTGACCGGGAAATGCATGTTACTGGTCGGGAAAGCGCGGAAAACCCAGCCGACGCGAGGGTTTCCGGCTGTTTCCGAAACGTGGTTCGACGAGGCAGCCTGGGCGTAACGGCAAGTACGCCCGCTGTCGACGATCCGAAAGGTGTGGCCGTCTTCAGGAAGAATACCGGGCGGCGAATTCGGAGATGCGCTGCACCACGGCTTTCGGAGCCGTTATGCCCCGTGCCGCTGCCTTCTCCGCCGCTTCGGCCCGGGCACGGCCGGGGACATGCACGCCGTAGCGGCGGCGCAACCGGTCGAGTTGATCTTTCATGCGCTTCTCGAAATTTGGATCGAGCAGCTTGGGCTCGACGGCCAGCACGAAGAGCCCGGTTCCGGGACTGTCCGGCCCGTCGGTGAACCATGGCGCATCGAGTGACCAGTTGGCGCCCGACAGGCCCGCCGCCAGCACTTCGACCATCAGCGCGATGTTGGCGCCACGCTGGCCGCCGAATGCAAGCATCGCGCCTTTCATGGCGGCGGCCGGATCGGTGGTCGGGTTGCCGCTCGCGTCCAAGGCCCAGCCTTCTGGAATTCTCTTGCCGTCCTCTGCCGCCCTGCGGATGTTGACAAAGGCGGTGGCGCTCGACGACTGGTCGATCACCAGCGGCGCTCCGTCGGCGGGCGCGGCGAAGGACATCGGGTTGGTGCAGTAGACAGGCTTGACCGAGCCGGAGCCGGCAAGCACGGCCGGTCCGTTGGTCGCGGCGAAGGACACCAGTCCCTGCGCGGCTAGCCGCCCGGTGAAATAGCCGAGCGCGCCGCATGTATAGGCGTTCTTCTGCGAAAAGATGGCAACGCCGAACAGGCGCGCCGCCTTGGCGAGATCGTCGATGGTGCGGTCGAAGCCGGTATGCGCCAGACCGCCGCGCGCGTCGGAGAGATAGATCGCCAAAGCCGGCCTGGTGATGACCGGCTCGGCCTTGCCATCGATGCGGCCGGCCTCCAGCGCTTCGAGATAGTCGATGAAATGCGACAGTCCGACCGTCGACAGACCTTCTGCCTCGGCCGCCACCACGGAGGCTGCAAGCGACTGCGCCGCTTCCTCATTGGCGCCGGCGCCGAGCGCCGCCATCCGGCACAGCCCTGTCGCCTGGTCGAGACTGAGTTGCATCTTTAGCTGCCCTGAAGCTCTAGCGAGTAGCGAATAGGGAGTATAGGAAATCAGCGAACTATTCGCTATTCGCTACTCCTATTCGCTCCTCACTAACCAATCTTGTTCGGGATCCGCGCCTCGATCTTGCCGAGGGCGAAGACCAGGATGCCGGTGATCGCCATATAGATCAACGCCAGGAGCAGCAAGGGTTCATAGGTGAGGAAAGTGCTCTGCCGCACCTTTGACGAGACGGCGAATATGTCGATCACGCTGATGGTCGCCACCAGCGGCGTCGATTTCAGTTGCAGCACGGTTTCGCCGGTCAGCGTCGGCAGCGCCCGGTAGAAGGCTTGTGGCAGCCAGATCCGCCGCAGGATCTTCCAGCGGCTCATGCCGAAGGCGCGCGCCGCTTCCAACTGTCCTTTCGGCACCCCGGCGAAGGCACCCCGCATCACTTCCCCCTCGTAACCGGCGAAGGACAAGGTCAGCGCCAGGACGCCGTAGGGCCATGCTTGCCTGAGATACGGCCACATCCAGGACTCGCGTACCCATGGGTACTGTGGAAACAGCGAGCCGAGCCCATAGTAGAGCAGCCAGAGCTGCAGCAGCAGTGGCGTTCCCCTGATGACGGTGCAGAAGGCCTTTGCAGGCGCCGCGAGCCAGAACGGGCCGGCAGCCTGCGCCAATCCGAGCGGCACGGCGAGCAGGAAGCCCAGTGTGCAGGTGACGGCGAGGATCCAGAGCGTGCGCCAGAGGCCGTCAAGCGCCATTTCGTAATATTGCGGCAGCCAGTCCCAGCGCATGAAAAAAGCGGCCGCGAAAACCAGCGCCAGTCCAGTCACAATCAGCACGATGCGGTGCGGCTGCAACCACAGCGACGCGCGGGCGGCTACGTTGACGATGGTCGTTTCGACAGCCATCAACGCGCCTCCTTGAGCGAGGGCATGCCGCGCCGAGCCCAGACCTCGATGCGGCCGATGATTAGATTGGAGACCAGCGTCAACAGAAGATAGATCACGCCCGCGGCGAGGAAGAAGGTAAGATAGGCTTTGGTTACGCCCGCCGCTTGCCGCGTCGCCAATGTCAGTTCGAAGAAGCCGACGACCGCCAGCAGGGCGGTGTCCTTGGTGGCGATCAGCCAGAGATTGGCAAGGCCCGGTATGGCGAAAGGCAGCATCGCCGGCAGCGTGATGCGTCGCAGCAGCAGGCCGGGAGACATGCCATAGGCGCGCGCGGCTTCGATCTGTCCCTGCGGGATGGCAAGGATCGCGCCGCGCATCACCTCTGTCGAATAAGCGCCCTGGACGAAGCCGAGCACGGCAATGCCGGCCATCAGCCCGCTGATATCGATGCGCTGATATCCCATTGCCGTCAGCAACTGGTTGATCAAATCGGTGCCGGCATAATAGAGCAGCAGGATCAGCACTAGCTCCGGCACGGCGCGGACGATCGTCGTATAGACTGCCAGCAGATCGCGCACCACAGGCCCGCCATAGAGCTTGCCATACGCACCGCAAATGCCGATGACGAGGCCGAGACCGAACGCACCGGCAGCGATCTCGACCGAGTGGAGCAGTCCGACCAGAAGCGTTCCGCCCCAACCGGGTGGCGTCGGCGAAAGCAGTTCGATGATGCGGGCCACAGAGGCCGGAAGAAATGCGTCGATCAGCGTCGCCCCCGAATTGCTGGCGCCAAAACCACCGGAGATGCCGTCAGCGGAAAGCTTGCATAGGTAGAGTTCGACGAAGCCACACGGCGCGCTGTCTGCGCCGCGTGGTTGTTCGCTCGGGGATGCACGCCGTCAATTCGACTGTGGGTCGGCGCCATAGATGTCGAAATCGAAGTATTTCTTCGAAATCTCGTCATATTTGCCGTTGGCGCGGATCGCCTTGATGCCGGCGTTGATCTTCTCCTTCAACTCGGTGTCCTCCTTGCGGACACCGGCGCCGACGCCGGGCCCGAGGATCGCCAGATCCGGCGCGACCGTGCCCTTCAGATCGCAGCATTGCTTGCCCTGATCCGATTTCAGGAAGGCATCGAGCGCGATGGAATCGGCCTGCACGGCATCGACACGGCCGGCGGCAAGATCCTGATTGGCTTCGTCCTGGGTCTGATATTCCTTGATTTCCGCGGCTTCGGTGAAGTGCTTCTTGACGTAGTCGGCATGCACGGTCGAAACTTGCACGCCGATGATCTTGCCCTTGAGATCTTCCGGGATAGCGCCGAACTTCTGGTCCTTCGGTCCGATGATAGCTGTCGGGGTGTTGTAATATTTGTCGGAGAAGTCGATCGTCTTCTTGCGCTCGTCGGTGATCGACATGGAACTGGCGATGACGTCGATCTTCTTGGTCGTCAGCGCCGGGATGATTCCGTCCCAGGCGACGGGGGTGATGACGCAATCGAGTTTCTGCTCGGCGCAGACCGCGTCGATGAATTCGATCTCCCAGCCAACCCATTTGCCGGAAGCATCCGGCGAGGTGAACGGCGGATAGGGTTCGGCAGCGACGCCGATCTTGACCGGCTCGGCCTTTGCCATGCTCATCGCGGCGACGCCGAGCAGAAGTGCTGCGGCAAATGTTTTCAGAACGGTCTTCATGCCAAAAACTCCCAGTTTGTTGTTGTTCCCGTTTTTCGTCCGCCTCGGCTTAACCGATGTTGCGGATGAATTGCTTCAGCCTTTCGGATTTCGGTGCGCCGAAGATCTGCTCCGGCGGCCCTTCTTCCTCGACCAGTCCGTTGTAGAGGTAGACGACATGCGTCGCGACCTCGCGGGCGAACTTCATCTCATGGGTGACCAGCACCATGGTGCGGCCTTCGCGTGCCAGGTCGCCGATCACCTTCAGCACCTCGCCGATCAGTTCCGGATCGAGCGCCGAGGTCGGCTCGTCGAACAGCATGACGCGCGGATTGATGGCCAGCGCCCGGGCGATGGCCGCACGCTGCTGCTGGCCGCCTGACAGATAGGCCGGATAGACATCGCGCTTTTCGGCCAGGCCGACGCGGGCAAGCAGCTTTTCCGCCTCGGCGATGGCCACATCGCGCTTGACGCCCAGAACATGCACCGGAACCTCGATGACGTTCTCGATCAGCGTCATGTGGCTCCACAGATTGAAATTCTGGAAGACCATGCCGAGCTTGGAGCGGATGCGCTCGATCTGCTTGCGGTCGGCGGGAACGGTGTGGCCATGACTGTCGGCCTTCATCCGGATCTCCTCGCCATTGACGCGGACGATTCCGCTGGTCGGGTTCTCCAGGCAATTGATGCAGCGCAGCAGGGTCGACTTGCCCGAGCCGCTGCCACCGATGATGGCGATGACCTCGCCGTCGCGCGCCGACAGCGAAACGCCTTTCAGCACATGCAGTTCGCCGAATCGTTTATGCAGGTTCTCGACATGGATGGCTTCGGCGGCGTCGTTCTGCGCCGTGTACTTCAGGGCGGGGGCGGTGCCTTGCGCTATCACCTTTGCGGTGCCTCACGAAATGGCCGGACCCGCCGCTGCTGGAATTTTTTACCCATTACCATCACTGGACAGACTTCTCATTCTCAAGATGTACCGTTCCGCTTGCCTCCGTCAACCATGCTTTTTGGACCATTGATCACTGCTCGCTGAGTGGCTATTGGCTGGATGGGATGGTTCAGGAGCACTTGGTGGGTAAAGCATACGGGTCGCAGTCCATGGCCGGGCCCCTGCAGCGCGTGCTGATGCGGTCCGCCGCAAGCGCTATGGCCCGCGCCAAAACATCGGAATGGCACTATGGTGCGGGCTTCGATCCGCAAAAGGCCGCCGCCCAGCATGAGGCGCTGACGACGCTGGTTCTGGCATCCGGCGCCGCGATCGAATGGCTGACCGACGCTGATGACGGGCTTGCCGATTCGGTCTTCACGCATGATCCTTCGTTGATGACCGACCACGGCGCCATCATCCTTGCCATGGGCAAGGCGCTGCGCCGGGCCGAGCCCGGCCTGCACGAGGCGGCCTACAAGCGCATGGGCGTACCTATCCTCGGCCGCATCGAGCCTCCCGGACAGGTCGAGGGCGGTGATTGCGTCTGGGTGGATTCACTGACCCTGGCCGTCGGCCGCGGCGTGCGCACCAACCAGGACGGCATCCAGCAACTCGCCAACCTGCTCACCCCCAGGGGTATCCAGGTCTATGGCTACGACCTGCCGCTCTGGCATGGCGAGGACGCCTGCCTGCATCTGATGTCGGTGATCAGTCCGCTGGCCGACGATCTGGCGCTGGTCTATGCACCGCTTTTGCCGGCTGCCTTCTACCAGATGCTGCGGGCGCGAGGCATTCGCCTGGTCGAAGGCGACGCCGGGGAGTTCTTCGCCTCCAACGGCCTCAGCCTCAATGTGCTGCCGACCGCGCCGCGCGAGGTGATCGCCGTTGCCGGCTTCCCGAAGACGGCGGCGGCCATGGCGGCCGCCGGCTGCAGGGTTTCAACCTTCGAGGCGGACGCACTGTGCATCGCCTGCGAGGGCGGACCGACCTGCCTCACACGTCCGGTGCTCAGGCAATGACGACAGTCGGCGAAGCGCTCATCACTTTGCTCGAAGCCCATGATGTCGATACGGTTTTCGGCATTCCGGGTGTGCATACGGTCGAACTCTATCGCGGCTTGGCGCGCTCGAAGATTCGCCACGTCACCCCGCGTCATGAACAGGGCGCCGGGTTCATGGCCGACGGCTATGCGCGCGCCGGCGGCAGGCCGGGCATCGCCTTCGTCATCACCGGACCGGGGCTGACCAACACCATCACCGCGATGGGCCAGGCCCGTGCCGATTCGGTTCCGATGCTGGTGATCTCGGGCGTCAACGCCACGCCGACACTGGGCAAGGGCCTTGGCCATCTGCACGAACTGCCCGACCAGCGCGGCATGATGGAAAAGGTCGCGCTGTTTTCGCACCGTGTCACCGACGCCGACGAACTGCCGGGCGTTCTTGCCCGCGCCTTCGCCCTGTTTTCGTCGTCGCGTCCGGGCCCGGTGCACATCGAGATCCCGACCGATATCATGGTCAAGCCGGCCGGCGGCATCGCCGCTTTGCTGACGAATGTCGCGCCGCCCGAGCCGAATCCGGCGGCGATAGCAGAGGCGGCAAAACTTTGCGCGGCTGCCCGCCGCCCGCTGGTCCTTGCCGGCGGCGGCGCCAAGAGAGCCGAAGCGCCGTTACAGCGCCTTGCCGAAAGGCTGGGAGCGCCGGTTGTCCAGACGGCCAATGCCCGCGGCCTGCTGCACCGCCATCCGCTCGGCGTGCCGGCCAGCCCCAGTCTGAAGGTGGTGCGTGCATTGATGGCCGAGGCCGATCTGGTCATTGCCGCCGGCACCGAATTCGGCCCGACCGACTACGACGGATATGGCGACGGTGGCTTTGTCCTGCCGTCCAATCTGATCCGCATCGACATCGGCGCCGACCAGCTTGCCCGCCGGCCCGCCCGGATTTCGATCCATGCCGATTGCGGCGCAGCACTCGAGGCGCTGCTTGTCGAGATTGGTACGGACCAGCCGGCATCGGGCGACGGCCAGTCTCGCGCCGCTGCGACAAGGCAAGCAGCCTTTGCCGAAATGGCCCCGGCCCTCCAGGCGCAAACCCGCGCCGTCGAGATGATCCGCGATGCATTGCCGGGTTCGATCATCGTCGGCGATTCGACCCAGCCGGTCTATGCCGCCAACCTCTATTACGATCACGACCGTCCGGGCGGCTGGTTCAACGCCGCCACCGGCTTCGGCGCGCTGGGCTATGGTCCGCCGGCGGCGATCGGCGCAGCCCTTGCCGTGCCTGATGCGCCGGTCGTTTGTCTCACCGGCGACGGTGGTTTCCAGTTCACGCTGCCGGAACTGGGCGCCGCGCTCGACGCTGCGGCGCCGGTGATCTTCGTCGTCTGGAACAATCTCGGCTATCGCGAAATCGAAACCTCGATGCTCGATGTCGGCGTCGAGCCGGTCGGCGTCTCGCCGGCGCCGCCTGATTTCTGCAAGTTGGCCGAGGCCTATGGCATTGCCGCCGAGCGGCTCGCCGGCATCGGTCATCTGGCAGACGCACTCAAGCGCGCGCGGGCGACCGGACTGCCGTATGTCATCGAGATCACCATCGATTGAGTGCTGTGGCAGCGTCTGCCTGGGGATGCGATCCGCGTCGGATGGCCGACGTTCTGACGCGCACAAGCGGCGCTGCGTCATCAAGATTTCGGTTGAGTGATTGCGCGAAAGGCGCGACCTTCGGCGGCGGTGCGGCATAAGAGTGACAGGAGCGGTCGTAGATGACGGATACACTGGACGGCAGGCATGTTGTGGTGACCGGCGGCACCGGAGCGCTCGGTGGCGCGGTTGTCGGCAAACTGCTGGAGCAGGGCGCGATCTGCCATGTGCCGAACGCCCATGCCGCCGCGCCCGCGCATTTTCCCTTCCCGGCACATGAGCGTGTCAGGCTGGCGCACAATGTCGATCTCGCCGATCCCGCCAAGGTCGATGCGTTCTTCGCCAGCGTTACGGATTTGTGGGCATCCATCCATCTGGCCGGCGGCTTCACCGCCGCGCCGGTCGAGAAGATCGAGCCCGCGTCTTTTGCCGAAATGATGGACACCAACGCGCGCACCACCTTCCTGTGCTGCCGCGCGGCGATCCGCTCAATGCTGGAATCTTCCGTGTCGGGCCGCATCGTCAATATCACGGCGCGTGCCGGGCTCGACCTGCGGCGCGGTTCCGGCATGATCGCCTATGCCGCCAGCAAGGCAGCGGTCGCGGCAATGACGGTGGCGATGGCGGAAGAACTCAAGGGCAAGGGCATCCTGGTCAATGCGGTCGCGCCCTCGACCCTCGATACGCCGGCCAACCGGGCTGACATGCCGGCCGCCGATTTCGGCAAATGGGTCAGCCTCGAAGCGGCGGCGGAAGCGATCGCCTACCTCGCTTCGCCGGCCAATCTGGCGATGAGCGGCACACTGGTGCCGCTTTACGGCAGGGCCTGATCTATCTCTTTGTTTGAGCGCGGATTTCCCAAAACCGGTTTGCCAGGTTTGGGGTTACGATGCTCTGACCATGGTCAAACAAAAACCCCGCCGGATCGCTCCGGCGGGGTTTTTTAACAGGCCGCGCGAGGCGCGGCGTTAGTGGACCTAGCTACCCTGCTTCTTCAGCGCGGCGCCCAGGATGTCGCCCAGCGAAGCGCCGGAGTCGGTCGAGCCGTACTGGGCGACCGCTTCCTTCTCTTCGGCGATTTCCAGCGCCTTGATCGAGACCTGCAGCTTGCGGGTCTTCTTGTCGAAGGCGATGACGCGGGCATCGACCTTCTGGCCGACCGTGAAGCGCTCGGGGCGCTGCTCGTCGCGGTCACGGCTGAGGTCGGAGCGCTTGATGAAGGTCTCGATGCCGCTGTCGACCAGCCGCACTTCCAGGCCGCCATCCTTGACGCCGGTAACCTCGCAGGTGACGACCGCGTTCTTGCGCAGTTCGCCTGAAGTCGCCGCCTCGCTGGCCGTATCCTTGGCCAGCTGCTTGATGCCGAGCGAGATGCGCTCCTTGTCGATGTCGACGTCGAGCACCTGCGCCTTGACGGTGTCGCCGCGATTGTACTCCTCGATCACCTGCTCGCCCGGACGCGTCCAGTCGAGGTCGGAAAGATGGACCATGCCGTCGACATCGCCTTCGAGGCCGATGAACAGGCCGAACTCGGTCTTGTTCTTGACCTCGCCCTCGACCTGGCTGCCGACCGGATGGCTGCTGGCGAAAGCCTGCCACGGGTTCTCGAGCGTCTGCTTGAGGCCGAGCGAGATGCGGCGCTTGGCCGGATCGACCTCGAGCACCACCACGTCGACTTCCTGCGTCGTCGACAGGATCTTGCCGGGATGTACATTCTTCTTCGTCCACGACATTTCCGAAACGTGGATGAGACCCTCGATGCCCGGCTCCAGCTCGACGAACGCGCCGTAGTCGGTGATGTTGGTGACGGTGCCCTTGATCTTCTTGCCGATAGGGAATTTCGTTCCGATCTCGGACCACGGATCGCTCTCGAGCTGCTTCATGCCGAGCGAGATGCGGTGGGTTTCCTGGTTGATGCGGATGATCTGCACCTTGACCGTCTGGCCGATGTTGAGGATTTCGGTCGGATGGTTGACGCGGCGCCATGCCATATCGGTGACATGCAACAGGCCGTCGATGCCGCCGAGGTCGACGAACGCACCATAGTCGGTGATGTTCTTGACGACGCCTTCGACCACCTGGCCCTCTTCGAGGTTCTGCACGATTTCCGAACGCTGTTCGGCGCGGCTCTCCTCGAGCACGGTGCGGCGCGACACCACGATGTTGCCGCGGCGGCGATCCATCTTGAGGATCTCGAAAGGCTGCGGATTGTGCATCAGCGGCGAGACGTCGCGGATCGGACGGATGTCGACCTGGCTGCGCGGCAGGAAGGCCACGGCGCCGTCGAGATCGACGGTGAAGCCGCCCTTGACCTGGTTGAAGATGACGCCTTCGACGCGCTCGCCCTTGGTGAACTTCTCTTCGAGACGGACCCAACTCTCTTCGCGGCGGGCCTTCTCACGCGAAAGCATCGCTTCGCCAAGCGCGTTTTCGATGCGCTCGACATAGACCTCGACCGTGTCGCCGACCTTAAGCGTCGAATCCTTGCCCTTGACGCCGAATTCCTTCAGCGGCACGCGACCTTCGACCTTGAGGCCGACGTCGATGATTGCCATGTCCTTTTCGATCGCAGTGATCGTGCCCTTGACGACTTGGCCTTCGCCGGAATGGCCGGCGGAAAAAGATTCTTCGAGCAGGCTCGCGAAATCATCGCGAGTGGGATTTGCAACTGACATAGTTTCTCCTGGAATGCCCGCATCTCAAGCGGGGCGGGCGCCGTGGGTTAGCGTTGCGTTGGCCTGCCGGCGTTCCGGGCCTCAAAAAAGCCCTTGGCCGCCTAAGCGGCAATTCCGGCGCATGAAGAATGCTGGCAGGCTGGTTCGTGCCCGATATGGGTATCTTTTCGCCGCCGGCAATCGGCAACGGCAGGAAACCCGGCTCAGGCTTTGTTTCTCTTGGCCAGAACGTCGTCGATGATCGCCTTGGCCGCCAGGAACGCGGCTTCTATAGCCATTTCCGACGTGTCGAGCAAGTGCGCGTCGGCGGCCGGCTTCAGCGGCGAGTCGGCGCGACCCATGTCGCGCTCGTCGCGGCGCAGGATATCGGCGAGGATATCGTCGAAATCGGCGGTGCCGCCGATGCTCTCGATCTCGGCCAGCCTGCGTTGTGCCCGCACCTCGGCGCTCGCCGTCACATAGAGTTTTATGTCGGCGTCGGGACAGACCACTGTGCCGATGTCGCGGCCGTCGAGCACGGCGCCCGGCGGCGCCTTGGCGAATTCGCGCTGCTTTTCGACCAGTATGCGCCGCACCGAAGGGATGACAGCCACTTTCGAAGCCGCTTCGCCGACCGCATGCGCCGTCAGCACCGACCGGTCGAGCTTGGCCAGGTCGACCTGCCGGGCAGCGGTCTCGGCGGCCGAGACATTGTCGAGCGGCAGGCCGAGCCGAAGCAGCGCATGCGCCACCGCGCGATAGGTGAGGCCGGTGTCGAGCAGGTTCAGCCGGTAATGGTCGGCCAGTCGGCGGGCAAGGGTGCCTTTGCCCGCGCCTGCTGGGCCGTCGATGGCGATGGTGAAGGTTGGACTCATCTAGCTTGCCTAAACAGACGGAACGCCAGTACCGCCAAGGCGATCAAAACCGATAATGGCAACGCAATGAAAGGTATTACGCCAATTGTCATAAAGGCCATTGCTCCAAACGCTTTGAAAATTACTGCAAGAAAGACCCAGTCGTTATTTTCTAGAAACTCGCCTGCATAGGCGAACAGGTACATGGTCAAAAATTGCAGGGCCAAAAGCCAAAAAAGAACAGCAAAAATGCCGACACGCTTTTTGAAAACGACGCGTTCGATCAGATAAGGGACCAACGCGGCCCCAAGACAGCCCGCTAACACTGGCCAGTCTCGCAGCATCAATCAATCTCCGCGCCCAGCCCCTTCATCAACCCCATGAACTCCGGAAAGCTGGTCGCGATCATCGCCTGGTCGTCGATGGTGACAGGCTTTTCCGTTGCCAGTCCCATGACGAGAAAGCTCATGGCAATGCGGTGGTCGAGATGGGTCTGGACGATGGTGCTCTTTCCGTTCGGATGTTGGCCAAGCCCCTTGCCGCCGGGTTTTCCACGCACCGCCAGTGTGGCTTCGCCCTCGGTACAGTCGACGCCATTGAGCTTCAGCCCTTCGGCGACCGCCGACAGCCGGTCCGATTCCTTCACCCGCAGCTCTTCCAGTCCCTGCATCAGCGTCTCGCCCTCGGCAAAGCTCGCCGCGACAGCAAGCACCGGATATTCATCGATCATCGTCGGCGCCCGTTCGGGCGGCACGGTGACGCCCTTCAGCTCGGAGTAGCGCACCCGCAGATCGGCGACATCCTCGCCGCCTTCATTGCGCGGCTCGAGAACGTCGATCCGGGCGCCCATTTCCTGTAGCGTCAACAAAAGACCGGTGCGGGTCGGGTTCATCAGCACGTTTTCGATTGTAACGTCCGAGCCCGGCACGATCAGCGCCGCCACCAGCGGGAATCCGGCCGATGACGGGTCGCCCGGCACAGCGATTGTCTGGCCGGTGAGCTTGCCCTGGCCCTCGATGAAGATGTGGCGCACGCCGCGCTCGTCGGTCTCGACCGACAGATTGGCGCCGAATCCCTGCAGCATCTTTTCGGTGTGGTCGCGCGTCATCACTGGCTCGATGACGGTGGTGATGCCGGGCGTGTTCAGCCCGGCGAGCAGCACCGCCGACTTCACCTGGGCCGAGGCCATCGGCACGCGGTAGGTGATCGGCGCGGCGTGTTTTGGGCCGCGCAGCGTGATCGGCATGCGGTCGCCGGGCGTCGCCTTCAGCACCTGCACGCCCATCTGGCGCAGCGGCTCGAGCACGCGGCCCATCGGCCGGCCGGACAGCGAGGCGTCGCCGATGAAGGTCGTCTCCATGTCGTAGGTGCCGACCAGGCCCATGGTGAGGCGCGAGCCGGTGCCGGCGTTGCCGAAATCGAGCGGGCCTTCCGGCTGCAGCAGCGCGCCGTTGCCGGTGCCGCGGATCACCCATTCAGCGCCGCGCTTCTCTATATGCGCGCCCATTGCCTTCATCGCGGCGCCCGTGCGCATCACGTCCTCGCCTTCCAGCAGGCCGGTGATGCGGGTTTCGCCGGAGGCGAGGCCGCCGAACATGAACGAGCGGTGCGAGATCGACTTGTCGCCGGGCACCCGTGCTGTGCCTGAAAGCACTGGCGATTTGCGGGCGGTGGCCGGTTTCGGGGCGGCAGTATGCGACATGGGTTTTCCTTGGGTGAAAAAAGCCGGTGGCTGGCCTTTTTCTTCTGGTTTGCGCGGTCTCGTATCACGGCGGGCGGAAATGGTCATCCCCTTGCAAGAGGTCGCTCAACGCGGGGATTTGTGACGCTGGCTTTAGGCTTTGACAGCGCCGTAAACTGTGGTTATGGGGACCAAACTTTCATCGACGAGGCTTGCTGTGGCAAAACCCGAACTTGGCACCAAACGCATCGACCCCGAGACGGGTCAAAAATTCTACGATCTGAACAAGGATCCGATCGTCTCGCCCTATACCGGCAAGAATTATCCCCGCTCTTATTTCGAGGAAGGCAAGATTGCCGCCCTTGAGGAGGAAGAGGAAGTTGCCGAGAAGGAAGTCGACGCCGAGGAGGAAGAGGGCGTCGAGGTCGTCTCGCTCGAAGAGGCGGACGAGGATACGAAGCCCGACGATCTTCCCGATCTCGGCGATGACGAGGACGATGTGGACCTCGGCGACGACGACGATACCTTCCTCGCCGACGAAGAGGAAGAGGACGACGATGTCGCCGACATGATCGGCGTCGGCGATGACGACGACGAAGTCTGATCCGGCCTCTCACACAGCGCCCGCCGACTTTCGCGGGTTCTTGATAAAAAGCGGCTCTTAAAGGCTTGATATTGACGGAAGGCGGGGTTAGAAGCCGCCTGCACTAACGGCGCGGTCTCAACCCGCGCCGGATCTCTTCGCCGGCAACGGCGCCGGTTGACTGCCGGAGTGGGGCCATAGCTCAGTTGGGAGAGCGCTTGAATGGCATTCAAGAGGTCGTCGGTTCGATTCCGATTGGCTCCACCAGTTTCCTCTTTGGGAAAATCAGTCTGATTTTGGCCTGCCTATAACTGGCAGGCCCGACAACTCGCGCGGATCCCTGAAAGTTCGCCGTATTCGGCTAGTCTGAGACTGAAAACCCCGGCAACCACCGGGGTTTTCAGCACACTAACTGCTAATAATACCAGCCCCAGACCCAAACACGCCTGCGAAAACACCGTCTGCGCAGACGGCCATATCGCCAGGCACGACGACAGGCCCTTCTCCAAGCCCGCCGCCGGCGCCGCCGCCTGCGGTGCCAGCTCCGATGTCGGACCGGCTCCGCCTGAGTATCCTCATCTTCGAACGGCTCTGTCTCCAGCGCGTCGAGTTCATCGAGGATGCCACTTCTGGCGCTCGGTACGCCGGCCACCGCGTTGATTGGCCGAACTGCGCTCGCAAGGGCTGCTGCCCCAGCAACGCCCAACACTCCTGTCAAAAATAATCGCCGATCCATGGAACCTCCAATTCAAAGCCAGCGAGACAAGGTCGCAATTGGGAAATAGCGCGGTGGATACAAAAGCAAAGTCAGATGCGTTTAGAGAGGCTTAACGGTCGGTTCCGCGAACATGTTACGGTCCCCGAAGCGATGACTTCGTCAATTCTCGCCATGCCGCATTGCACAATCACGCTGCGTGCGCAAAATGCGGCATGATCCGGAAATCCCTCACCGTCCTGGTGATCGACGAAAACCACATCCGCGCCTCCATCATCGAGGCGGGATTGCGGGAGGCCGGGCATGAGCAGGTCACGGTCGTTCACGATGTTGCGGGAATAGCGCGGCGCATTGCCGAGATCGAACCGGACGTAATCGTCATCGATCTCGAAAATCCCAACCGCGATATGCTTGAAAACATGTTCCAGCTTTCGCGCGTGGTGAAGCGGCCGATCGCCATGTTCGTGGACCGGTCGGATCAGGCTTCAATCGAAGCTGCGGTGGAAGCGGGGGTCTCCGCCTATGTCGTCGACGGGCTGCGCCAGGAGCGCGTCAAGCCGATCCTCGACATGGCGATCAGCCGCTTCAACGCGTTCTCGCGGATGGCGCGCGAACTTGAGGAAGCCCGCAGTGAATTGGAGGACCGCAAGGTCATCGACCGCGCCAAGGGCATCCTGATGCGATCACGCGGCCTGTCGGAGGACGCGGCCTATACGCTTCTGCGCAAGACCGCCATGAACCAGAACCGCAAGATCAGCGAAATCGCGCAGAGCCTGGTGACGGCGGCAGGCCTTCTGGATCCCGGAGAGAGTTGAGCATGGCGGCCGAACACCAGATCAACGCAGGTTTCATACCGCTCTTCGACAGCGCCGTCCTTGTCGCAGCGAGGGAGATCGGCTTTGCCGCACGCGAAGGCGTCGACCTGACGCTCAGCCGCGAAACCTCTTGGGCCAACATCCGCGACCGCATCGCGATCGGGCATTTCGATTTGGCGCATATGCTGGGGCCGATGCCGATCGCCTGCAATCTGGGGCTCACCCCGCTCGCCTCCGACACGATCGTGCCGTTCTCGCTGGGACTGGGCGGTAACTGCGTAACGGTTTCGAACACGCTCTGGGCGGGCATGGCCGCGCACGGCGCCTTGCCCGATCTCAATCCGGCGCGGGCCGGCAAGGCCTTGGGAGCGCTGATCCGTGAACGGGCAAATGCCGGTCGCGACCCCCTGCGCTTTGCGGTCGTGCATCCGCACTCCGGACACAATTACGAACTGCGCTACTGGCTCGCCGCCTGCGGCATCGATCCGTCGCGCGAAATAGAAATCGTCATCGTGCCGCCGCCCTTCATGGCCGACGCACTCGCCGCCGGCAGGATCGACGGCTACTGCGCCGGCGAACCGTGGAACAGCGCCTCGGTCGTCGCCGGCACCGGCCATATCGCCACGGTCAAGGCCACCATCTGGAAGACCAGCCCCGAGAAAGTCGTCGGCGTGCGCAAGGCCTGGGCCGAAAAACACCCGCAAGCGCTTTCGGCGCTGCTGCGCGCGCTCCATCACGCCGCGCGCTGGTGCCAGGATCCGGCAAACCGCGGCGAACTGGCCGCCCTGATGGCGCAGCCTTCCTTCCTCGGCCTTTCGCCGGCGCTACAGATGCCGATCCTGACCGGACATCTTGCGCTGGGCGGCGGCGCGGAACTGACCGTCGAGGACTTCTTTCTGGCTTTCGGCAAGGCGGCAAATTTTCCGTGGAAAAGCCACGCGCTGTGGTTCTACACGCAGATGGTCCGTTGGGGGCAGGTCAAGCACAGCGCTGCCCACATGGCGCTCGCGCGGGACACCTACCGGCCCGACCTCTATCGCGCAGCGCTGAAGCCGCTCGGCGTCGCACTTCCCGGCGCCAATTCTAAGGTGGAGGGCGCGCTGGCGTCTGCCACACCTGTCGGCTCCGCCGGCGCCAGTCTGGTGCTCGGCCCCGATGGTTTCTTCGATGGCCAGATATTCGATCCCGACGAGGTCGACGCCTACATTGCCGGGCAGAAATTGGCGCGCGCCGAAGCCTGATCATTTTCGCGCCATTCTTGTGCATTGCACAAAAATTATGCGTGCAACGGCGCTAATGAACAATCTTTGGCTTGCTCGCCCAACGGGCCAGCGCGCCGATGATTGTGGCATGCCGTTGATCTCATTGATGTTTGTCATCCATTCCGAAACTGGCACGGTTCCTGCTTTGCAATAAGCAGACTCTTTTCGGGTCACGGAACAGGCGTCCAATGGCGGGCGCTACAGGCAAAGCTGCCGCTCAGGTCAACACGCGATCCCGGATGGACGGACGCGCGCGGCCTGGCCGGCGGCTTTTTTTGTTTTGACCGAGCACGGCAATCGACGGCGCTGATCCCAAGCAGTGCCCAACGGGAGACGACGATGACGAAACGCATCAAGACTGAAGCCCTTCTCGAGGGCATGACCCGCCGCAATTTTCTGATGGCAAGTGCTGCCACCGCGGCAACCCTGGCAGCGGCACGCGCGCTGCTGCCGTCTGGCGCCTATGCGGCGCCCGCGGCACCGGAAGTCACCGGCGCCAAGCTCGGCTTCATCGCGCTGACCGACGCGGCGCCGCTGATGATCGCCAAGGAGAAGGGCCTGTTCGAGAAATTCGGCATGCCCGATGTCGAGGTGCTCAAGCAGGCCTCCTGGGGCGCGACGCGCGACAATCTGATGCTCGGCGGCGAAGCCAACGGCATCGACGGCGCCCATATCCTGACGCCGATGCCTTACCTGATGCATACCGGCAAGGTGACGCAGAACAACCAGCCGATGCCGATGGCGATCGTCGCGCGGCTGAATTACGACTGCCAGGCGATTTCCGTCGCGCAGGAATATGCCGGCACCGGCGTCGGCCTCGACGCCTCCAAGCTGAAGGACGCCTTCGCGGCCAAGAAGGCCGAAGGCAAGGAGGTGAAGGCCGCCATGACCTTCCCGGGCGGCACTCATGATCTCTGGTTGCGCTATTGGCTGGCCGCTGGCGGCATCGATCCCAACAAGGATGTCTCGACCATCGTCGTGCCGCCACCGCAGATGGTCGCCAACATGAAGGTCGGCAACATGGACGTGTTCTGCGTCGGCGAGCCATGGAACGAGCAACTCGTCCATCAGGGCGTCGGCTTTACCGCCGCCACCACGGGCGAGTTGTGGAAAGGCCATCCGGAAAAGGCGCTCGGCCTGCGCGCCGCCTTCATCGACAAGAACCCGAACGCCACCAAGGCGATCCTGATGGCCGTCATGGAAGCCCAGCAATGGTGCGAAGCCATGGAAAACAAGGACGAGATGGCGGCCATCATCGGCAAGCGGCAATGGATGAACGTGCCGACAGCCGACATCATAGGCCGCCTCAAGGGCGACATCAATTACGGCAATGACCGCGTCGCCATCGGCACCGACCTCTACATGAAGTTCTGGAAGGGCGGTGTGTCCTATCCGTTCAAGAGCCACGACAGCTGGTTCCTCGCCGAAAACATCCGCTGGGGCAAATTCGCGGCGACCACCGACATCAAGGCGCTGGTCGATCAAGTCAACCGCGAAGATCTGTGGCGCGAGGCGGCCAAGGATCTTGGCGTTGCTGCGGCCGATATCCCGGCGTCTCCATCGCGCGGCGTCGAGACCTTCTTTGACGGCAAGATTTTCGATCCGGCCAACCCGTCCGCCTATCTCGACAGCCTCAAGATCAAGGCATCGGCCTGACGTCGACGGCAAGCGCCGCCGCTGCGCCGCTTGCCAGTGCTCAAGGAGCTTTTTGCGAAAATGTCTATTCAAGCCATCGAGGACACCAAGGTGAAGGCGTTCCCCGCGCCTGCCAAGCCTGCAGAGGTCATAGCTTTCACCGCCAAGGTGAGGCGCCGCTTCGATCCCGCCGCGATCGCCGGCAAGCTGGCGAGCACGCTGGTGCCGCCGGCCGTAGTCATCATCGTCATGCTCGTCGTCTGGCAGGTCGCCTGCTCGTCGCCCAATGCCAGCTTGCCGCCACCTAGCCAGGTATGGAACGAGGCCTACGATCTGATCGCCCATCCGTTCTTCGACTATGGTCCGCAGGATATCGGACTGGCCTGGCGGGTGCTGATCTCGCTGCAGCGGGTCGCCATCGGCTTCGGCCTGGCTGCCATCGTCGGCGTCGCGCTCGGTGCGCTGGTCGGCCAGTCGATCTGGGCGATGCGCGGCCTCGATCCGGTGTTCCAGATTCTGCGCACCGTGCCGCCGCTCGCCTGGCTGCCGCTGTCGCTGGCTGCCTTCCGCGATTCCAGCCCGTCGGCGATCTTCGTCATCTTCATCACCTCGATCTGGCCGGTGATCATCAACACTGCCGTCGGCGTCCGCAACATTCCAGAGGATTATCGAAACGTCTCCCGCATCCTCAGGCTCAACCAGCTCGAATTCTTCGTAAAGATCATGGTGCCGGCCGCGGCACCTTACATCTTCACCGGCCTGCGCATCGGCATCGGCCTGTCCTGGCTCGCCATCGTCGCCGCCGAAATGCTGACAGGCGGCGTCGGCATCGGCTTCTTCATCTGGGACGCCTGGAACTCGTCGCGGCTGCCCGACATCATCGTCGCGCTCGCCTATATCGGCGTCACCGGCTTCTGCCTCGACCGCTTGGTCGCGGCGGTCGGCGCCTTCGTCACCCGCGGCACAACGGCAAAGTGAGGAGAGGGGCGATGACGGCCTACCTGAAACTCGACCATATCGACAAATCCTTTGCCCGCGGCGGCCAGGTCAGCGAGGTGCTGAAAGACATCCGGCTGACCATCGACAAAGGCGAATTCGTCTCCATCATCGGCCATTCCGGCTGCGGCAAGTCGACCTTGCTCAACCTGATCGCCGGGCTGACCAGAGTCTCCGCCGGCGCGGTCCTGCTCGAGGACAAGGAGGTCGACAGCCCCGGACCCGAGCGCGCCGTGGTATTCCAGAACCACAGCCTTTTGCCGTGGCTCACCGTCTACGAGAACATCAATCTGGCGGTGTCGAAGGTGTTCGGTTCGACCAGGACCAAGGCCGAGCGGCATGACTGGATCATGCGCAATCTCGACCTCGTGCAGATGGCGCATGCCAGGGACAAGCGGCCCGCCGAGATATCGGGCGGCATGAAGCAGCGCGTCGGCATCGCCCGCGCGCTGGCCATGGAGCCGAAGATCCTGCTGCTCGACGAGCCCTTCGGTGCGCTGGACGCTCTGACGCGCGCCCATCTGCAGGATGCGGTGATGGATATCCATTCGAGGCTTGGCTCGACGACGATCATGATCACGCACGATGTCGACGAGGCGGTGCTGTTGTCCGATCGCATCGTCATGATGACCAACGGTCCAGCGGCGACCATCGGCGAGGTGCTTGCGGTGCCGCTGGCCCGGCCGCGCCGGCGCATCGAGCTTTCCTCCGACCGGACCTTCCTGCGCTGCCGCGAGGCGGTGCTGAAGTTCCTCTACGAACGCCACCGCTTCGTGGAAGCCGCGGAGTAAGGCCATGACCGAAAAACGCGTCATCATCTACAATTGGCAATCTGCATCGGCAATGAGCAATCTACCGCATTGCACAAATATTATGCTGCTGTGCAAGGCATTCTGACTAATCTTTGATCCGCTGCCGGGCTTGGTCAAAAATCGCGCGGCTGCGGTTCACATTGATTTAATTCGATAATCTGGAGCGCTGTCGAATTGGCACGCTTCCTGCTTTTCAAATTGTAGGTCCGAAAGGGCCAAGTGACACGGCGTCCAATGGCGGGCGCCACAGGCAAAGCTGCCGCTCAGGTCAATACGCGATCCCGGATGGACGGACGCGCAAAGACCTGACCGGCGGCTTTTTTGTTTTTACGCGATCGACGGCGCTGGTCCCAAGCGGCGCCCACCGGAGACGACGATGACGAAACGGATCGGAACTGGCGCGTCCCTCGCGGACTTCACGCGCCGCGATTTTCTGGCCAGCAGCGCGCTGACGGCGGCACTGTTCACCGCCGCGCTCCTGCTGTTTCCCGTCGGCGCCAAGACGGAAAACAAGGACCTGGCCGTGGCGAGCCCCGTCTCGTTGCACGCACTAATGCCGCGCCGCTGATCATTCACCCACAAACATCCGCGGTGCCTCCCACGCCGCAAACCGGAGCCAGACGTTGACCGCCAATCTCCCAGCCGCGCCCAGCCAGGACAATGCTCCCCGCCAGGCGCTTGTGATGTCCACCATCGCCTTCACCGTCTGCTTCGCGGTGTGGACGATATTTTCAATCATCGGCGTGCGCATAAAGCAGGACCTTGGGCTGAACGAGACGGAGTTCGGCCTGCTGGTCGGCACGCCGATCCTCACCGGTTCGCTCGTGCGCATGGTGCTCGGTGTCTGGACCGACCGTTTTGGCGGGCGGCTGGTATACACCGCGACCATGCTTGCGGCGGCGGTCGCGACGTTCCTGCTCGCTTTTGCGCATACCTACGGACAGATGCTGGTCGCCGCGTTAGGCGTTGGGCTCGCCGGTGGTTCCTTCGCCGTCGGTGTCGCCTATGTCTCGCGCTTCTTCCCGACCGGCAAGCAGGGCACGGCGCTTGGCATTTTCGGTGTCGGCAATGTCGGCGCCGCGGTCACCAAGTTCCTGGCACCGTTCGTGCTTCTCTCCTGGGGCTGGCAGTCGGTCGCGCTGATCTGGGCGGCAGCACTCGTCGTCATGGCCGCCGTCTTCTGGTTCACGACCGGCGACGATCCGGTCATCCGCGAGCGCCGCGCCGGCAAGGCAGCGCCTGCAAGAAGCTTCTTGCAGGAATTCGCGCCGCTCAAGAACCTGCAGGTCTGGCGCTTCGCCTTCTATTATTTCTTCGCCTTCGGAGCATTCGTGGCGCTGTCGCTGTGGTTGCCGCGCTACCTGATCGGCGTCTACGGCTTTGGCATCGCGACCGCCGGCATGATCGGCGCGGCCTATTCGATCCCTGCAAGTATCTTCCGCGCCTATGGCGGCGTGCTTTCCGACCGGATCGGCGCCCGCACCGTGCTCTACTGGACCTTCGCGGTCAGTGCCGTCGCGACTCTCGTTCTGTCTCTCCCCTCGGCAGACTACGTCGTGCACGGCATCAGCGGGCCGATCGCCTTCCATTTCGAGATCGGCCCGCTCGCCTTCATAGCCGTTGCCTGCGTGCTCGGCTTCTTCATGAGCCTTGGCAAGGCCGCCGTCTACAAGCACATCCCGGCTTACTACCCGCAGAGTGTCGGCGCGGTCGGCGGTGTCGTCGGCATGATTGGCGGGCTCGGCGGCTTTGTCCTGCCAATCGCCTTCGGCGCACTCAACGACCTCACCGGCGTCTGGTCGAGCTGCTTCATGCTGCTCTTCGTCATCGTCGCCACCTGCTTTGCCTGGATGCACTTCAGCATCCGGCGGATGGAGCGCGCGGCCGCCGCCGAAGCTTCAGGCCTTTCCTACGCGGCTGAGTGAGACCGGAGTGGATCAGGACATGACCGAAAAACTCGTCATCATCGGCAACGGCATGGCTCCCGGGCGCATGCTGGAGCACCTGCTGGAAAAGGCGCCGGACCTCTACCAGGTCACGATCTTCAATGCCGAGCCGCGCGTGAACTACGACCGCATCATGCTGTCGCCGGTTCTGTCCGGCGAAAAGGATTATGAAGAGATCATCATTCATGGCGATGGCTGGTACATCAAGCACGGGATCACCCTCTACAAGGGCCACAAGATCGTCGCCATCGACCGGCAGGCAAAGACCGTCACCTCCGACCACGGCGTCACCGAGCCCTACGACAAGCTCGTCATCGCCACCGGCTCGGTGCCGTTCATCATCCCGGTGCCCGGCCACGATCTGCCGGGCGTGCTGACCTATCGCGATCTCGACGACGTTCGGGCGATGATGCTGGCAGCGCAGTCACGGGCCAAGGCCGTGGTCATCGGCGGCGGCCTGCTAGGGCTGGAGGCGGCTGCGGGCCTGAACGCGCAGGGCATGGACGTCACCGTGCTGCATGTCATGCCGACGCTGATGGAACGACAGCTCGATCCGGCCGCCGGCTATCTCCTGCAGCGGGCCGTCGAGCAGCGCGGCATCAAGGTCATCACCAAGGCCAGCACCCAGGCGATCACAGGCAAGGGTAAGGTCGAGCAGGTGGAACTCGCCGACGGAACCATCATCCCGGCGACGCTTGTGGTGATGGCGGTCGGCATCAGGCCGAACGCCGCTCTCGCCAAAGAGGCCGGTATTGCCGTCAATCGCGGCATCGTCGTCGATGCCGGCATGCGCAGCAACGACCCCGACATCTTCGCGCTCGGCGAATGCGCCGAGGTCAACGGCATGGTCTACGGCCTGGTCGCACCGCTCTATGAGATGGCGCGTGTCGCCGCCAGCCAGTTGGCCGGCGACGAGGCCGCCGCCTTCGTCCATTCGGACACGCCGACCAAGCTCAAGGTTACCGGCATCGAGCTGTTCTCGCTTGGCGACTTTGCCGAGGGCGAGGACCGCCAGGAGATCGTGCTGCGCGATGCCGCGGCCGGCGTCTACAAGCGCCTGGTGCTCAGGGATGACCGCATCATCGGTACCGTGCTTTACGGCGAGACGGCGGACGGCGCCTGGTTCAACGACCTCAAGAAGAAGCAGACCGACATATCGGAAATGCGCGACACGCTTATCTTCGGCCAGTCATACCAGGGAGGCGCCTCCTTGGACCCTATGGCGGCCGTTGCAGCCTTGCCGGATGATGCGGAAATCTGCGGCTGCAACGGCGTTTGCAAGGGAAAGATCACTGGCGCGATCACGGCCAAAAGCCTGACCTCGCTCGACGACGTGCGCGCTCACACCAAGGCGTCCGCCTCCTGCGGCTCCTGCACCGGGCTGGTCGAGAAGCTGATGGTACTCACCATCGGCGACAAATATAATCCGGCGGCGGTGCAGCCGATGTGCGGCTGCACCACGCTCGGCCATGATGAGGTCCGCCGGCTGATCAAGGCCAAGGGCCTGAAGACCATTCCCGCCGTCATGCAGGAACTGGAATGGACCACCTCCTGCGGCTGCGCCAAATGCCGGCCGGCGCTCAATTACTATCTCGTCTGCGACTGGCCGGACGAGTATGCAGACGACTACCAGTCGCGCTTCATCAACGAACGCGTACACGCCAACATCCAGAAGGACGGCACCTATTCGGTGGTGCCGCGCATGTGGGGCGGCGTCACCAATGCCGCCGAACTGCGCGCCATTGCCGACGTCGTCGACAAATTCGAAATTCCAATGGTCAAGGTCACCGGTGGCCAGCGCATCGACATGCTCGGCATCCGCAAGGAGGATCTGCCGGCGGTGTGGGCCGATCTCGGCCAGGCCGGCTTCGTCTCCGGCCACGCCTATGCCAAGGGACTGCGCACCGTAAAGACCTGCGTCGGTTCGGACTGGTGCCGCTTCGGCACGCAGGATTCTACGGGGTTCGGCGTCCGCATCGAGAAATTCATGTGGGGCTCGTGGACGCCGGCCAAGGTCAAGATGGCGGTGTCGGGCTGCCCGCGGAACTGCGCCGAGGCAACCTGCAAGGATGTCGGCGTGATCTGCGTCGATTCAGGCTACGAGATCCATTTCGCCGGGGCAGCCGGCCTCGACATCAAGGGCACCGAGGTACTCGGCCTGGTCAAGACCGAGGACGAGGCACTGGAGCATATCGTGGCGTTGACGCAGATGTATCGCGAGCAGGGCCGCTATCTCGAGCGCATCTACAAATGGGCCAAGCGCATCGGCATCGCCGAGATCAAGCGCCAGATCATGGACGATGGCGAGAAGCGCAAGGCTTATTTCGACCGCTTCGTCTTTTCGCAGAAATTCGCCCAGGTCGACCCGTGGTCGGAACGCGTTTCCGGCAAGGACAAGCACGAATTCCGGCCGATGGCTTCGGTCGGCTTCGCGCAGGCGGCGGAGTGATGATGATGAATTGGATTGCTGTCGGCACGCTCTCAGACATTCCGCGCCGCGGCGCGCGCTGCGTCGCCACGCCTCAAGGCAAGATTGCTGTCTTCCGCACCGCTGACGATCAGGTCTTCGCCATCGAGGACCATTGCCCGCACAAGGGCGGGCCGCTCTCGCAGGGGATCGTCCATGGCGCGGCGGTGACCTGCCCTCTGCACAATTGGGTGATCTCGCTGGAAACCGGCAAGGCGCTCGGCGCCGATGAAGGTGCGGTGCGCACCATTCCGGTGCGGATCGAGGGCGAGCGCCTGTTCATTGCGCTGGAAGCGCTGGCCAGTCGCGCGGCTTGAATCATGAAGATCGACGAAGCGCGCGAGGTGAGGACCACCTGCCCCTACTGCGGGGTGGGCTGCGGCGTGCTGGCGAAGGTCGCCGCGAACGGTGAGGTAACCGTTCGCGGCGACCCTGACCATCCGGCGAATTTCGGCCGGCTCTGTTCCAAGGGCTCGGCGCTGGCCGAGACGATCGACCTCGACGGACGGCTGCTCTATCCGGAGATCCACGGTCGTCGCACCGACTGGGACGAAGCGCTCGACCTCGTCGCCTCGACCTTCACGCGGACCATCGCCGAGCACGGTCGCGATTCGGTCGCCTTCTACGTCTCCGGTCAGTTGCTGACCGAGGACTATTATGTCGCCAACAAGCTGATGAAAGGCTTCATCGGCTCGGCCAATATCGACACCAACTCGCGCCTGTGCATGGCCTCGTCGGTTGCCGGCCACCGCCGCGCCTTCGGTTCTGACACGGTGCCGGGCAGCTACGAGGATCTGGAACTCGCCGACCTGATCGTGCTGGTCGGCTCCAATCTCGCCTGGTGCCATCCGGTGCTCTACCAGCGCATTGCCGCTGCTCGGGAAAAACGGCCCGACATGAAGGTGGTGCTGATCGACCCGCGCCGCACGATGACATCAGACATTGCCGACATGCATCTGGCGATCGCGCCGGATGGCGACGTCGCGCTGTTCACAGGGCTGCTCGCCTATCTCGGCCAGCACAACGCGCTGGACCGCACCTATATCACGGCGCACACAACCGGCTTCGGGCAAGCCCTTTTTGCCGCTTCCGCGCTCGACCTTGCCGGCATCGCCGCTGCCACGGACCTCGGCGAGGACGAGCTTGTCCGCTTCTACAGCCTGTTCGCCGCGACGGCGAATACGGTGACCGTCTACAGCCAGGGCGTTAACCAGTCGTCCTCGGGCACCGACAAGGTCAACGCCATCATCAACTGTCATCTCGCTACCGGCCGCATCGGCAAGCCCGGCGCCGGACCGTTTTCGGTGACCGGCCAGCCCAACGCCATGGGCGGTCGGGAGGTCGGCGGCCTGGCCAACATGCTGGCCGCCCATATGGAGATCGAAAACCCCGAGCACCGCGACCGCGTGCAGCGGTTCTGGAGTGCGCCGGCCGTCGCCGAAAAGCCCGGCCTGAAGGCGGTCGAGATGTTTCAGGCGGTAGCCGATGGGCGCATCAAGGCGCTGTGGATCATGGCTACCAACCCGGTCGACTCGATGCCGGACGCCGATGCCGTCGAGGCGGCGATCAAGGCCTGCCCGTTTGTCGTGGTGTCGGACGTGTTGGCCAAGACCGACACGGTCCGCCACGCCCACGTCCGGCTGCCCGCCGCCGCATGGGGCGAGAAGGACGGCTCGGTCACCAATTCGGAGCGCCGCATCTCGCGCCAGCGCGCCTTTTTGGCCACGCCCGGAGAGGCAAGGGCCGACTGGTGGATCGTCGCCGAAGTCGCCAAGCGGATGGGTTTTGACGAAGCGTTTTCGCATCCGTCGCCAGCCGATATCTTCGCCGAGCACGCCGCGCTGTCGGCGTTCGAGAATGACGGCGCCCGCGATTTCGACATCGGTGCGTATGCCGGGGTCGATGCAGAGACCTATGAGGAGTTGGCGCCATTCCAATGGCCTGCGCCGAGCCAAGGCACCCCCCACGGGGGGGGGGGGGGGGGCGCCCCCGGGGCGCGGGGGGGGGGGGGGGGGGGCGGGGGGGCGCCCGGCCCCGGGGGGGGGGGCCCCGCCCGCGGGAG